>JANOAJ010000193.1:0-7841 GCA_031411035.1 Sphingomonadales bacterium
GGCGGCAAAGCGCTGCTAGTGGCCCGCCCTCACCTCACCGGAACTCTCCGGTTGAACGCCAGAGCGGGCGTAGCTCAGGGGTAGAGCACGACCTTGCCAAGGTCGGGGTCGAGGGTTCGAATCCCTTCGCCCGCTCCAGTGTCTCCAGAAACACACTGCCATCCCAAGCGAATCGCATCCGCCCATCGGCACGTGCCATTGTCACAGTTGCATCCCGCGCATCCCGAACTATGCTGCAGCGCAACATGAGGTTGATCCTTGCGCATTGCAATCGTTGATGAATCGCCCGCGCGGGCGGCGGTGATCCGGGAAGGGCTGGAGGCATCCGGCCTGGCGGAAACGCTTGTCCTGTCCCAGCGCATCGGGCTGGTCGCGCGAATCGAGGCGTTTGCCCCTGATGTGATCCTGATGGATCTGGGCAATCCCCAGCGCGACGAGCTGGAGGAGCTGTTCGCCGTTTCGCGCGCGCTGGCCCGCCCGGTTGCCATGTTCGTTGACCGCAGCGATGATGCCGCAATGGAAGCCGCCGTGGAAGCGGGGGTTTCCGCCTATGTGGTGGATGGCCTGAAGGCGGAACGCATCCGGCCCGTGCTGGAACTGGCCATAAAGCGCTTCAATGCCTTTGCCCGGCTGCGTTCCGAACTGGATGAAGCGCGGACGGCGCTGGCTGAGCGCGACGCGGTGGACCAGGCCAAAAGGCTGCTGATGAAGAAGCGCGGAATTGATGAGCCTGCAGCCTATGCGCTGCTCCGCAAAACCGCGATGGACCGGGGCCGCAAGATCGCGGAAGTGGCCGATGCGCTGCTGACCGCTGAAAAGCTGATGGGGGGATTGTGACGGTGTCGGTCATGCGTATCGGTTTCCTGCCGCTGGTGGATGCGGCCCTTCCCATTCTGGCGCGCGAGCTTGGCTTTGCCGAGGAGGAAGGGCTGAGCCTTGACCTTGTGCGCGACATGAGCTGGGCCACCGTGTGTGACCGGCTGCTTTACGGCCATAGCGATGCCGCCCATCTGGTGGCCCCGCTTGCCATTGCGACCACGCTGGGGCTGGGGCGCCCGCCCGTGCCGCTGTCCGTGCCCTTTGTGCTGGGGCTGAACGGCAATGCCTTTACCGTGCGCGCGGATATTGCCGGGCGGCTGACACAAGTGGGCGCGCCAGGCGATGTGGGCGTGATCGGCGCACGGCTGGCCATGCTGATTCGCGAGAGCGCCACAAAGCTGCGATTCGGGGTCGTCCACCGCTATTCCAGCCATAATTACATGCTGCGCTACTGGCTGATGGCAAGCGGGATCGACCCCAACCGGGACGTGGAGATTGTCACGGTCGCCCCTCCCTTTGCGAGTGATGCGCTTGCTTCGGGCGAAGTGGACGGCATTTGCGTGGGTGAACCCTGGAACAGCGTGGCAGTGGATCGCGGCGTTGGTGTGATTGTGGCGGTCACCTCGCAAATCTGGCGGCGCGGCGTGGAAAAGGTGCTGGCCATGCGCACCGAACGAATGGAGCGCGATCCGGAGGGAACCGCCCGGCTGCTCCGCGCCCTCTACCGCGCCGGACAGGCCTTTATCGATCCGGACAAGCTGGATGCCATTGCAGAGATACTGGCGCGGCCTGCCTATCTTGACGGATCGGCGGACCTGATCAGGGGCGCGGTATCCGATCGCATCCTGTTCGCCCATGGCCATGACCGGCTGCACATTCCCGACTTCATGTTCCAGCATCGCGAAGCGGCGAACTTCCCCTGGCAGAGCCAGGCCGCCTGGCTTTATGCCCAAATGTGCGCGGCCGGCCATGTGCAGCCGGACGCGGCGGATTATGAAGCGGCGCAGCGGGTGTTCCGCTCAGACATATACCGGGCCTCGCTCGCGTCGCTAGGTGTTCCGCTGCCCGGTGCCAGCGCGAAGCTGGAAGGGGGCATTGATCTGCCCACCGGCGTTGGCACCACGCAAGGGCGGCTTGTGTTGGGCCCGGACCGCTTCTTTGACGGGCGGCCGTTCGATCCCACACGGCTTGACGCCTATCTGTCGAGCCTGCACAAAAAATAGGCATCTGCTCATAATTGCTGCACTGCAATATTTGCACTTGCGGAAAAACCGAATCGGGGACATCTTCCCCCTACCAACACGCCGCGCAACGAAGCGCAGCCGGATATGTTGGCACTCAAAAGACATAGGCAATGCCGCCACGCGATCAGGAGCAGTACTGCTCTTGCGCGTGCGCGGCTTTTTTTTTGGCGAAAGGGACTCAGGGCATCATGCGGCAGGCGCGATCAGACAGGCACGGAGGTTCGGTGGTTTCACCGGATGGCCAGTGCTGCGATCAGCGCAACCAGCAGCAGCAAGGACACGCCCTGCCAGAAACGCACTGGATGGCGCTCGATCAGCGGCAGCGGTGTCAGCCGCTTGCGCGCGACAGCCGCCCCGCCTTCAAGGGCCCGGAGCAATTCCACGACATCGGCAAAGCGGTCACCGGGATCAACCGCGACGCAGCGCATCAGCGTGGCATCCAGCCAGGCGGGCAAATCCTCCCGGCTGCGCGAGGGCGGTTCCAGCGCGCCAAAACGGGGGCGGCTGAAAGCCTCAGCCTCGCCATAAGGGAAACGGCCCGCGAACAGGCGCCACAAGGTGACCCCAAGGGCGAACTGGTCGGTCGCTTCATCCCCGGCATTGCCGCCGAACATTTCGGGCGCGAGATAGCCGGGCGTTCCGGGCACTTCGCTGGCGGCGAATTCATCAACGCGCGGCAGGCGGGCGACCCCCAGATCGACAAGTTTCAGACCGGTGGCAGTGAGCATCACATTGTCCGGCTTGATGTCGCGGTGGATGATGTTCAGCCGGTGCAGGGCCGCGACCGCGCGGGTCATCCCGACCGCGATTTTCAATCCTTCCTCCAGCCCGATACGGCCATTCATCCGCGCTTCCAGCGTCTGCCCTTCGTGAAAGGGCTGAACGCCATACAGGCGCGTCTGCCGTTCGGGGGGGACAGCGATGACACCTCCGACAAAGGGGCTGGAGACGCGGCTGCCGACAAGGATTTCGCGCGCAAAGGCCAGCCGCGCGCCGCTTTCGGACAGCAAGGCGGGCTTGGGAAACTTGATCGCGACTGTCTCGCCACTGGCAATGTCCACACCTTTGAACAAGCGGGTGTAGCGCCCGTCGGACAGCAGGTGATCCAGCCGGAACCCGTCAATGCTTTGCCCTTCATCCGGGGGCGGCAGGATCGGCAGGCGGGCGACATCACCGGCAATGGCATCATGATCGGGCGCGGGCAGCGCCACCACGTCGATCACGATGGCGCTGGCATTATCCTGGCTGCCACCATCCAGCGCGGCTTCAACCAAAGCCGCCGCATCCGCCTCAGCCGAGCGTCGTGTGCCGAGCAGGGCTGCGATGCGCCTGGCATCCAGTGTGCCATGCACCCCGTCGCTGGTCAGAAGCAGCCGGTCATGGGGTTCAAGATTGAATTCGTGATGATCAAGCCGCAGCCGTTCCTCGATGCCGATGGCGCGATAAAGGATATGGTTCTGATCGGGGTGGGAGCGCGTGTGGTCCTCGGTCAGCAGGGTCAGGCGGCCGTCGCGGAAATGCCACGCGCGGCTGTCCCCCACATGGAGTACATGGCCGCGGCGGCCCTTGAGCACAAAGGCCGTGAAGGTCGTGGCAGCATGGCGCATCGTGGCGGACTTGCCCATGCTATGCAGCCAGCGGTTGAACGGCGTCATCACCCGCGCCACAGCAGCGGCCGGGCCGATCGTGTCGGGCTGATCATACAGCCCTTCAACCAGCGTGCGCACCGCCAGTTCGGAAGCGATACGCCCACCCTTCGCACCGCTGACACCGTCGGCCAGCGCCGCCACCATGCCGTGGCGCGCGCGTTCGCCTTCGGTCGCGCTGTAAATGCCGACAAAGTCCTGATTATCCGCCCGCACGCCCGTTTCGGATGCGTGCCCTGCGGCTGCCAGCAATCGGCCTTCCGGTTTCAAATGAAGAACTCCCTCACGTGTGTGCACGCGAAGGGAGCGGTTTGGAGAGGTTCCCGTCAAGCAGAAATTGCACAACCAAAAAGGGGTATGGCATTGTGACAAAATCCTTCTGGCAATCGGGCCACCGCCCGACGCTGATAACCGCGTTTTTGTATTTCGACCTCGCCTTCATGGTGTGGGTGATGCTCGGGCCGCTCGCGCCGATCATTTCCAAGGAACTGGGGCTCAGCCCGGCGCAAAAGGGCCTGATGGTCGCCGTGCCGACGCTGGCAGGCGCGGTGTTGCGTCTGGTCAACGGCCTGCTGGTCGATCGCATCGGGCCGAAGACAACCGGCGCCATTGGCCAGTTGATCGTGATCGCGGGTCTGATGACGGCCTGGTGGTTCGGAGTGAATTCCTATGAAGGCACGCTGGCCGTCGGCGTGGTTCTGGGCTTTGCAGGGGCCAGCTTTGCCGTGGCCCTGCCGCTTGCCAGCCGCTGGTATCCGCCAGAGCATCAGGGCAAGGCGATGGGCATTGCCGGGATGGGCAATTCGGGCACCGTGCTTGCCTCCCTGTTCGCCCCCGGCCTTGCCAAGGCGTTTGGCTGGAATGCCGTTCTGGGCCTTGCCTGCATTCCGCTGGCCATTGTGTTCGTGATCTACATGATCGCGGCCAAGGACAGTCCCGATCAACCTGCCGCCAAGCCTATCAGCGCCTATTTTGATGTGCTGAAGGATGTGGACGCCTGGTGGTTCATGCTGTTCTACGGCGTCACGTTCGGCGGCTTTGTCGGCCTGTCCTCATCGCTTTCGATCTATTTCGTTGACCAGTTTGCGCTTACCCCGGTGATCGCGGGCTATTTCACGGCGGCGTGCGTGTTCGCAGGCTCGCTTGTCCGTCCGTTCGGCGGTGCCACTGCTGACAAGATCGGCGGCATCAAGACGCTGTCCTTCGTCTATATGGCGGCTGCAGCCATCCTCGCGGTGATCAGCATCGGCGGCTATACGCTGCCCGTTACCTTCGCTCTGTTCCTGGCCGTGATGGCTTCGCTGGGCTTCGGCAACGGCGCGGTGTTCCAATTGGTGCCGCAGCGCTTCCGCAAGGAAATCGGCATCATGACGGGCCTTGTCGGCTTTGGCGGCGGCGTGGGTGGTTTCTACCTCGCTTCCTCGCTCGGCTTTGCCAAGCAGGCTACGGGCAGTGCATCATCGGGCTTCCTGATCTTCGCCGGACTGGCGCTTGTTGCCCTGCTTGGCCTCACTTCCGTCAAAAAGCGCTGGCGCACCACCTGGGGTGCGGCGATCCAGGGCGTAACGATCTGAGCATGACGGGAGAGGATGACCTGAAAGCAAAAGCTTCAGGGAGAAAGATCATGCACAAATTCGTTATCGCCACCACTTGCCTGGCCTTCACCACGCCTGCCCTTGCGGACGCGGTGAAGATCAAGCCCCTGATCGACGCGCGCCTGCGCTACGAAAATGTCGATCAAAAGCCGCTTGCCCGTGAAGCCGAAGCCGTCACCGCGCGCGTCCGCGCCGGTTTCGAGGCGAAGCAAGGCGCGTTTGCGGTGTTGGTGGAAGGGGAAGGCACGCTTGCCATTTCGGAACATTACAACAGCGGCGTGAACGGCAAGACGGGCTTTCCCATCGTTGCCGATCCACAGACCATCGAACTCAATCGCGCGCAGATCCAGTTCACCGGCCTGGCCAAGACCGTGGTGACGCTTGGTCGCCAGCGGATCAATCTGGATGACCAGCGCTTTGTCGGTTCGGTCGGCTTCCGCGACAATGAACAGACCTTTGATGCCGTGCGCGTGGAATATGCCGGGATCAAGAATGTGAAGGCGGATATCACCTATGCCTGGTCAAACCGGACCATCTGGGGCGTGGATGGCGGCAACAGCTTTGGCCGCGCCCGCCAGCAAGCCGTGTCTGGCGACAATCTGTTTGCCAATATCAGCTACAAACACAAATATGGCTTGCTGACCGGCTTTGCCTATCTGGTCGATCAGGATGAGGCGGTTGTCTCTGCCTTCAAAATGTCCAGCCAGACATTCGGTGCGCGTTATGCCGGGGCTTATCCACTGTCCAAAAAGGCGAAGCTGACAGTGGCAGCCAGCTATGCCCGGCAGAGCGATTTCCACCATAATCCCAACAACTATTCCGCAGACTATATCCTTGGCGAACTGGGCGTGGAGGCAAAGGGCTTCAAGCTGCTGGGCGGTTATGAACTGCTGGGTGCCGATAATGGGGTGGCGCTGACCAGTTTCCAGACGCCGCTGGCCACGCTCCACAAGTTCAACGGCTGGGCAGACAAGTTTCTGGTGACACCGCCAAACGGCCTGCAGGATGTGTATGGCACGTTCGGCTATACCAAGCCCAAGGTTCTGGGCCTCGACAGCCTCGCCTTTGCGGCCAATTATCATGATTACAAGTCCGACCGCCTGAGCCAGCATTATGGCGACGAGATCGGCGCGCAGCTTGTCGCCAAGTGCAAGAAATACACGTTCACCCTGAAATACGCTGACTACAACGCCAAGGCCTTTGCCACGGACACCCGCAAGATCTGGGCGTCCGTCGAATGGGCACTCTGAGGAACTGCACATGACTGACAAACCCCATCTTATCGTCATCGGCAACGGCATGGCCGGGTGCCGCGCGGTGGAGGAAATTCTCGCCCGGGATGCGGACACGTATCGCATCACCATTTTCGGGGCGGAACCGCGCGTCAATTACAACCGCATCATGCTTTCTCCGCTGCTGGCCGGCGAGAAGTCGTTCGATGATATCGTGATCAACGATCAGGCTTGGTATGATGACAATCATATCACGCTGGTCAGTGGCGATCAGGTGGTGGCGATTGACCGGAAAATCCAGACGGTCACGGCGCGTTCGGGCCGCACGGAAAGCTATGACAAGCTGGTTCTGGCCACGGGGTCCGATCCGTTCATCATTCCTGTACCGGGGCACGACCTGCAAGGCGTCGTCACCTTCCGGGATATGGACGATGTCGGGGCCATGCTCCGCGCGGCGGATGGCGGGGGCGATGCCGTTGTCATCGGCGGCGGCTTGCTGGGGCTCGAAGCCGCGCACGGACTTTCGCTGCGGGGAATGAAGGTGACGGTCATCCATCTGATGCCCACGCTGATGGAACGGCAACTCGACGAAGCGGCGGGCTGGCTGCTGAAGGAAGCGCTGGAAGGGCGCGGCCAGACAATCCTGACGGGTGCCGACACTGCCGAGATTTACGGCATGGGCAAGGTGGAAGGCGTCCGCCTGAAAGATGGGCGCGACATTCCCGCCTCGCTGGTGGTGATGGCCGTGGGCATCCGCCCCAAAGTGAAGCTGGCACGTGATGCCGGGCTGGCCATCGGGCGCGGCATTCATGTGGACGATCATCTGGTGACGTCTGACGCGAACATCCTCGCGGTGGGCGAATGCGTGGAACATAACGGCCTGGTGTACGGCCTCGTCGCACCGCTGTGGGACATGTGCCGCAGCCTTGCCGACGGGCTGGTGGCACAGCCCAATGGCTATACCGGCTCGGTCACATCCACCAAGCTTAAGGTTTCCGGGATCGACGTGTTTTCGGCAGGCGATTTTTCCGGTGGTGAGGGCTGCGAAGATATAGTCATGCGCGACGCGACGCGCGGCGTTTACAAGCGCGTGATCGTCAAAGAAGACCGCGTGATCGGCGCGGTGCTTTATGGCGATACCGGTGACTGCAATTGGTATTTCGAACTTTTGAAGAAACAGGAGGACGTTTCGGAAATCCGCGACGCTTTAATCTTCGGCCAAGCTTTCGCCTCAGGAGGGGGCGGGTCGCTAAACCCGCTTGATGCCGTTGCAGCGCTTTCGGACGATGCCGAAATTTGCGGCTG
>JANOAJ010000194.1:0-2479 GCA_031411035.1 Sphingomonadales bacterium
GCGAACGACGCCACCAAGCCGCAGATCAAGGCCGCTATTGAAGCCTTGTTTTCGGTTTCGGTGACCAAGGTCAACACCATCGTCCAGAAGGGCAAGACCAAGCGCTGGAAGGGCAAGCCCTACACGCGGTCCGATTTCAAGAAGGCAATCGTGACGCTGGCCGAAGGCCAGTCCATCGATGTGACCACGGGAATTTAAGGCCATGGCACTTAAAAATTATAACCCAACCAGCCCGGCCCGCCGTGGCCTGATCCTGGTTGACCGTTCCGCGCTGCACAAGGGCAAGCCTGTGAAGGCGCTGACCGAAGGCAAGCGCAAGACCGGTGGTCGTAACAACAAGGGCCATGTCACTTCGCGTGGTATTGCTGGCGGCCACAAGCAGCGGTATCGCATCATCGACTTCAAGCGTCGCAAATGGGATGTGGAAGCGACGGTCGAGCGTCTGGAATATGATCCCAACCGCACGGCCTTCATCGCTCTGGTGAATTATCCCGACGGCGAACAGGCTTATATCATTGCGCCGCAGCGTCTTTCGCCCGGTGACAAGGTGATCGCCGGCAAGAAGACCGACGTGAAGCCTGGCAACGCGATGGAAATCGGTCAGACTCCGGTCGGCACGATTGTCCACAATGTTGAAATGAAGCCCGGCAAGGGTGGCCAGATCGCCCGTTCGGCCGGCACCTATGTGCAAGTCGTCGGTCGTGACCGTGGCATGGTGATTGTCCGCCTCAATTCCGGCGAGCAGCGCTACATTCGAGCCGATTGCATGGCGACGGTAGGGGCCGTGTCCAATCCGGATAATGCCAACACCAATCTTGCCAAGGCAGGCCGCAACCGTTGGCTGGGCAAGCGCCCGCTGACACGCGGTGTTGCGAAGAACCCGGTTGATCACCCGCACGGTGGTGGTGAAGGCCGGACCTCGGGCGGTCGCCATCCGGTGACACCGTGGGGCAAGCCGACCAAGGGTGCTCGCACCCGTTCCAACAAGGCGACGGACAAGATGATTATCCGTTCGCGTCATGCGAAGAAGAAGAGGTAAGTCATGGCCCGTTCCGTCTGGAAAGGTCCCTTTGTTGACCTTCATCTCCTGAAGAAAGCCGAAACTGCTGCCGAAGCTGGCACGCGGGCTGGCCCGATCAAAACCTGGTCGCGTCGTTCCACGATCCTGCCGCAGTTTGTTGGGCTTACCTTCAATGTTTACAATGGCCGCAAATTCGTTCCCGTCTCGGTGAACGAAGATATGGTTGGCATGAAGCTCGGTGAATTTGCGCCTACGCGTTATTTTCCCGGCCACGCTGCTGACAAGAAGGGCAAGCGCTGATGTCCAAGCAAGCTGCCCCCCGCCGCGTTGCGGACAATGAAGCACTCGCGGTTGGCAACACCATTCGCGGTTCGGCTCAGAAGCTGAACCTTGTTGCTGCGCTGATCCGCGGTCGCAAGGTGAATGATGCACTGAACGTGCTGACCTTCTCGAAGCGCGCCATGGCCGTTGACGTTCGCAAGGTCCTCGCCAGCGCGATTGCCAATGCTGAAAACAACCATAACCTGGATGTGGATGCGCTGGTCGTTGCCGAAGCAAGTGTCGGCAAGTCGATTTCGATGAAGCGCTTCGCGACCCGTGCGCGTGGCCGTTCGGCACAGATCGTCAAGCCGTTCAGCCGCATTCGTGTCGTTGTCCGCCAGGTTGAAGAAGAGGACGCCTGATATGGGTCAGAAATCAAATCCGATCGGGCTTCGTCTCCAGATCAACCGCACCTGGGATAGCCGCTGGTATGCGGAAGGCCAGGATTATGGCCGGTTGTTGCTGGAAGATCTGAAGCTTCGCCAGTACATCATCGATACGCTGCCTCAGGCTGCCATTTCGAAGGTTGTGATCGAACGTCCGGCCAAGCTGTGCCGCGTGTCCATCTATGCCGCACGCCCTGGCGTGATCATCGGCAAGAAGGGTGGCGACATTGACAAGTTGCGCAAGAAGCTCAGCTCAATGACGTCCAGCGACGTTTCGCTGAACATCGTGGAAATCCGCAAGCCGGAAGTCGATTCCAAGCTTGTGGCCCAGGGTGTTGCTGATCAGCTTGAACGCCGTATCGCTTTCCGTCGCGCGATGAAGCGTGCCGTTCAGTCCGCGCTGCGTCTGGGTGCCGAAGGCATCAAGATCACCTGTGGCGGCCGTTTGGGCGGCGCTGAAATTGCACGTACCGAATGGTATCGCGAAGGCCGCGTGCCGCTTCATACGCTACGCGCCAACGTCGATTATGCCGAAGCGACCGCACACACAGCCTATGGCGTGTGCGGGATCAAGGTGTGGATCTTCAAGGGCGAAATCCTTGGCCATGATCCCATGGCGACGGATCGTTTGATGATGGAGGCACAGACCTCCGGCGTGCGTCCGGCTCGCTGAGGTTAGGATAGAACAATGCTGCAACCAAAACGCACAAAGTTCCGCAAGGCGCACAAGGGCCGTATCCACGGCGATGCA
>JANOAJ010000195.1:0-1578 GCA_031411035.1 Sphingomonadales bacterium
CGAAACCAACGCCACCATCCAGGACGTGGCCGATGCCTGCAACCGCATCGGGCTGGAAGTGGAAGGCATTGAAAACCCGGCGGAGCGGCTGCGCGGCTTCACCGTTGCCAAAGTGCTGACCGCTGAGCGCCACCCGCAGGCGGACAAGCTGCAAGTGCTGACCGTCGATAAGGGCGACGGCAACCCGCTTCAGGTTGTCTGCGGTGCGCCTAATGCGCGCGCTGGCCTTGTTGGCGTGTTCGGCGTGGAAGGGGCCGTGGTGCCTTCCAACGGCATGGTGCTGAAAAAGGCCGCCATTCGCGGTGTCGAATCGAACGGCATGATGTGTTCCAGCAGGGAACTGGAACTGGGCGATGATCATGACGGCATCATCGAACTGCCCGCCGATGCGCCAGTGGGCACCGCGTTCAGCGACTATGCGGAACTCAACGATCCGGTGATTGATGTGGCAATCACCCCCAACCGGCAGGATTGCATGGGTGTGCGCGGCATCGCGCGCGATCTGGCGGCGGCGGGGCTGGGAACGCTCATCCCGCTGGCCAAAGTGTATCGCATGGAAACGCTCGCACCGGTTCGGGGCAACGATCCCGCACCCGCCGTTCGCACCGATGATCCGGAAGGATGCCCGGCCTTTTATGCACAAGCCGTTTCTGGGGTAAAGAATGGCGTGGCACCGCAATGGATGACGGACAGACTGAAAGCGGTTGGCCAGAAGCCGATTTCGACGCTGGTGGACATCACCAATTTCGTCTCGCTTGATCTGGGCCGCCCCCTGCACGTCTATGACCGTGCCAAACTGACGGGCGCGCTGGTCGCCCGCCGGGCGAAGGACGGCGAGGAAGTGATTGCGCTCAACGGCAAAACCTACACGCTGGATGCCAGCATGACGGTGATCGCTGATGACAGCCAAGTGCATGACATTGCCGGGATCATGGGCGGCGAGCATTCCGGCGTGTCTGATACGACAACCGATGTGCTGATCGAATGCGCCTATTTCGATCCCGAACATATTGCCCGCACCGGCCAGACACTGATGCTTACCAGCGATGCGCGCCAGCGGTTTGAACGCGGGGTTGATCCGGCGTTCCTTGAAGACGGCCTTGCCATCGCAACATGGCTGGTGACGGAACATTGCGGTGGCACGCCGAGCGCCATTACGCGTGCCGGTACGCCCCCAACAAACCCCCGCGCCTTGACTTATGATACCAGCCTGTGCGCCCGCCTTGGCGGCATTGATGTGGCTGCCGACAGGCAGAAGGCTATTCTGGGATCGCTTGGCTTTGCGGTGGATGCGAACTGGCAAGTCACCATCCCTACATGGCGGCGCGATGTGGACGGTCCGGCGGATCTTGTGGAAGAAGTCGTCCGCATGGTCGGGCTGGATCATGTGCCCTCCACCCCGCTGCCGCGCGCGGACGGCGTCGCCAAACCCACGGCCACACCGATGCAGACAATCGAGCGCAAGGCGCGCCGCACCGCTGCCGCGCGCGGGCTGAACGAAGCGATCAACTGGGCGTTTCTGCCCGAAAAGGAAGCTGCGGCCTTTGGTGGCGGGCACTGGACGCTCGCCAATCCGAT
>JANOAJ010000196.1:0-23339 GCA_031411035.1 Sphingomonadales bacterium
GATGATCAGGAGCGGGCGGCCCGACTGAACGACAGCTTCCAGAATGGGGAGCATCGCCTGCAGGTTCGACAGCTTCTTTTCGTGGATCAGGATGTAGGGGTCATTGAGTTCGACCTGCATCTTTTCCGGGTTGGTGATGAAATAGGGCGACAGGTAACCGCGGTCGAACTGCATGCCTTCCACAACGTCCAGCTCGAAATCGAGGCCCTTGGCTTCCTCAACCGTGATGACGCCTTCCTTGCCGACCTTTTCCATCGCTTCGGCAATCTTTTCGCCAACAACGGTGTCGCCGTTCGCGGAAATGATGCCGACCTGCGCGATTTCGGCTGTGCCGGTAACGGGCTTGGAACGACACTTGAGGTCAGCCACAACAGCGGTAACTGCCAGATCGATGCCGCGCTTGAGATCCATCGGGTTCATGCCAGCGGCAACCGACTTCATGCCTTCGCGAACGATCGCCTGGGCCAGAACGGTTGCAGTGGTGGTGCCGTCACCGGCAATGTCGTTGGTCTTCGAAGCGACTTCGCGAACCATCTGCGCGCCCATGTTTTCGAACTTGTCCTTCAGTTCGATTTCCTTGGCGACGGTAACGCCGTCCTTGGTGATGCGGGGGGCGCCGAAGCTCTTGTCGATCACGACGTTGCGGCCCTTGGGGCCCAGCGTGACCTTCACGGCGTCAGCAAGGATATCAACACCGCGCAGAATGCGTTCGCGGGCGTCGCGGTTAAATTTTACGTCTTTGGCTGCCATTTTGGCTACCCTTTCAAATTTGGTTGAATGTCAAAAGTCACACAAAGGTCTCACCTGAAACGGTCAGCCGATGATCCCGAGAATGTCCGATTCCTTCATGATCAGCAGGTCTTCGCCGTCGATCTTGACTTCGGTGCCGGACCATTTGCCGAACAGGATCTTGTCGCCGGACTTCACGTCGAGCGGAGTCACGGTGCCGTCTTCAGCCTTCGCGCCCGAACCGGTGGCGACGATTTCGCCTTCCTGGGGCTTTTCCTTGGCGGTGTCGGGGATGATGATGCCGCCAGCCGTTTTCTCATCGGCTTCGATGCGGCGTACGAGCACGCGATCGTGCAGGGGGCGAAATGCCATAAGTGCGTTCCTCTTCGCTTGATAAATTGGAATTAGCACTCACTTGGGGTGAGTGCCAACAGGGCGCATATGGGTGGCCGTTCATCCAGCGTCAAGGCGCGCTTCACATTTTTTGTGCGGCTATTTCGGCACCAGCCCCAGCCGTTCCCGCGCCCGCCAGCGCATCAGCAGCAGCCCGGCGACCACAACCAGCCCCACGGCCAGGCCGAGCCAGACCCCGAGACCCGAAAGCGGGGTGAAGAAACCCAGCAGCACAGAGGCGCTGAACCCGATCAGCCAATAACCCGCCAGCGCCAGCATCATCGGCACGCGGGTGTCCTGCAATCCGCGCAGCGCGCCAGACATCACGGCCTGCATCCCGTCAAACAACTGGAAGGCGGCGGCAATGGCCAGATAGCGCACGGCAAAGCCGATCATCACGGCATTGCGCACATCATCGGGATCAACATATATCTGCAGCACCCAGCGCGGCGCGAAAAGCATCACGGACGCGGGGATCGCCATATAGCCAAGCGCCATCATGAGCGCGACCTGCCCGGCGCGGGCGATGGCCTGCCGGTCACCCGCGCCATAGAAATAGCCGACGCGGATCGTGGCCGCCTGGCCAATGCCGAACGGAATCTGAAAGGCGAGGGCCGCAACCTGCAACGCGACCGTGTGTCCCGCCAGTTGGGCCTGCCCGATCAGCCCCATCAGGAAAGCCGCGCTGCTGAACAGGCCGCCTTCGGCCAGAATGATCAGGCCGATGGGCAGGCCGATTTTGAGCAACTCGCCCAGCCGCTTCCACACGGGCACCCAGAAGCGGCCGAAGATATGGTATCGCCGCAGCCTGCGGTCATGCGAGATTGCCAGCCCGTATATGCCCAGCGTGACAAGCCCGGTCAGCACGCTCGCGAGCGCCGACCCTTCAAGTCCGAGCCGGGGTGCGCCGAGATGGCCGAACACAAAGGCGTAATTGCCCAGCGCGTTGACCGCAATGGCAAGCGCGGTGATCGCGGTGGCATAAACGGGCCTGCCCATCGCCGAAACGAAGGTGCGCAGCACATTGGCGGCGACCATCGGAATGGTGGCCCATAGCAGGATGTCCAGAAAATCGCCGCTGCGCGCGGCAAGGTGCGGGTCTTGCCCCGTCAGCCGCATGATCGCGGCGCCATTGGCGGCAATCGTCATTCCCACCAGGCCACAGGCAATCGCCAGCCACAACGCCATCCGCACGCTGCTGCGTATTTCGCGCACGGCATGCTTTCCGCTGCCCAGTTCGGCGGCGATCAGCGGCGCACAGGCGCTTGTCAGCCCGGTAAAGCACCACATCATCAGGCCATAGATTGTCGTTGAGAGCGAGGCGACGGCAAGCGACTCCTCTCCCAGCCGCGCCACGAACACCACATCGGTCGCATAAACCAGCATTTGCAGGAGGTTGGCCGCCGCCAGAGGTGAGGCAAGCAACAGCGTCGCACGAAACTCGTCGCGCCACAGATGCGTTCCCGCCGTTGGCGCGTTCCCGGTCATCCACGCTCCTTAGCCGGTCAGAATTTTTTCTGCCAACCCGGCTGTGGTGTAACCGCCAGACGCGATGCCCCGAATGGGCTTGTGAAGCCGCTGCGCTTCGCCCCCATATTTGACCCGAAGAGGATTTGAAATGACTGCATCGACACCGAACCAGATCGCCCGCCGCCTTGGCTTTGCCGCTTTGGCGGTCATGACAAGTGCGGGCCTGACGGCCGCTTCCGTCCACCCGGCACAAGCGGCAGCCCCCGCCAAGGAAAAATGCTTCGGCATTTCGCTCAAGGGCAAGAATGACTGCAAGGCCGGTGCCGGCACGAGCTGCGCTGGCACCTCAACCGCCGATTATCAGGGCAATAGCTGGAAATATGTGGCCGCTGGCACTTGCGTGAAGCTGGGCGGCACACTGGCCGAACATGCCGGCAACACCAAGCCGCAGCCCAAGCACGGCTAAGCCGCAAGACCGGACAGGACACCGTTTTCGCCATGCCTTCTGCCTCATCGCTCCCCCCCAGAGGTGGCATCGGCCTGAAGCCCGAGCATTATGCCCCGTTGCTCGGTCTGGCCGACAGCGAAGGCGGTGTCCGACCCGGATGGGTGGAAATCCACCCCCAGAATTATTTTTGTGCCGGCGGCCCGCCACATCGCTGGCTGACAGCCGTGGCTGAAACCCTTCCGCTGAGTTTTCATTCGACCGGGCTTTCCCTCGGTTCCGCAACCGGCGTTGATGCGCGCGAACTGGCGCACCTTGCATCACTGGTTGATCGCTATCAGCCGGCCAGCGTGTCGGATCATCTGAGCTGGAGCAACAGCGCGAGCGAGACATTCCCCGATTTGCTGCCTGTACCCTATACGCTTGAAGCCCTGGCGCATTTTGTCCGGGCGGTTGATCAGGTGCAGGCGCGTTTGCGCCGCCCGATCCTGATCGAGAACCCCTCCCGCTACCTTGCCTTTCGCGGGGATGCGATGCGGGAAACCGAATTCCTGACCCAGCTCTGCCGCCGTAGCGGGTGTGGCCTGCTGCTCGATATCAACAACGTCGAGGTGAGTGCCTGTAATCTGGGGTTTGACGCAGGCCGATATCTTGCGGAGATTGATCCGGCGCTGGTGGGTGAAATCCATCTCGCGGGCCATGCTACGGAATATTACGAGGATGGCAGCCTGCTGAAGATTGATGATCACGGATCGCCGGTTTCAGACAAGTGCTGGGCGCTCTACCGCGATTTCATTGCGCGCGCTGGCCCCGTGCCCACCCTGATTGAGCGGGATAGCAACCTGCCGGACTATGCCGTGCTGACGGCGGAAGCGGCAATGGCGGACGCGCTGCTTTGCAGGGAGGATCGCCATGTACGCGCTGCGTGACGCGCAGGATCATTTCGCGGCCACGCTGGCGGACGGACCCCTGGCATGCCCCGATGATCTGTTCGCAGGCGCACCCGAACGGGTGCTGCGCGGCCTGAAAGTTCATGCCAACACGATATCCCATGCCCGGCTGATCGCGCTTGAGGAGACGTTTCCCCGCACACGCGCGCTGCAGGGGGACGCCTTGTTCAACCAGCTCTGCCGCGCCTTTCTTGATGGTGGTAACGGCCTGGCCGAACCGCTCGCCCGGGTTGGTTACAGCTTGCCGGACTGGTTTGAGAACCGGCAGGTCGATCCGGCGCAGGTTGCGGTGGCCCGGTTCGAATGGTGCTGGCTTGAAAGCTACCATGCCGCCGAGGCAATGCCGCTCCGGATCGAGGCTTTCGCCGGAATGGACGAGGCCGATATCCTCGAAATGACCGTAATCCGGCATCCGGCGGCGCACATCATGACTGCCGCGCATGGGCTGGCCGCGCAGTTGGGTATTGCTGCCGATGCGCCCTGGCTGCTGATCGCGCGCCCCGCCGAAGATGTGCTGATCCACCCGGTTGGTGGCGATATCCGTGCGTTTCTGGACATTTTCGGAAAAAAGCACACACTTGGCGCGGCGATTGAAACCTTTTGCGCTGCGCGTCCGAATGACGATGCAATGGGGAGCGTGCTGCGTTTGATCGAAACCGGGGCCCTAACAAGGGAGGATTCCTTATGCTGACCCTGATCCGCAAGGCTGACGGCCTTTTCACCCGCATTCCCGAAGCGGCCCTGCTGCTGTTCATCCGCATTGTTTCCGGCCATGTTTTCTGGGCCAGCGGCGAAACCAAGACCGAAGGCTATTTCCACCTGCGGCCCGAAACGGTGGATCTGTTCCGGGATGAATACAAGCTGCCCCTGATCTCGCCGGAACTGGCCGCGCCGATTTCGGCAGCGGCAGAGCATATCTTGCCGATCCTGCTGCTATTCGGCCTGTTTTCGCGCTTTGCCGCGCTCGGGCTGGTGATCATGACTCTGGTGATCCAGTTCCTGGTCTATCCCGACGCCTGGTGGCCCCAGCACAGCCTGTGGCTCGGGTTGCTGCTTGTGATTGTCGTGCGCGGGGGTGGCAACTGGTCGCTTGACCGCTGGCTGATGGGCCGCGCGGGATGACGGCAAGCGATGCCTCGCTCGCCCGGCTGATGGCCATGGCGCAGGCTGGTGATGGCGCTGCCTATGCCGCGCTGCTGGCCGAATGCCAGAAATGGCTGCTGCGTTATTTCGCGCGGCGTATTGCCCCGGCGCAGGTGGATGATCTGGTTCAGGACACGCTGCTTTCCGTGCACAACAAGCGCGCCAGCTTTGATCCGGAACGTCCTTTCCTGCCGTGGCTTGCGGCCATCGCGCGCTATCGCTGGGTTGACCAGTTGCGCAAGACATACCGGGCGGACGAGGTGGAACTGGAAGACCAGTTTTCGGTCGTGTCGCATGAAGAGGATGTGACGGCGCGGATCAGCATCGACCGGCTGTTCACCCATCTCAGCCCTGCCCAGGCGCAGGTGATCCAGTTGGTCAAGATCGACGGCCTTTCGATTGCGGAGGCCTCGGCGCGGTGCGGACAGTCCGAACCGCTGGTAAAAGTGAATATTCATCGCGGCCTGAAGCGTCTGGCCGCGTTAGTGGAAAGTGAATGACGGGATGACTTCGCGTATCAACATTGATGCCCTTGTGGCTGATCTCAAGCCGGTCCGCCGGGTGGAGCCCCGTCGCGGGCTGGCGCTTACCCTGGTGGTTGCGGCCTTTTGCACCTTTGCCATTGCCAACAGCTATGGCTTGCGGGCGGATGTGATGGCCGGGATGCCGCATCCCATTGTCGTGATCCGCGCCGGGCTGCTGCTGCTGCTCGGGCTGGCGACGTCGCTTGCGGCGACCGCGTCGGCCCGGCCTTCGGTCGGCAGGGCAGGCAATGGCTGGTTCTGGGCGCTGGCATCAGCGGCCCTGCTGCCCGTCTCGGCGATGATCGCTTATCTCTATCACCGCTATATGAGCATGCCGTTTTCGCCCGAAGCGATGGATTTCCATTACGCCCGCTGGTGCTTCAGCATGAGCCTGGGCAGTGCATCGGTGATTGGCGCGGCCCTGACGCTGTGGCTCCGCAGCGGGGCACCCACGGCTCTCGGCCGGGCGGGCTGGCTTGTCGGGATTGCGGCGGGAAGCCTGGGTACATTCAGCTACAGCCTGCACTGCCCGTCAGAGAGCATCTTCTATATCGGCATCTTCTACACGCTCGCCGTGGCGGCCTCGGCACTGCTTGGTCGCCTGATCGTGCCCCGGCTCATCCGCTGGTAAGTTTACAGGGGCGGCGGGCTTGGGTATCGCGGGGATCATGATTTCCCCAACCAAGGCCGCTTCTCGATGAAATTGCTGAAAGGCGCGTGGGCGCTGCTTGTCGGCGTCAAGGATGCGCTGGTGCTCCTCTTCATGCTGCTCTTTTTCGGGGCGCTCTATGGTTTGCTCTCTGCCAGCCCCAATCCGGGGGGCGGAAAGGGCGGCGCACTGCTGCTTTCGCTGAACGGTCCGATTGTCGAACAGGCCGAAGCCGTCGATCCGCGCGAATTGCTGACCGGTGGCGGGGCAGGGGCCATGCAATACCGGCTGGCCGATGTGCTGCAGGCCCTGAAGGCTGCGGAAACGGATGATCATATCAAGGCCGTCGTGCTGGATCTGGATGCCTTTCCCGGCGGTGGCCGGGTGGCGCTGGAAGATGTCGCGGCAGCACTGGACAAGCTGCGGGCAAAAAAGAAGCCGGTTCTCGCTTACGCCACCGGCTATGACGACAAGGCCTATCTGCTTGCCGCGCATGCCAGCGAAATCTGGCTTGATCCGATGGGGGCTGCCTATCTGGCCGGGCCGGGCGGCACGCAGCCCTATTTCAAGGGACTGATCGACAGGTTCGGCGTGAATGTGCACGTCTATCGCGTCGGCAAGTTCAAATCCTTTGTTGAACCCTATATCCTTGAAAAGGCATCGCCCGAAGCGCGCGCCGCCAGCCAGGCGCTGGTGGGGGCGATCTGGCAGAACTGGCTGGACAATGTCGGCAAGGCCCGGCCCAGGGCAAAGCTGGCGGCCTATGTAGCCAACCCGCTGGCATCATTTGTGCCGGGGCAGACCAGCCTGTCAAAGGCCGCGCTGGATGCCGGGATTGTGGACCGGCTCGGGGATCGTACCGCCTTTGACAAGCGCGTGGCGGCGCTGGTGGGCGAAAACCGTTCCGATCCCGATGTGCCGTTCAACTATTCCGAACTGTCCGATTATGTGGCGGCCAACCCGGCCTCGACACGCGGCAAGGCCATTGGCGTCATCCAGGTGGTTGGCAGCATTGTTGACGGCGAAGCCCCCTCGGGCACAGCCGGCGGAGAGACGATCGCCGGCCTGATCCGCAAGGCGGTCGCTTCCGGCAAGTTCAAGGCGCTGGTGGTGCGGGTGGATTCGCCAGGCGGATCGGCGCTCGCTTCGGAACGCATCCGGCTCGCGCTGGCGGACGCCAAGGCCAGCGGCCTGCCCGTGGTCACGTCAATGGGATCGGTGGCGGCGTCGGGCGGCTATTGGGTGTCGATGGCCGGTGACAAGGTGTTTGCCGAACCTTCGACGATAACCGGCTCCATCGGTGTGTTCGGCATCATCCCGACATTCGAACGCACGCTGGCAACCTATGGCGTGTCAACCGATGGCATCAAGACAACGCCGCTTTCCGGCCAGCCCGACATATTGGGCGGCACCAATGCCGAAACGGACAGGCTGATCCAGACCGGCGTTGAAGACATTTACGGCCGCTTCCTCTCGCTTGTCGGCACCGCCCGCAAACTGCCTGCTGACAAGGTCGCCGAAATCGCGCAAGGCCGGGTCTGGGATGGCGGCAGCGCACGACAATTGGGGCTGGTCGATGCCTTTGGCTCGCTTGACGATGCGGTTGCCGAAGCGGCCCGGCGCGCGAAACTCGATCCGGCCGAGGCTCATGCGGTGATCGTGGAAGAACCGGTGAGCTGGCTGGCCGCAATGTTCCGCAACCGCTTCGGCGCGACGGAACCGCGCACGGACATCTTCACCCGGCTGGCGCGCCGCCAGAAGGATGCCTTCCTTTCCGGCCTTTCGGACGCTGACGCGTTGCTTTCCGGCCCGGCGATCCAGGTGCGTTGTCTCGAATGTGCCACCCCTTCCCCGTCTTACCGGTCAGAGTCGCTCTGGTCGCTCGTCAAGAACAGGATTTTTTCATGATTACCATTCGTGTCGCCAAGCCTGAGGATGCCGCCGCCATCGCGGCCATCTATGCGCCTTATGTGGTGACAAACGCCGTCTCCTTCGAATCAACCGCGCCGACACCCAAGGAAATGCGCGCGCGCATCAATGCGGGTGAAGGGGTTTATCCCTGGCTGGTCGCAACGGACGAGGATTCCGGGCTGGTGCTGGGCTATGCCTTTGCCAAGCCGTTCCGTCAGGGGGCTGCCTATCGCTTTGCCTGCGAAGTGGCAGTCTATGCGGCGGGGGAGCTGGAAGGCAAGGGCATGCGCCGATCACTGCTGCTCAGCCTGGTTGAAACCCTTTCCACCCAGAACTTCACCCAGGCCATCTGCATGCTGATGACACCCAATGACAAGTTGATCCAGCTGTACGAAGCTGCCGGTTTCCGCCGTGCCGGGCAGTGGCGCGAAGTGTGCTACAAGAATGGACAGTGGAACGATATCGGCCTGTGGCAGCGCGATCTTGCCGAGCCCGGCACGCCGCCGGATGAGATCAAGCCGGTTGCGGACGTGGGGGTTGTGCGGGGCTAATCCCCGAACTTCTTTACATCCTGTGACTGCCCGCGTGGCAGGATCATGATGTCATTACCGTTGGCGATGATGATCAGATCGTCCACGCCGCTCGCCGAAATGCGGATGCCATCGCTGCGGATCAGATTGCCGGATCCGCTGAGCAGGCGGACGTTACCGTGCACGCTGTTGTTGCTGGCATCCTTGGCACCCAGTTCGAACAACGCGTCCCAACTGCCCACGTCAGACCAGCCCATGCTGACCGGCACCACGGCGACGCGATCGGCTTTCTCCATCACCGCATAGTCAATCGATTCCGAAGGGGAGGCTGCAAAGGCAGTTTCCTGGGGGTGAAGAAGGGCCCCGTCCCGCTGCGCGTGCGCCATCGCATCATGCGATGCGGCCAGAATGGCGGGCGCGTGCTGCGCGAGCGCAGCGAGATAGTCTGCGCTGCGAAACAGGAAAATACCTCCATTCCAGACATGATCGTGCGTTTCGAGCATGGCCGTGGCACTGGCAAGATCCGGCTTTTCGCGGAATTGCGCCACGCGGTGAACATCCGTGCCAATGGCGTCTCCCACCCGTATATAGCCATATCCCGTTTCCGGGCCCGTGGGTGCGATCCCGAATGTTGCCAGCCAGCCCGCCTCGACCTGAGGGAGTGCGGCGGCAATCGCCGCGTGGAAGGCCGCTTCGTCGGTGATGACATGGTCGCTGGGCATCACCAGCAACACAGCGTCCGGCCCGGCCTCCAGTGCTGCCAGCGCGATTGCCGGGGCAGTGTTGCGAGCGCAAGGCTCAAGAATGATGGCAGCGGCGTGCGTGCCGATCCCGGCAAGCTGTTCGACAATCATTGGGGCGTGGCGGCGATTGGCAACAATGATCGGCGGCGCAAAGCGGGCCTTGTCAGTGACGCGCATCGCGGTGAGCTGGAACATCGTCTGTTCAGCGGTAAGCGGCAGGAATTGCTTGGGCTGGTCTGGCGTGGACATGGGCCAAAGCCGAGTGCCGGAGCCGCCGGAGAGGATTACAGGGGTGATAAGCGTCATGCCTGTGACATTGCGCATATCCCGGTTGCGATCAACCATAGAGGGAAATCCGTGCGGCATTCCGGACGCCGTCGGGGAAATGCGACGCCTGAGAAGACATTTTCAGCAAATATTTGTAAATTTCAGCGACAGTGTGGGTAGTGTCGGGAAATTTGACGCCTGCACCGGATGAAGGGAACGAGTAGCCAGCGTGTTCAGGCTGTTCAAACATTATGTGCCGCATGCCGTGCTGTTGCTGGGCATATTGGATGCCATGCTGCTGGTGTGTGCTGCCGAAGCCGCGTGGGTGGTGCGTGCCCAGCAGATCGGCATGTTCATCGATCCCATGATCGAACGGATCGTGCCGATCATGACGTTCGCCATTTCCATGGAACTCGCGATGGTGGCGGTGGGGGTGTACGGCATAGACGCGCTGATTTCGCTGCGCTTTGCGGCGGCCCGGCTGCTGGTGGCCATTTCGCTGGGCGTGATCTTTCTCTCCATCCTGCGCTTCGCCTTGCCGGGAACGACCTTGTGGCGGTCAAACTCGCTCTATGCCATGGCGCTGGCGTTCTTCCTGCTGGTGCTGGTCAGAGCCGTTTTCGGAACCCTGCTGGGCAGTGACGGTTTCAAGCGACGACTGCTCGTGCTGGGTGCCGGCCCGCGTGCGGAGCGTATCCGCAAGCTCGCGCAGGAAAAAGGGGCCGGGTTCATTGTGGTTGGCCATGTGGCCATGAATGACTGCAAGCCCGTGATCCCCACCGCGATCAACCGCGAACATATCGATAATCTGGCCGAACATGCGACGCTGCTGAATGCCAGCGAAGTGGTGCTGGCGCTTGAGGAGCGGCGCAATGCGCTGCCGCTCAATGACCTGATCCGCGTCAAGACAACCGGCGTTCACGTCAACGAACTGTCTTCATTCCTTGAGCGCGAAACAGGCCGGGTGGATCTGGATACCGTCAATCCGTCCTGGCTGATTTTTTCCGATGGCTTCTCTTCGGGGCAGCGCTTGTCCAGCTTTGCCAAGCGGGTGTTCGATATTGTGGCAAGTGCAGCCCTGCTGGCGCTGACCGCCCCGCTGATCCTCGTCACGGCTGTCATCATCAAGCTCGAAAGCAAAGGGCCAGCCTTTTTCCGGCAGACGCGGGTGGGTCTGTACGGCCAGGAATTTGAGCTGATCAAGCTCCGCTCGATGCGTCAGGATGCTGAAGTGGCTGGCGAAGCGGTTTGGGCGCAGAAAAATGATCCGCGGATTACGCGCGTCGGCAACTGGATCCGCAAGCTGCGGATCGATGAACTGCCGCAATCCTGGAACGTGCTGAAGGGCGATATGAGCTTTGTCGGCCCGCGCCCGGAACGCCCCCAATTCGTGGCCGATCTTGAAACCAAGCTGAACTATTACGCCGAACGCCATATGGTGAAGCCGGGCATCACGGGCTGGGCGCAGATCAACTATCCCTATGGGGCCAGCCTTGAGGATTCGCGTCACAAGCTGGAATATGACCTGTATTACGCGAAGAACTACACGCCCTTCCTTGATGTGCTGATCCTGCTTCAGACATTGCGGGTTGTGCTGTGGCCGGATGGAGCACGCTGACATGATGCACATTGTCAGCCAGTGGAGCCATGCCGTCGCGGCCATCCTGTTCGGGGCGCTGGCGCTGTGGCAACTGCGCCTGTCAGTGAAGGACGCGCAGCAAAAGGCTCTGGTGGGGGCCAGCCTGGCAACCGCACTCTGGGCGCTGATCACGGCAATGTCCGGCTATGAAATGCTTGCGGCGACATTGGCAGAGCAATGCCGCAATATTGGCTGGCTGGTTTTCATGTACACGCTGTGGCGGCAGGGCACGGATGCGGATCGGCCAAGATCGGTGCTTGCCATCTATGTTGTGTTGGGTGCCGTGCTGGCAGTGCAGACCGGGATTGAAGTGCTTCCGGCGATGTTCGAAGGATCCCCGCGTCTGCTGGAGGCCGTTTTCCTCTCGTCGATGGTCGTGCGGATGATGGTGGCAGTGGGTGCGCTCGTGCTGGTGCACAATCTCTACACTGCGGCGACACCGGATGCCCGGGCGGCCATTCGTCTGCCGATGATCGCGCTGGCGGCGATGTGGACATATGATCTCAACCTTTACACCTCGGCCTATCTCTCCCGGGGCGGTTCTGATGAACTGTTTGCCCTGCGCGGTGTGGCGCTGGCGTTTCTCGCACCCGTTTTCGGACTTGCGGCACGCGATGCCAAGAACTGGGATATCCGCCTGTCCCGAAGCATGACGTTCCAGACACTCAGCCTGATCGCGATTGGCGGATACCTGATCGCGATGGTGGCGATCACGTCTGCGCTGCAATTCATCGGGGGGGAAGAGGCACGCGTGGTGCAGATCAGCTTTGTCTTTGCCGCTTCAGTGGCGGCGCTGCTGCTGCTGCCATCCAGCAAGTTCCGCGCCTGGTTCCGTGTCAAGATTTCCAAACACCTGTTCCGGCACCGGTATGATTATCGCGCCGAATGGCTGCGATTCACGGATACGATTGGCCGCCCGGTGGAAGGCGCCCTGCCGCTTGAGGCGCGTATTGTTCAGGCTGTGGCGGACATTACAGAAGCCCCCGGCGGATTGTTGCTTGTGCCTGACGCGGCGGGTGCTCTGGTCGTGCATGCCCGGTGGAACTGGCAATTGGCTGATCCGCCTGCGCTTGCCGCCACGACCAGCACGGCCGCCTGGTTCTCCGAAACCGGAAGAGTGGTGGAACTCGACGCCGTGCGTGCGGCCGGCAGCGATGAAGATGCGCGCCAGACGCCGGAATGGCTGCTTTGCGAACCACGCGCCTGGGCCGTCGTGCCGCTTGTCCATTTCGGCAAGCTGGCCGGTGTTGTGGTGCTGGCGCGGCCGGTGATCAATCGCACGCTGGACTGGGAGGATTTCGATCTTCTCCGCGTTGTGGGCCGTCAGGTCGCGAGCTATCTTGCCGAAGCACGCGGTCAGGAAGCGCTTTCGGATGCCCGCCGCTTTGATGAATTCAATCGCCGCTTTGCTTTCATCATGCACGATATCAAGAATCTGGTGAGCCAGTTGAGTCTCGTCACGCGCAATGCCGAAAAGCATGCGGGCAATCCGGATTTCCAGGCTGACATGATTGCCACGCTGAAAAACTCCACAGCGCGGATGAATGACCTGCTTGCCCGCCTGTCCCAGCACAACAAGGGACGCCCGGAAGAGCCAAGGGCCGTGGCGGGCGGCGCGATTGCGGGCAGCGTTGCGGCGATGAAGCGCGTCCAGCACCCCGTGGTCATCGGCGGCGAATCCGATTTGTTTGTGGTGGCGGATCCCGCACGACTGGAACAGGCGCTTGGCCATCTGGTGCAGAATGCCATCGATGCCAGCCCCCCGGCTGAACCGGTAAGCATCAATCTTCGCCGCGAAGGCAACGAAGCCGTGTTTGACGTGATCGACCGGGGTTGTGGCATGTCTGCCGCGTTCCTGCGGGAAAAGCTGTTCAAGCCCTTTGCGTCCACCAAGGAAGGCGGCTTTGGCATCGGTGCCTTTGAAGCGCGCGCCATTGTGGCAGCGATGGCGGGCCGGATCGAAGTTTCCAGCGCGGAAGGCGAAGGCAGCCGCTTCACCATATTTCTCCCGCTG
The DNA here is from genome assembly GCA_031411035.1 of Sphingomonadales bacterium. Taxonomy (GTDB): domain Bacteria; phylum Pseudomonadota; class Alphaproteobacteria; order Sphingomonadales; family Sphingomonadaceae; genus Aquisediminimonas. The sequence continues at coordinate 13,408 of JANOAJ010000196.1, forward strand.
GCCAGTGAGGCGCGGCGTTTTGAAACCGAACAACAGGCAGCCGCATGACAAATGACGCAAAACCCAAATTGCTGATCATCGAGGATGATGAGGGGCTGCAGCGGCAACTGCGCTGGGCTTATGATGATTATGAAGTCATCGTTGCCGGAGATCGCGCATCGGCCATCGACGCGCTCCGGGCCGAAGAGCCGGACGTGGTGACGCTCGATCTTGGTCTGCCGCCTGATCCGGACGGTGTCAGCGAAGGCTTTGCCACACTGGCCGAAATCATGGCACTGAAGCCGGATACCAAGATCATCGTCGCGTCCGGCCACGGTGCGCGCGAAAGCGCGATGCGCGCCATCGCCAGCGGTGCGTATGATTTTTACCAGAAGCCGGTGGATATCGACGAACTGGGGATGATCGTCCGGCGCGCCTTCCATCTGCACGCGATCGAGACAGACAATGCCCGGCTTGCCGCAGCGCCGCCTGAGGATGCCACGGTGCTGGGCGGGATGGTGACATCGGCCCCTGAAATGCTCAAAGTGGCGCGAACCATTGAGCGCGTGGCCACAGCGGATGTTTCCGTCATGCTGCTGGGGGCAAGTGGCACCGGCAAGGAATTGCTGGCGCGCGGGGTGCATGATGCCAGCGCGCGGCGCAAGGGCGCCTTCATTGCGATCAATTGCGCCGCCATTCCGGAGAATCTTCTGGAAGCAGAACTGTTCGGCCATGAAAAAGGCGCGTTTACGGGGGCTGTGAAGACCACCGAAGGCAAGATCGAAATGGCCGAAGGCGGCACCTTGTTCCTGGATGAAGTGGGCGACATTCCCCTTCCCCTGCAGGTCAAGCTGCTGCGCTTCCTTCAGGAACGCGTGATCGAGCGGATCGGTGGCCGCAAGGCCATCCCCGTCAACACCCGGATCGTGTGCGCCACCCACCAGAATCTGGAAGAGATGATCATTGATGGCCGGTTCCGCGAGGATCTGTATTACCGGCTTGCCGAGATCGTGATCCGCATTCCTACCCTTGCGGAGCGTCCGGGGGATGCAGGCCTGCTGGCACGGCATTTCATCGCCAAATTTGCCGCAACAATGAACCCTTCTGTCAAAGGGCTCTCCCCCGATGCCCTTGCGGCGGTCGATTGCTGGTCGTGGCCCGGCAATGTCCGCGAACTGGAAAACCGTATCAAGCGTGCCGTGATCATGGCAGATGGCAAGCTGGTGACGGCCGCCGATCTTGATCTTCCGAAGGGCGAGGGCGACGATGACAGCATGGATATCATCAACCTCAAGGCGGTTCGCGATGCGGCTGACCAGCGCGCGATCCGGCGGGCCATCGCGCGGACGGAAGGCAATATCTCCAACGCTGCCAAATTGCTGGGGATCAGCCGCCCGACCCTGTATGACCTGATCAAGCAGCACGGCTTGCAGGCCTGACCTCATGAAGCGCCTGCGCGCATTCCTCCCCGTGCTGGCCCTGCTGCCCATGCCCGCCGCAGCCGCTTCGCGGGATGAGGCGCGGGCGGCCTTGCAGGCCGGGCTGGCGCATTTCTATGCCGGGGATGCGCGTGCCGCCCGGATCGAATTGCTCAACGCCACCAAAGCCGATCCTGACTGGAGCCTTGCCCAGGCCGTTTCTGCCCGCAACTTTCTGGCGCTGGGGGATGGCGTGGCCGCCGAGGCAGCGATCGGGCGCGCTGTTGCGGAAGGCATGCCGGAAGGCGTGTTACAGCATCTGAAACTGCACGCCTGGCTGTTGCAGGGGCAGGCGGACCGGGTGATGGCCGAACCGCTTGCGGACAAGGTGCGCGCCGTATCCCGCGCCTATGCCCTGCGGATTCGCGGGCGCGCGGCAATGAATCTTGGGGACTATGATGGTGCCGCGAAGGAATTTGACGCGGCGCTGCGGTTTGCGCCCACTTCCTCCCTGCTCTGGTCTGATATCGGACGGTTCCGGATGCAGGGCGGCAATGTAACCGGTGCGGTGGAAGCGGCGGCACGGGCGGTGGCGCTGAACCAGCACAATGTGGAAGCGCTGATGCTGACGGGGGAACTGGCGCGCGGGCAGTTCGGGCTGATGGCCTCCATTCCCTGGTTTGAACGCGTGCTGGAAATTGATCGCGGCAATATCGACGCGATGCTGCAAATGGCGGCGACCCTTGGTGATGCGGGCCGCGCGCGCGAAATGCTCGCCATGACCCGGCGCGTGCTGGCTGCTGATCCCGACAATGCCCAGGCATGGTATCTGCAAGCCGTGCTGGCGGCCCGCGCCTACAAGCCCGAACTGGCGCGCAGCCTGCTCTACCGGACGGGAGGCAGGCTGGATTCGCTACCCGGTGTCATGCTGCTCAAGGCCGTGCTGGCGATGCAGGAAAATAACAGCGAACAGGCGATCGCCCAGTTGGAAGACCTGGTCGCAGTGCAGCCGGACAATCTGCGCGCGCGCCGCTTGCTTGGCACGGCAATGTGGCGGGCGGGGGATGCACGTTCGGCCATCGCCGTGCTTGGCCGGATGGCGCAGCGGCCCGATGCGGACAGCTACACCCTGTCCGTGATTGGCCGGGCCTATGAGGATGCCGGGGATCGGGCTTCGGCAGCGCGCTATCTGGAACGGGCATCCCTTCCCATGAAGGGGGAACCGGTTCCTTTTGAAATGGCCGGCGATCTGGCGCGGATGGCGGCGGCGCAGGCCGGGAATGCGGACGATGCCAATGTCGCTGTGCCCCGAATCGCCGCGATCATTGCCAGCGGGCAGGCAAGCGAAGGGCTGGCCGAAGCGGAGCGGCTTCAGGCGCGCAACCCTGGGGCACCTGCCGCGCATATGCTGGTGGGGGATGCGCTGATGGCGCTCAGCCGCCCGCACGATGCCGCCACTGCCTATGCGCGCGCCGCGAATATCCGTTTCACTGAACCCGTGGCCCTGCGCTTTATCGCCGCGCTCAAGGCCGATGGTCACGAGGCCGGGGCGCTTCGGGTGCTTGACCTGTTCCTGTCACAAAATCCGCGCAGCGTGGCGGGGCTGTTGCTGGCGTCGGATCATTTCATGGCGACCGCCCAGTGGGATGCCGCGATTGGCGTGCTGGAAGGATTGCGCACCCGCCTGGGTAACAGCGACGCGACGATCCTCAACAACCTTGCCTGGGCCTGGTTCAGCAAGGGCAATGCGGGAAAGGCGATCGAATTTTCCAGCGCCGCTTATGCCATAGCGCCTGCCAATCCGGCTGTGGTGAACAGCTATGGCTGGATATTGTTCAAGACCGGTCAGGACAAAGCGGGCGGCATAGCCTTGCTCGCCAAAGCGGTGGCGATTGCGCCGGGCCATCCCGGCCTCCGCTACCAACTGGCGCAGGCGCTGACGGCCATGGGCAGGAAAGCGGAAGCCGTGCCGCACCTGCAGGCGGCGCTAGCCGTATCGAACTTTCCTGACCGGAAGGCTGCCGGGGCCTTGCTGGCGGCAAATGGCGGTTAGGCCGCCACTTTCTCCCGGTCCTTGATTTCCTGATTGAGCATTTCTGCCAGCAGGAACGCCAGTTCCAGCGATTGCGCGGCGTTGAGGCGCGGATCACAATGCGTGTGATAGCGATCTGCCAGGCTGTGCTCGGTAACATCCACCGCGCCGCCGGTGCATTCGGTGACATTCTGGCCGGTCATCTCGATATGGATGCCGCCGCCAAACGTGCCTTCCGCGCGGTGCACAGCAAAGAAACCGCGCACTTCGGCGAGAATGCGTTCGAACGGGCGTGTCTTGTAGCCATTGGCGGCCTTGATGACATTGCCGTGCATCGGATCGCATGACCAGATGACCGGATGGCCGCTGGCCTTTACGGCGCGGACGAGTTTGGGAAGCCCGGCCTCGATCTTGTCATGGCCATAGCGCGTGATCAGCGTCATCCGCCCGGCGACATGGTTCGGATTGAGCGTGTCGAGCATTTTCAGCAGCGCGTCCGGCTCAAGGCTGGGGCCACATTTCAGCCCGATGGGATTGCCGATGCCGCGCAGATATTCGACATGCGCGGAACCTTCAAACCGGGTGCGATCCCCTATCCAGAGCATATGGGCGCTGCAATCATACCAACTGCCGGTCAGCGAATCCTGCCGCGTTAATGCCTGTTCATAAGGCAGCAGCAGCGCTTCATGGCTGGTGTAGAAATGGGTGGTCTTCAACTGCGGCACGGTTTCCGGGTTGATCCCGCAGGCTTCCATGAAGTCCAGCGCTTCGCCGATCCGGTCCGCGACGTCGCGGAACTTCTTGGTCCAGGGGCTGCGTCCCATGAAATCATGCGTCCAGGCATGGACCTGATGAAGATTGGCGTAACCGCCATTGGAAAAGGCACGCAGCAGGTTCAGCGTCGCGGCTGACTGGTTGTACGCCTTGATCATCCGTTCGGGATCAGGCTCCCGCGCGGCCGCTTCGAACGCGATATCGTTGACATTGTCACCACGATAGGAAGGCAGGCTAACACCTTCGATTTCCTCGACATCCGATGAGCGCGGCTTGGCGAACTGCCCGGCCATACGGCCGACTTTTACGGTCGGCAGCTTGGACGCGAAGGTCAGCACCACGGCCATCTGAAGTATGACGCGGAACGTGTCGCGAATATTGTTGGGGTGGAATTCCGCAAAGGATTCCGCACAATCTCCGCCCTGAAGCAGGAAGGCCTTGCCTTCCACGACGCGCGCCAGATCAGCCGTCAGGTTGCGCGCTTCGCCGGCAAAAACAAGCGGCGGGAAATTGGCAAGCGTTCCCGTGGCACGCTCAAGTGCGGCGGCATCGCGGTAAGTGGGCATCTGGCGGGCTTCGGCGGCCTGCCAGCTGGCGGGAGTCCAATTCTGTGTCATGATGCGCGCGCCTTTGCGGAAAATTGCGCGCAAATGCAAGGTTTCACATTTTTCGTGCAATGGGGGCAGATTCTCATAGCCGATTGACCGGATGGCATAAGGAAAATATGTGTATGTTTCGGTAGGGACATACACATCATGCGAACCAACATCGTGATCGACGACAGGTTGATGGAGGAGGTAATGGCATCGTCCGGCGCGCGCTCGAAGCGTGAGGCTGTCGAGATGGGGCTGAGAGCTTTGCTGGATATTAAAGGGCAGGCTGGTATCAAAGCATTGCGTGGAAAGCTGAATTGGGTCGGCGACCTTGAAGCGATGCGGCTGGACTGATGATCCTTGTCGATTCGAGCGTCTGGATCGACTATTTTCGTGGGCTTGATACGGCACAAACAGACAAATTGTTTTCGTGGGTTGACGTCAAACGACTTGGCGTCGGCGATCTGGAGCTGGCGGAAGTGCTTCGGGGCTTTGACACGGACAAGGAATTCGCCCTTGCACATCTCAACCTGGAAAAACTTGAGCACGTAGCGATTGGCGGGTGGGACGTGGCGTTGCAGGCAGCCCAATATTATCGATCCCTTAGAACCAAAGGCATCACGATCCGCAAGACCATTGATACACTGATCGCGACGCGCTGCATCATGGACGGGCATCAGCTTCTGTTTTCGGATCGTGACTTTTTGCCCTTTGTTGAGCATTTTGGCCTCAAGGACGCGATGGCGGGTCAGGTCTGAAAGATTGGCGACGGCACGCCAGCCACACCTCAATCGCATCCAGTATCCTCACGGCAGCATCGCCCTTCCCGTAAGGCCATGCCGGTTTTGACATTGCCTCGTGGTGCGCCGGATCATCGAGCAAGCGAAGGGATTCGCGGATGATCGTTTCCGTGTTGCTGCCGACCAGCAGACAATTGCCGCTGGCCACCACCTCTGGTCTTTCCGTCTCTTCCCGCATGAGCAGCAGCGGAATGCCAAGCGCGGCGCACTCCTCCTGCATCCCGCCCGAATCGGTCAGCACAAATGTGGAGGCCAACACCTTTCCCAGAAGCGCGCGATAGGGAAGCGGATCGACAAGTTGGATGGCGGAATGCCCGGCAAGCCGTTCCTTCAGCCTGTCACGGACATGGGGATTGGGGTGCAGGGGCAGGGTGAAGGTGGTATCATCCTGCCGCGCTAGCGCCAGCAGCGCATCACAGATGCCGTCAAGCGGCGCGCCGAAATTCTCGCGGCGGTGGCATGTCACAAATATGGAACGGCGCATCCTGGGCGCGGGAGCCGGACGGTTGGCCAGCAATATGTCGATGCCGGTATTCCCCGTGATGACGATAGTGCCGGTCACGGCTTCCCCGCGCAGATTGGTGGCGGCCTGGTCCGAAGGTGCAAAGTGCAACGTGGCGCATTCGGCAATGCGGCAGCGATTATGTTCTTCCGGCCAGGGTCTGTCAGAAATGTGCGTCCGCAATCCGGCTTCAACATGCCCGACCGGGATGCCCAGGTCACAAGCTGCGCGCGCGGCAGCGAGCGCACTGTTGGTATCGCCGTGAACGAGCACCAGATCGGGCCGGGCCGACACGAGTGCTTGTGTCAGCGCCGCCTGAATGGCCGCCATTTGGTCAGCCATGCTGGCAGTTCCGGGAAAAGGCCCCAGCATCCGGTCGGTGGTAAGGCCGCATTCTGACACGGCCTGATCCAGCAGCGATCCCTGTTGGCCGGTCGTGATCAACTGATGCGTGAAAGCAGGGCGGCGACTTGCTTCGTGCGCGACCGGTGCCATTTTTATGGCTTCCGGGCGCGTCCCGATTACCGAGACAATGCGGGCGGGGCCTTGGCTCGCGCGTGGATGGAGCGCGTCTGCGCCAGACGATGCAAATTGTATGGACACGACATATTGATATGAAACCAGATGCAGGGCGTCAACTCAAAAAGTCGCATTCATGCAAGTCATTGAATTGACGTCATTATGCGGCAATCCAGTTCCCGTGAAAGCCCGGCGGCACGCGGTGCGGGATATGCACAACCGCTTGCGGCGGCCCTGAAAAGTCGCGGGCGTTCAGTATCACCAGATCAGTCGTATCGGCCTGCGTGTTGATGACATAGCCCATCAACCAGCCATCATCCTCTGCCTGGGCGTTTGCGGATGGCACGAAAACGAACTCGCCAGGGACATTGCCTGCACCAAATTCATGAACCTCACGCAGGCCCGCCTCAAGATCATGCTTGTAGAGCCGGGTCTGGGAGAGAAACGCAGGATCGCTGCCTGTCAGCGCCATCGCATAGGCATAGCGATATGGTTTGCCGATCAGCGATTCGTTGGGCCGGGGAAATTCCTGCGAGTCCGCGTCGATAACGGTGCGCGCCACGGTGCGGGTGTCCGGATTGATGATCCACCGTTCAAAGGGGACGCGGTTCGAATCCGGCCCTTGGGTGCTTTCGGCGAACATCGAATCATGGACACACGCATCGAAGACGATCTTGCCATCTGCCGTTTCATAGGCGTTGGCAGGGTGGAAGACGTAGCACGGTTCCACATCACACCAGATCGTATCTGTACCCCGTCCTTCGCGCGGCAACAGGCCGATGCGGGCCTTGTGGGCGGGGTTCCATTTATAAGGGAAGCTGTGCCCGGCCAGCAGCGTCTTCATCGAGAAAGTGACGGGCAGATCCAGAATGATCACATAGTTTTTGGTTATCATGCAGTCATGGATTGAAGGCCCGTCCTGTACCGTGATCGGCTCCTCGCGCCGGACGCGGCCGGTCTTGTCCACCACCACGTGGCGGATGATGGTCTGGTCTGTGCCTTCGTAACAGATGGCGTGCATTTCGCCCGTATCCGCGTCCAGATGGGGGTGGGCGGAAAAGCTGCCCTTCAGCGTGCCGCCGAACGGATCATGCGCAATCGTGTTGAGCTCCTCATCCAGCCGGACAGGATTGCCCCCAGCCTCGACGATCGCCCATGTGCCGCCCGCAATACCGACGACATTGGTGTTGGGTGTATCAAATGTGCCGCGCGGGCCGGGCGCAGGCGGTTCGCCAAGTGCATTGCTGACGTCCGTGCCGCGAATCCAGCGGTTGCGATACCAGAGTGCCTTGCCGTCTTTCAGCCGGATGCCATGCACCATGCCGGTTCCGGTGAACCAGTGATAGATGGCGGGGTTGGGCGGGGTGACCGGATTCGGCCCGTTGCGCACATAGCTGCCGTCCAGTTCTGCCGGGATCGTGCCTGTCACCGCAAGGTCGGTAATCGTCTGCTCACCAGTCATCGGCGTATGCAGGCCCGTCAGGAACGGGTGGGGCGCATCCGGGGCTTTCTTGCGATCGCGGTTGAATTCGGAAACTTTCATCACGCCTTTGGTGACAACTCCCCGGATCAGCGTTTCGACTGCGCTTGCCATGTGCGTGCTCCTGCTTGCCAAGTGATTCGGCAATGTTTACAGTGATAACATGACGAACAATGATAACAGTGTCAACATTAAATCGCGCAAGCGTGCCTATCATCATGGCGACTTGCGGGCGGAACTGGTGCGCATCGGCCTGGATCATCTCGCCCGAAGGCCGGTCGAAGCGCTCAGCCTGCGAGAAATTGCGCGCGAAGCAGGGGTCAGCGCGACGGCAGTGTACCGGCATTTTCCTGACAAGCAGGCCCTGATCTCGGCGCTGTGTCGCGAAGGTGGAGAGCGGATGGGGGCTGCGCAGGCAGCGGCGCAGGCCGCGGCGGGTGGGGGAAGGGGCGGGTTTGATGCAGTGGGCCGCGCTTATGTCCGTTTTGCACTTGCCAATCCGTCGTTGTTTCGCCTGATGATGACATCGCCCCAGACAGGCAACGAGCTTGACGGCGCGGAAGGCAAGATCAGTTCCGGCATGCAGCTATTGCGCGATAATGTGGCCCGTTTCGCGGTCGAAGGGGCAAGTGATGCAGACCGCCGGGTCAAGGCTGTCCAGGCCTGGGCGCTTGTCCATGGCCTGGCGATGCTGATGCTTGATGGCCAGGTGCCGGTGGACGATTCGCTGATCGAGGCGGCAATCTGACGCGGCCGGGTGCGTCAGCGCCCCGGCACGCCCAGTTCGTCGGCAGCCGCATTGACCATGCCCAGTGCTGGCTGGTTCTTCGCAAACGCTGCCCGGGCGGAGGCCAGGGCTGCCGATGCCTTGGCGGTTTCCCCCAATTGCATCCGGCTGCGCAGCAGCATGATCCAGCCTTGCGGATTGTCAGGATTGGCTTTCAGTTTGGCCTCAAGCCCGTTGACCATGCCGTCGATCATCGCGTCCTGCTGGCCCTTGGGCATTTGTGCCGCATTTTTCATCTGTTCGGGTGAAGGCCCGGGAATGCCCGCCGTGGCAATGGCCGCCCCGCCCGAGGGAGCCGCAGGCTTAATGGCGGCAAGGCGCGAGGCCACTTCGATCTTCTCCTTCGCGCCCACTTCGCTGATCACGCGACGCACATCGGCTTCCCAGGGCGCGCCAGCGGGCGTATCTTTCAGCAGGGCAAACCAGCCATCAAGGGCGCCCTTGTGATCACCGGCCATGTCTTTGGCGACGGCCAGAAAATAGCGTGCGCGCGGATCTTGGGGATCCAGGGCAACGGCCTTTTCAAACGCCAGCTTGGCATCTGGCGAGACATTGCCCGGCCCTGCCAGCACGCGGGCCTCGCCAAGGGCAGACCAGTATTCCGACTTTTTGGGATCAACCTGTGTGGCGCGAGCATAAGCCTGGGCCGATTCGGCGTATTTCCCGCTCTGGTAAAAAGACCAACCAAGCATCCGCCAGCCTTCAGCATCTTGCGGATTGTCTTTCAGGCGGGCTTCGAGTTTTGCCACCATCGATTCGATATTGTCTGACGACGCAACTGTTGTCGCCGTTCCCGAAGGTGTCACCGGTTGCTTTTTCCACACCGCGAATCCGACCGCAATCAAAGCAATCACACCTGCCAGGATCAGGGCAATGCGGGCGATTGGCAGGGGGCTGGAAGCGGAATCGGGGGTGTTCGCAGGCATTGGCCATCCTTTAAGGGATAAAATTCGGGATTTTTCCACTGGCGCAACCGATTCAAGCTGTTAGACTGGTTTCGGGTTCGCACCAGCTAACAACCATAATGCCCGCAAACGGGCAATCCTGT
>JANOAJ010000197.1:0-4102 GCA_031411035.1 Sphingomonadales bacterium
CAGCTTTTCACGATCTGGGCAGCGGTCAACCGCCGCTCCCGCTCAGGCGAGTCCGTGGGGCCGGATCAGCGGATTACGCCGCTTCAGGCGCTCAAAGCCATAACCATCAATGCTGCATATCAGTACCGGGAAGAGGCCGACAAAGGTTCCATCGAAGTCGGCAAGCGTGCTGACCTGGTCATTCTTGGTGCCAATCCGCTGACCGTCGCTGCCGATACCATCAAGGATATAAGCGTGCTGGAAACCATCAAGGACGGAAAGACGGTCTTCCGCGCGGGGATGTAGCTCAGGCGGGGACCCGCACCCTGTCTGTTTCCATCAGCATGGTGGCTGCGGCGGTATTGGAAATCGGAATGTGATAATTCCGGCTCACTTCGCGCACCCCCTCGCCCAATGCCCCGCGCGCCGCGATCCAGTTGAGGATTTCGATGCCTTGCGATCCGGCCAGCTCCACAATATCCAGCGCGGAATGCCGGGTCAGGGCATCCGGATTGCAAGACAGATTATCCATGCAGAACCTGTCATAATCGGGGTTCATATGCCCCGCGCGCCGACCATCCAACTGGTGCGAGAGGCCGCCCGTGCCCAGCACGACAATCTTCGCGTCAGATGGCCAGCTGGCCAGCGCCTGGCCGACAGCCCGGCCCAGCGCCAGCGCGCGTTTCGGGCTGGGCAAGGGATGCTGCACGGTGTTGATGCCAATCGGTACCAGCCTGAAATGGAAAGCATCGGCGCCCGGCCAGCTCAGTTCCAGCGGTATCGACAGCGCATGGTCGATCAGCATGTGCTGGCAAGTGGTGATGTCAAACTCCGCCTCCACCAGCGTCTCGATAATGTGCCAGGAAAGATCAGGGGCTCCGCCCACCGGTTTGAACAAGGGCAAGCCCCAGCCTTCATCCGCATTCCGATATTCGGGCGCCGCACCCACGGCAAAAGTCGGCATCTTGTCCAGGAAGAAGTTCAGGCCGTGATCGTTGGAGAAGCTCACCACAATATCAGGCTGATTGTCCTTCAGCCATTCATGGACCGGCTTGAATCCGTCAAAGAATGGCTTCCAGTAAGGCGTGTCCTGATCACCCCGCGCAATCGCGCCGCCAATGGCAGGCACATGGCTGGTGAAGATTCCACCGATCACGTCGGCCATGTCAGATACCCCTTCCCTGATCGATAAGCATCTGCCTGAATGCCTCTACCGTCATGCCCGTTTGCTGCGCGCCAATGTCCTGCACACTCAGCCCGAAAATGCCTGCCAGTTTGGCAAGATAATAGACGTTTCCGCCCGCATCGATCATGGCAAGCACGTTACGGGCCTTCACGGCTTTGCGCTGGGCCGCAGAAAGGCCAAAACGGTCACAATAGGCCTCCTCGTCTGCCAGGAAGGCGTCCCGGTTCGCCTTTTCGTTGAAGGAAAAGCACATGGCGTTCAACGCATAGCCCTTTCGGGCCGCGTCCCCGTCAAATACCGGGGTTCCCGATATTATCCGCCTCGCTGTTGTTGCACCCATGGCGTTCTTCCCGTTCCGATTCGCCAGAGGGGATTATCGTATGTGTTGCGTACAGTATTTGATCTGGGACAAAGTGGGGAAAAGGGTCATGCTCCCCCGACCAGCCTCGACAATCCATGTCACTCACGCCAAAGCGGCGGAATGACGGCGCCCCGGTTCACGTTCACGATTTCCGCCACGGATGGCAAGGCGCGCACCGGCACGATTGCGATGCAGCGCGGGGAGATCCGCACGCCGGCCTTCATGCCCGTGGGCACGGCGGCGACAGTGAAAGGCATGAAGCCTGCGGATGTGCGCGGGATTGGCGCGGACATTATCCTGGGCAACACCTATCACCTGATGCTGCGCCCTGGCGCGGAACGGATGGCGCGGCTGGGCGGGTTGCACCGCTTCATGGGGTGGGATCGCCCGATCCTGACAGACAGTGGCGGCTATCAGGTGATGAGCCTTTCCGCGCTGCGCAAGATCACCGAAGAAGGCGTCAACTTCGCCTCGCACCTTGATGGATCGCGGCACATGCTGAGCCCTGAACGCTCGATGGAAATCCAGCGGCTGCTCGGGTCAGACATTGTGATGGCCTTCGATGAATGCCCGGCAAATGGCGTTTCGCGCGATGAGGCCATCAAGTCGATGGAACTTTCCATGCGCTGGGCAAAGCGGTCACGCGATGCGTTTGATGCGGGGGGCGCACATGCAGAGCGTGCGGCACTGTTCGGTATCCAGCAGGGCTCGCTCGACCCCGATTTGCGGCTCCGCTCCGCGCAGGCGCTGACAGCCATCGGCTTTGATGGCTATGCGATTGGCGGGCTGGCCGTGGGTGAAGGACAGGAAGCGATGTTCGGCTGCCTTGACTATGCGCCGGATCAGCTTCCGGCTGACAAGCCCCGCTATCTGATGGGGGTTGGCAAGCCAGACGATATTGTCGGCGCGGTCGAACGCGGGGTCGACATGTTTGATTGCGTGCTGCCCACACGTTCGGGTCGCAACGGGCAGGCCTTTACCTGGGATGGGCCGATCAACATCCGGAATGCCAAGTTTGCCGAGGATCTTTCGCCGGTTGATCCGCAATCCCCAATCGCGCCGTGGAGCAAGGCGTATCTCCACCACCTCGTCAAATCTGGAGAAATGCTGGGGGCAATGCTGATGACCGAGCATAATCTCTGGTTTTATCAACAGCTTATGCAGGCGCTGCGCGATGCGATCGCGCAAGGGCGTCTGGCCAGCTTCGCTCGGGATTTCCGCGCGCGCTATCGCCGCTGACCTGATGCACGGCTGGATCATTCTCGATAAACCCCTCGGCATGGGGTCGACGCAGGGCGTGGGCGCAGTGAAGCGCGCGCTGCGGGAAGGCGGCTATCCCAAGGTCAAGATCGGTCATGGCGGCACGCTCGATCCGCTGGCAACAGGCGTGCTGCCCATCGCAATTGGTGAGGCGACCAAGCTTGCCGGGCGGATGCTGGACAGTGATAAGGTCTATGAATTTACGGTCAGATTCGGCGCGGAAACGGACTCGCTCGATCTGGAAGGCAAGGTCATTGCCGAAAGCGATGTGCGGCCCACAATGGCCGAAGTGGAAGCGATCCTGCCGCGCTTCACCGGCCCCATCGAACAGGTGCCCCCCGCCTTTTCCGCGCTGAAAGTGGATGGCAAGCGTGCCTATGACCTGGCGCGGGCAGGGGAGGATTTCGAACTTCAGGGCAGACGTGTTTGCATCCACTCTCTGCTAAGCTCTGCGGCCTCTGCGCCTCTGCGCGAACAGACCATTTCGCGCAGAGGCGCAGAGGCCGCTGAGAGCGCTGACGGGTTGGGGCAGGTTAGCCTTATCGCTCATGTCTCCAAGGGCACCTATATCCGGTCGCTCGCGCGCGATATTGCCCATGCGCTCGGCACGGTGGGCCATGTCATCATGCTCCGCCGCATCAAGGCGGGGCCGTTCACGCTGGAAAACGCGATTTCACTGGACATTCTCTTTGAAAAGTCTAAGGGCAGCGCGCTTGAAGACATCACCTTGCCGCTGAGAACGGCGCTGGACGACATCCCGGCTCTCGCTCTCTCCCCGGAACAGGCAAGGCTGATCCGACAGGGTCAGGTCTTGACCGGGACTGCCGCAGCAGACGGCCTCCACTTTGCCATGCTGGACGATGTGCCGGTTGCGCTGGTTGGGGTTATGGCTGGCACCGTCACGGTGGAGCGCGGCTTTAATCTGTAACGCACGATGTCGAAGGAAAAGATATGACTATCACAGCCGCGCGCAAGCAGGAGCTGATTTCGGAACACGCCCGCCACGAAGGCGATACCGGTTCCCCCGAAGTGCAGATCGCGATTCTCACGACCCGCATCCTGAACCTCACCGAGCATTTCAAGACCCACGCCAAGGACAATCATTCCCGTCGCGGTCTTCTCACACTCGTCAACACCCGCCGTTCGCTGCTCGATTATCTCAAGAAGATTGATCAGAACCGCTATCTGGCACTCATCGCGAAGCTTGGTCTTCGCAAGTAACACCAGGCGGCCTCCGGAAACCGGGGGCCGTTTGTTTATCCGGCAGTCACAATTCGGTGCCTGACCGGCGCGGCGGACGAACCGTCCGCACACAA
>JANOAJ010000198.1:0-7621 GCA_031411035.1 Sphingomonadales bacterium
TGCGGCATCTGGATATCCATGATGATGATTTCGGGCGCGAACAGGGTGGCGCGGTCTATCGCTTCGCGGGCATCGCGCACGCCTTCGGCATCATGGCCGTGCGCGCGCAGCAGATCGCAAAACAGTTTGAGATTGAGTTCATTGTCCTCGACAACGAGCACCCTTTTTGCCACGCGTTCATCCTTGTTCCCTGCGAGCCCATCCCTAGATCATGCCCATGCGCGAAACAATTGCCGATGATCCCGCCGCCCTTGCCCTGGCAGCCCTTGCCTGGACGCTGGGCGAGGATGCGCGGGCGCAGCGGTTCCTGGCGCTGACCGGGCTGGAACCCGCCGATCTGCGCGCGGCCGCAGGGGAACCGGCGACACTGGATGGCGTGCTCGGCTTTCTCGAAGGCCATCAACCCGATCTGATCGCCTGCGCGCAGGCGCTGGGCATCACACCCGAACGCCTGGTGGCCGCCCGTGAAAGGCTGAATGCATGAGCCGCCCGCTGCTGATCACCGATTGCGATGAAGTGCTGCTGCATATGGTGGTGCCCTTCAGCCAGTGGCTCGACGAATCGCATGACATCCATTTCGATCTGGATCGCGGCGATTTTGTCGGTGCGCTGACGCACAAGGCGAGTGGCGCGCTGGTGCAGGGCGAACGCATCTGGCCTTTGCTCAAGGGCTTTTTCGAAACCGAGATGCACCGGCAGCAGCCCATCACGGGCGCGGTCGAAGCAATCAACGCGCTCGCCGAACATGCCGATGTGGTGGTGCTGACCAACCTGACCGATGATGCGCGCGGCTGGCGGGCGGATCAGCTTCGTGCTGTCGGCATCGATTTCCCCGTGTTCACCAATCAGGGTGGCAAGGGCGAATTGCTGGCACAGATCATCGCGGATCACGCCCCCAGCCATACGGTGTTCGTTGACGATCTGATCCACCAGCATGAATCTGTCGCCAAGCACGCGCCCGACGTGTTCCGCCTGCACATGGTGGGGGAACCGCGCATTGCCCGTCACATCAAGCCTGCGCCATCTGCCCATGCCCGCATTGATGACTGGCAGGCCGCGCGCGGGTGGATTATGGATCGTTTTCAGGGAGTGCCGTTGTGACCAAACCATTGACCATGAACCCGGAACCGCTGAAATCGACGATTGATGACCGGCTGACCGCGCTTGGCATTACCCTGCCCGTCGCCGCCGCGCCGGTTGCGGCCTATGTGCCTGCGGTCGAAGCGTGCGGGTTGCTGCATGTTTCCGGCCAGTTGCCGTTCCGCGATGGCGCCGTGATGGTCGGGCGGCTGGGCGAGGATCGCGATCTGGCCTATGGGCAGGAAGCGGCGCGCGCCTGCGGGCTGATGCTGCTGGCCCAGATCAAACAGGCACTGGGTTCGCTTGACCGGGTGGAACGCGTGGTGAAGCTCAACATCTTCATCAATTCCGATGCCCGCTTCACCGATCAGCCCAAGGTGGGCAATGGCGCCTCTGAACTGATGGTCGATGTGTTCGGCGATGCTGGTCGCCATGCCCGCGCGGCCGTGGGCGTGCCGACGCTACCGCTGGGTGCCGCCGTGGAGGTGGATGCGGTTGTTGCTGTTAAGCCCGCTTGACGCGTTGATCGTCCCCGCGCCCGATGCGGCGCGCGTGGCGTTCCTCAAGGCGCAGCCCTTTGCGCACCGGGGATTGCACGGGCCGGGCGTGATCGAGAATAGCCGGGCTGCCTTTACTGCCGCCATTGCTGTTGGCCACGGGATCGAACTGGATGTGCAGGCAGCGCTGGGCGGAGAACCATTCGTGTTCCATGATGCCAGCTTTGACCGTCTGACGACCGAATCCGGCCCCTTCGCCGCGCGCAACGCGATGCAGATCGCAGCCATCACGCTCAAGGACAGTTTGGAAACCATCCCGACACTCGCCGAAATTCTGGAACTGGTGGCAGGCCGCGCGCCGATACTTGTCGAAGTGAAGACCAAGGATCGCCATGTCGGCCACCTGTGCCTGGCCGTGCGCCGCGCGCTGGAAGGGTATCGCGGCAATATCGCCGTCATGTCCTTCAATCCGGAGGTAGGGCGCTGGTTCCACGAACATGCGCCGCGCATCGTGCGCGGGCTGGTGGTGACGGAAGAAGGCCCGGAAACCCGGATGGAAAGACTTCGCGCGCGTGCCACCCGGCATCTCTCGCTATGGCGCGCCAAGCCTGACTTCCTTGCCTATGACATTCGCGATCTGCCGAGTGTTTTTGCCGGATCGCAGCGCGCGCGCGGCCTGCCGGTATTGACCTGGACTGTCCGTACAGCCGAGCAGGAACAGACCGTCTTCGCCTGCGCTGACGAAGCGATTTACGAAAAGCCCAAGCCAGAGAGCAGAACCGCATGAGCGAAGCCGATGCCCCCCGTGTCGCGCGGATGGGTGGTGGCGTGGCAGAAGTGGACGCCGCCGGGTGGGACAGGTGCGCCGGGCCGGGCAATCCCTTCCTCTCCCATGCATTCCTGGCCGCCCTCGAATCCTCGGGCAGTGCGACGGCTCAAGCCGGCTGGCAGCCCGTTCCCATCCTGATCGACGGCGCAGACGGCACGCTGGCAGGCGCGCTGCCTGCCTATGCCAAGAGCCACAGCCAGGGCGAATATGTCTTCGACCATAGCTGGGCAGATGCCTGGCAGCGCGCGGGCGGGCGCTATTACCCCAAGCTCCAGATCGCCGTGCCGTTCACGCCCGTCCCCGGCCCCCGCATCCTGACTGATGACGACGAGACGGCCCGCACCCTGATTGCGGCTGCCGAAGCCGTGGTGGACCGCCACAATCTTTCGTCTGCGCACGCCACCTTTCTGGAACCACGCGATATTGAACGCTTCCGCCGCGCCGGCTGGCTGATCCGCGAAGGCACGCAGTTCCACTGGGCCAATGACGGATACCGGAGCTTTGAGGATTTCCTTGCCGCCCTCACTTCGCGCAAGCGCAAGGCGATCCGAAAGGAGCGGGCCGCCGCCGTGACCGGCCTTGAAATCGTCCATCTCAGCGGCGCGGACATTACCGAAGCACATTGGGATGCCTTCTGGCATTTCTATCAGGACACCGGATCGCGCAAATGGGGGCGACCCTATCTGACGCGCGCCTTCTTCTCGCAGATTGGCGGGACAATGCCAGACCAGGTGCTGCTGATCCTTGCGCTGCGGAACGGCCAGCCCCTGGCCGGGGCGCTCAACCTGATTGGCGACGACGCGCTGTATGGGCGCTATTGGGGCTGCACCGAAGATGTGCCCTTCCTCCATTTCGAGCTATGCTATTATCAGGCAATCGATGCCGCCATCACCCGCGGCCTCGCCCGGGTGGAAGCCGGCGCGCAAGGCGAACACAAGCTGGCGCGCGGCTATGTGCCGGTGCCGACCTGGTCAGCGCATTACATTCCCGATCTTGGCTTCCGGAACGCGATTGAGGATTTTCTGGAACGCGAACGTCAGGCCGTGGAGCGGGAGATGGAATTTCTCGGCGAGTTGGCCCCGTTCCGGAAGGCCCGGCTGTGACGCGGGGCGAGGAAATGGTGCCGGACGCACCCGTGGCATCCCCCTGCAACAGCATCTGCCAGATCGACGCGCAAAGCGGGTATTGTGCCGGATGTCAGCGCACGCTCGCCGAGATTGCCGAATGGAGCGCGGCAACGCCCGAGCGACAAAGGGCGATCCTGGCGGAACTGCCGAGGCGACGGGGGCAAACCGACTATAGACACTCCTCGTCATCCCAGACTTGATTTGGAATGACGGGGCACGTCCCGCCCCCTCAATTCACCTGCCGTTCGCGCCCCGCCCAATAGGGTGCGCGCAGATCTTTGCGCAGGATCTTGCCGGATGGATTACGCGGCAGGGCATCGATCACATCCACGGATTTTGGCACTTTGAAGCCGGCAATCTTGGTCCGCGCCCAGGCAATCACGTCTGCCTCGTCAATGGTCACGCCTGCTCTGGGCACGCACACGGCCTTCACCGCTTCCCCCCATTTTTCATCCGGCACGCCGATGACGGCCACCTCCTGCACGGCGGGATGACCATAAATGGCGCTTTCCACTTCCGCCGGATAGACATTCTCGCCCCCGGTAATGATCATGTCTTTCACCCGGTCATGGATGAAAAGATAGCCATCGGCATCCAGATAGCCCGCGTCCCCGGTATAAACCCAGCCATCGGGCGTGATGGTTTTGGCGCTGGCTTCGGGCAGGTTCCAATAGCCTGCCATATTGTTGGAGGAACGGGTGATAAGTTCCCCCACTTCGCCCACCGGCATCTCGCTGCCGTCCCCGTCCACGATCTTCAGTTCCACCCCGGGCAACGCCTTGCCCGCCGAACGCATCCGGACATTGCCGTTTGGATCATGATCTTCAGGGGGCAGCATCACGATGGTGCCCGTGGTTTCCGTCATTCCGTAAGCCTGAAGGAACTGCGCACCGAACATCGCGATACATTCACGCAGCAGATCGAGCGGAATCGGGGATGCGCCATAGATGATATATTTCAGGCGGCTGAAATCCACGGTCTTGCAGCGCGGATGCAGCAGCAACAGATGGAGCGCGGCAGGCACCATGAAGAAGCGGGTAACGCCGCCATGCTCCACGGCATCGAACACCGCGTCGGGCGTGAATTCGCCAATCACCAGCGCCTCACGTCCCGCTGCCAGCGCCATCACGCCAAGGCCGGTGCCGCCGATATGCGCGCAAGGCATGGCCACCATCACCACTTCGCCTTCATCCCACTCTGACCAGGGCAGCGCGGCATCCAGTGACGGGCGGCGCAGGCCGAACAGGTTGCGGTTGGAAAGGATCACCCCCTTGGGATTTCCGGTTGTGCCGGACGTATAGAGTTGCAGTACGCCATCATCGGGGCCCGCCGCGTCAAAGGGCTGAGGTGCCGCGTCCGCGATCCAGCGCCAGGCTTCGTCCGGCGTGAATGTCCGCTCGACCGTGGCAAGATCGCCCGCGATGGATGCTCCTGCTGCTTCAAACCCCGGCCCGGTGAACAGCAACCGCGCGCCCGTATCATTGATGATATAGGTCCATTCCGGCGGCGCGAGGCGCCAGCCGACAGGCACCATCACCACACCCAGCCGGGCTGCCCCATAAAAAAGTGTGTAATAGAGATCGGAATTCTTGCCGAGCCAGGCAATATGATCACCCTTTTTAAGGCCGGCCTTCTGAAGCGCCGCCACCACCTTTGCCGTGGTTTGCGCCAGTTGCGCCCAGCTTTGCTGCCGGTCTTCTTCACGCATGGCGACAAGATCCGCGCGCTCACTGGCCCAATGCGTGATGAACTGGTCAAACGTCAGCAAGTCTGGTCCGCTGGTCATAAAGGCCTCTCCTGCGCGAATCTGTTATAGTGCAGACCCTATGCGAGCGGGCGGCGCGTGCAACCCTTTCATTGACTGGCCATTGGCAAGCGCGCTTTTCCAGCCATTTTTCTTGCCCGTTGCGGCGCTGACGGGATGCCATGATGGAAAAACAGCGTCAATCGGCGCCGGATCGTTACGTATTTTCAACCATAATCTGCGAAGACTCGTGTTGAAGCCAACCAAGGATCGTCAATGCCTCCACCGGAATTCGCCCGAGCGACATTGACGAACGATGTACGCAGTGCCCAGCGGCTCGACATCCGGCTGAAAGCATCGTTGCGTGAAACAGGCACCGGAAAGTTTTCGGTTGATGTGCTCGATATGTCCGTCACCGGCTGCCGGCTGGAAACATCCTTCACATTGAAGGTCGGCGCACGCGTGTGGATCACGATTCCGGGGCTGGCACCGCTGGAAGCGATTGTCGCTTGGAAAGAGATGTATCGCTATGGCTGCCGCTTTGCGTCGCCACTCCATACCGCCGTGCTGGACCACATCGTCGCCCGCTTCCGCAAGGGCGGATAATTCTTGCCGTCAGCGCTTGCGCGAAACGGTGACAAACATGGTTTTCTGGGCATCGCCCCCGACAGACGACAGGAAGCGGAACGGTCCGGGTGGCGCCGCAAAATACTGGCAGACTTCCACATCCATCCCCCGGGCCGGAAGCGTCTTGCAGAATTCCGCAGCCTTGAAGGTCTGCCGCACATGCGCATAGTAACGGGGCCTGCCGGATAGGCCGAACGCCCCTTTCTCCAGCGTGCGATAGAGTGACCCCGCATTGGGCAGCGACAGGATCAATCTGCCGCCCGGGCGCAGCACGCGCACCAGCCGCCCCAGTTCGACGTCGAAATTCTCGACATATTCCAGCACACTGGAAGACAGGACAACGTCAAAACTGGCATCAGCAACCGAACTGAGCGAATCGAGCCAGGCTTGCCGGAATGCCACATTGCCAATGCCGCGCCGTGCCTGTTCGGCTTTCGCCAGGGCAATCATGTTGGCACTGCCGTCAATCGCCTCAACCTGCTCCGCGCGTGCGGCGGCAATGAAGCTGAACGTGCCCGCCCCGCAGCCCGCGTCAAGCACCATATCTCCCGGCTGGACGTGCACGGCGATCAACTGGCTCCAGAGCGCAAGCCGCTCCCGGAAGCCGGGCGAGTTTTCATAGCCACGTGCAAAATCTTCCGCGATGCGATCATGCCACCCGACCGCCGTTTCAGCGTTTTCCGCCATTGATGCGCCCTTATGCTATTCGGCGGCCTGGGCCGATCGCCGGTCGCTCGCATGGACGAACAGCACGATGAGAAAATAGACGATAAGCGTGCCCAGAAGCAGCCAGGGCACGATCAGCGGATTGGCCAACGCCCATACTCCGGGCATGAGCACCAGCATCCAGTACACGATCAACCCGCCCGGCCAGCCGAGTGAATGAAGAAGATGGTGATGGAAATGATCCCGATCCCCATCCATCGGCGAACGCCCCGCTGCCAACCGGACAACAATCAGCCGCATCATGTCTGCCACCGGGATCAGGAAAAACAGCATCAGCGTATCTGCCTTGAGCGCCCCTGCCTGAAAGTTGAAGCTGTAGGTGGCCGCAAGGCTGATCAGCGCGGCAAGGCCGTACGTGCCGCCATCCCCGAGAAACAGGCGTCCCGCTATATTGTAAAGAAGCAATACTGCCAGCAAAGCGATCAAAGGCAGCAGAACCGGCAGCAATCCGCCCGGCCCGGTAAGGGCCAGCAGGCCGCTCCAGATAATGGCAAGCCCAATCACCAGTCCGTTCTTGCCATCTGCCATGTTGACGGCATTCAGAAAGCCCAAAAGGACAAAGAGCGTGAAAATGCTGCCAATTATCGGGCCCAGCACGATCTCTGTCGAAAGGCCGGTGAAATGCAGCGTATGCAACCCGAAGCGCGGCTCGGCCACCAGCAGCGCCGCGAACAGCGCCAGTGTCATGGAGAAGCGCGCGCGCGCCGAAAACGGCTTGCGGTCGTCAAAAATGCCAATCAGGGCGCAGCCCACCATCGTGACAGCAAAGCCGGTAAGCGCCCAGTGGCCAATCCCTTCGGGTTCGTAGCTGAGCATATAGGCGATGATGATCGGCACAAGCGCACCCAGCATCGCCACGCCGCCCATCAGGGGGGTCGGGTGGGCATGCAGCTTTCGGCCACCAGGGCGGTCAAACAGCAGCAGCAAAGATGCCAGCCTGTCCGCATTGACACCAACCAGCACGGCAACAAGCGTTGCATAGACACAGGCC
>JANOAJ010000199.1:0-4678 GCA_031411035.1 Sphingomonadales bacterium
CACGCCCAGTTCGTTGGCAGCCGCATTGACCATTCCCAATGCTTGCTGGTTTTTCGCGAACGCCGCCCGTGCGGAGGCCAGCGCCGCCGATGCCTTGGCGGTTTCGCCCAGTTGCATCCGGCTGCGCAGCAACATGATCCAGCCTTGCGGATTGTCAGGATTGGCTTTCAGCTTGGCTTCCAGCCCGTTGACCATCCCGTCAATCATCGCATCCTGCTGGCCCTTGGGCATTTGGGCGGCATTTTTCATCTGTTCGGGCGTCGGACCGGGAATGCCGGCCGTGGCGATGGCCGCCCCGCCAGAAGGCGCCGCTGGCTTGATCGCAGCCAGGCGGGACGCCACGTCAATCTTTTCCTTCGCGCCCACTTCACTGATCACGCGGCGCACATCGGCTTCCCAGGGGGCGCCGGCGGGCGTGTCTTTCAGCAGGGCGAACCATCCATCAAGGGCGCCCTTGTGATCCCCGGCCATATCCTTCTCGACTGCCAGAAAATAGCGTGCGCGCGGATCTTGCGGATCCAGGGCAACCGCCTTTTCAAATGCCAGCTTGGCATCGGCGGAGACATCGCCCGGCCCGGCCAGCACCCGGGCTTCACCAAGCGCAGACCAGTATTCCGACTTTTTGGGATCAATCTGCGTGGCCCGCGCATAAGCCTGGGCCGATTCGGCGTATTTGCCGCTCTGGTAAAAAGACCAACCAAGCATCCGCCAGCCTTCAGCATCTTGCGGATTGTCTTTCAGGCGCGCTTCGAGTTTTGCCACCATCGATTCGATATTGTCTGATGGAGCAACTGTTGTCGCTGTTCCCGAAGGTGTCGCCGGTTGCTTTTTCCACACCGCGAATCCGACCGTAAACAAAGCAATCACACCAGCCAGGATCAGGGCAATGCGGGCGATTGGCAGGGGGCTGGAAGCAGAATCGGGGGTGTTCGCAGGCATTGGCCATCCTTTAAGGGATAAATTTCGGGATTTTTCCACTGGCGCAACCGATTCAAGCTGTTAGACTGGTTTCGGGTTCGCACCAGCTAACAACCATAATGCCCGCAAACGGGCAATCCTGTTTTTTGACCGGATAGACTTGGCCGGAATGGGGGGTGAACCTTGTCAGAGCTTTACCGGATCGCCATCGTTGGTTCCGGCCCTGCTGGACTTAGCGCGGCTTCGCGTGCGGCACAGCTTGGCATTTCGCATGTCTTGCTTGAAAAGACCGATCATCTTTCCGATACGATCTATAAGTATCAGAAGGGCAAGCATGTCATGGCGACGCCCAGCCAGTTGGTGCTTCGCTCCGATATCGATTTTGCTGCCGGCAAGCGCGAGGCGGTTCTCGACACGTGGGATATTCAAACCGCTGCCAACAAGGTGACTGTCCGCAAGAACGCGGAAGTCAAAGCGGTCACTGGCAAAAAGGGCGATTTCACGCTGCAGTTGACCAATGGGGAATCCGTCCGCGCGGAATTCGTCATCATGGCGATCGGCACGCAGGGCAATCCCAACCTGATGCGCTGCCCCGGCGGCGATCTGCCTCATGTCCAGTATCAGCTTGATGATCCCGGGGAATATATCGACGAACATATCGCGGTGATCGGTGCGGGTGATGCGGGCATTGAAAACGCGCTTGGTCTGGCGGCTGACCCGGAACAGCGCAACACCGTTACCATCGTCAATCGCGGTGCTGAGTTTGCAACGGCCAAGGATGCGAACGTCAAGGCGCTGATGGCCGCGCGCGATGCGGGCCGCATGATCGTCCGTCCCGATACGACGCCGTCCAAGGTGGAGCCGGGCTGGATCACCTTTGATACACGCGATGGCGAAGTGCGCGTCAGGTGTGACCGGATCATTGCCCGTATGGGTTCTGCGCCGCCGCGCAAATTTGTGGAAGCGTGCGGGATTGATTTCACCAGCGCGGATCGCGTTGCCTATCCCATCCTGTCTCCCACGTTCGAGACGACCGCCAAGGGCATCTATGTCATCGGGGCACTGGCCGGCTATCCGCTGATCAAGCACTGCATGAACCAGGGCTATGACGTTGTTGAATTCATCAACGGCAATACCGCGCTGAAACCGGCAGATGAACCCATTCTGGAAGCCAAGTTCAAGGACCTGCCAGGGCGGCAAAGCGTTGATTACTGGCTTGATCTGCTGCGGTCCAACGTGTCCGTGCTCAACCAGATGTCACCTCTGCAGATGCGGGAATTCATGCTGGATTCGGATGTCCGTTTCTACCGCAAGGGGCAGAATGTCTTTGTGAAGGATGATCCCGGAACGTCCCTTTTCGGGATTGCGGCCGGGCATGTCGAGGTAGAGATCGATCCCAATGATCCAAGCCGGGTCATCCCGATCCAGACCGGATCGATCTTCGGCGAAGTCGGCCTGATTTCCGGGCGTCGTCGCGGATCGACGATCCGTGCCGGTTCCGATTGCCTGTGCGTGGAAGTGCCGCGCACCGCCGCGCTGAAGCTGCAATCCTCGGTGCCCGCATCCAAGCGCGCCATTGAACGCATTTCCACCGAACGTCAGTTGCTGCAGCTTTTCGGCTCTGGCCTGAAGCCCGGCGATCTGAAGGAAGTGCTCGATACGTATGAAATCGAAACGATCAGTGCGGGCAAGCCCGTTGTTACCGAAGGGGAATCGGGGAACGACATTTATGTGATCCGTCAGGGATCGATGGTTGTCGAGAAGAAGGTCGGCGGCAAGCAGGTGTTCCTCAACTATCTGCCCGCAGGTTCCTATATCGGTGAAATGGCGCTCGTTTCCGGCGGCAAGCGGACAGCGACGGTGCGTGCGGCAGTCAAGTCCGAAGTGATAAAGCTGCACGGCGCAGCGTTCAAATCGCTGATGGATGATAATCCACAGCTTCTGGCCAAGACCAAGGCTGATATGGCATCGCGCCAGGATGTGAACAGCTTCATCGAAGCCAAGAAGGACAGCTTCTCCGGCGTTGTCGACATGTATTCCAATGTTGCCAACTTCCTTGTGGAAAACGGGATTGGCGAAGCGACGGACGTGCTGCTGATTGACGAGAATCTGTGCGTTGGCTGCGACAATTGCGAAAAGGCCTGCGCGGATAGCCATGACGGCCTTTCGCGGCTGGATCGTGAGGCGGGGCGGACATTCGCGCATCTCCACGTGCCGACATCATGCCGCCACTGCGAACATCCGCACTGTATGGCCGATTGCCCGCCAAACGCGATCCATCGCGGGCCGGATGGCGAAGTCTATATCAACGATACGTGCATCGGCTGCGGTAATTGCCAGCGCAACTGTCCTTACGGCGTTATCCGGATGGATTCGGTGCCGCCCAAAAAGCCGGGCCTGCTCAGTTGGCTGTTTTTCGGTTCCGGGCCCGGGCCTGGCGAACCGAGCAAGAAATGGTCCTATGCCAATGCCGATCCGTCGGTCGAAAAGGCGAAGAAGGCAATCAAATGCGATATGTGTTCGGGGATTGAGGGCGGTCCCGCCTGCGTCCGCGCCTGCCCGACCGGAGCAGCCATCCGCGTGGCACCGGAACAGTTCCTGAGCGTCGCACGGCTTGAAAGGGGAGATGCGTAATGGCTTCGCAAGCGCCCCGATCCGGTGCCCGGCAGACTGAGCGTGTCCGCAGTGACGGCACACACGAAAGTTTTCTGGAATATGACAATTTCCGGTGGCTGAAGATTGCGACGGTAATCGCGGTTCTCAGTGTGATCATCTACGCACTGGTTGATGTGCAGCCGCGCCCAAACGGGGGTAGCTGGTATGGCTATACGCTGGGTACGATCGGTGTTCTGCTGATCCTCTGGCTGACCATGCTCGGCGTGCGCAAGCGCAAAATGACACGGGGCCACTGGTCGCTGAAGGCATGGACATCTGCCCATGTCTATCTGGGGTTGAGCCTGATTTTCATCGGCACGCTGCACACCGGGTTCCAGTTTGGCTGGAACGTGCACACGCTGGCTTACGGGCTGATGATGTTCGTCATCATTTCGGGCCTGTTCGGGATATTCGCCTATTCGGTGCTGCCGCAGGCGATGAGTGCCAATCGCGACGAAATGACGGAAATGCAGATGCTGGCCAGCCTGCGATCAATTGACCGGCAGTTGCATGACGCCGCACAGCCACTTTCGCACGACGTGGCGGAACTGGTGCGCAGTTCACTGGAACAGGATCCGTTCGGCGGGGGCATTATCCGCAGGCTTACGGGTAATTACCGCAACTGCCAGACCCGCTCTGCCTGGACGGCCGTTCATGCACGAACCGGCACACGGCCCGATCTGGGCGGTGATCCGCTGGAGAAAGTGGATGCGCTGCTTTCCCGCAAGATGGCAATGCTTTCGCGTGTCCGGAAGCATTTGCGATACAAGGCGTTGCTGGAATTCTGGCTGTATGTCCATGTTCCGGCAACTTTCGCGCTGATCGCTGCGCTTATGGCGCATATCATCAGCGTGTTTTTCTACTGGTAGGGGGGCGGGGACATGGCATTCATCATCCGCCAGGTTTCACGGACGAGCGACGGGCGCGAGATTGTTCGCCCGGCCACCGTTGAAAAGGGCGTTATCACTATTGGTCGCGATGCTGGTTGCGACATCCACTTGCCGGATCTGGCTGTTGAACTGCATCATGCGCAGATCAGCGCGGACGGGCAGCGCGTGGTTGTCGAATCCACCAGCGGTCTGGATTTCCAGGTTGACGGGCGTTC
>JANOAJ010000200.1:0-3319 GCA_031411035.1 Sphingomonadales bacterium
CGCTCGCCCGGCGCTCGTTTGAGGTTGCCCCGGCAGACGCCCCGCCAGCGCCCCCTGCGCCCGTGCCTGTCGATGCCTCGTTGCAGGCACGGATCGACGCCGCGCTGACAAAAGCGCGCGGCGGCGTTCCGGCGTTTGAGGCAGCCCTTGCCAAAGCCAGGGCAGACGCGGCGAGCGCGTCAGGCGCGGCAAAGGAGAGCGAGTCATGGATCCTCGCCGAGCTGTCACTGTCGCGCGCAGAGCCCTCGCTTGAGCCTGCCACATCAGCTCTGGCAGATCTGGATGGGGAGAAACGCAAGATGATGCTGGCAGCCGCCAATCCGTCAGATACGGCCCTGCTCGACGCCGCCATTGCGGAGCTAGCCGCCCTGACAGAGGCGCAAGGCGATGCGGTCAGGGCGCTGGGGGCACAGCTCAGCCGTTGATCGCGGCTTGGTGATCTTTTCCGTTCTGCACATAGTGCGCGACGCCCAGCCGGTTCGCCATCGCCCAATTTTCATCAAGATCACGCATGAAGCGGGCCGGCCTGCCGCCCCACATCTGGCCGGCCTCGATAATCTTGCCCGGCGTCAGCATGCCGCCCGCGGCGAGCATAGCCCCCGCTTCGATCACGCAGCCATCCATCACGATGCTGCCCAGCCCGACAAGCGCATTCGTCCGGACGGTGCAGCCGTGGAGCATCGCCATATGGCCGACCAGCGCATCTTCCTCGATGATTGTCGGCCAACCTTTCATGCCGCCCTTATCCGAATCGCAATGGATCACCGTGCCATCCTGGATGTTTGAGCGGGCACCAATTCTGATGGCGTTAACATCCCCGCGAAGAACGCAGTTGTACCAGATGCTCGCCCCTTCGCCGATTTCGACGTCGCCAATGATCCGGCAGCCGGGGGCGACAAAAGCGCCGGGGTGGATTTTGGGCGTATGGCCGTGAAGCGTGATGATCGAAACGTCCTGCATCCCGCCTTCCTGCCCCAGCCGCCCGGAGGGATCAATGCCGCTTATAGGGTTTGATGACCGAAAGGATGCTGGCGTGATCATCCGTCCAGGGCGCGAACCCTGCCCGCGCCTTGACCTGACGCCACGGTTCGCCGGGATTGGCCGCTTCCAGCGCCGCGAGCGTGGCCTTGTCAGGCGCGAACGCCACCCAGAGCGAGGAAGAGTAGTTGGACTGCCGCTCGGCATCACTGGCTGTATAATCCCGCGCTGCTGTCACCCACCCATCGCGCGCAGCCGCTGCCAGCACCGGTTCGAGATCAAGATAGCGGTTGGAAATATGCACCATCAGCAGCCCGCCGGGGCGAAGCCTGTTCCGATAGGTCTGGAAGGCTTCCCGCGTCAGCAGGTGCATCGGCACCGCATCGGACGAAAAGGCATCAATGGCCAGCAGATCAAGCGAGGCCCGAGGCTCCCGCGCAAGCACGAGCCGGGCGTCGCCAATACGCACGTCAACGCCCGGCAGGCAGCGGCTGAGAAAGGTGAAGCGCTTGGGATCACGCGCGATCGCGGCAATCGCCGGATCAATCTCGTAAAAATGCCATGACTGGCCGGGCTTTGCGTAACAGGCGAGCGTCCCTGCACCGAGCCCGACCACGCCAATCCGCGCCGAAGGCCCGAACAGCGCCGGTGCAGCGGCCATCGCCAGCCCGATGCCGGAGCGTGGCGCGTAATAGCTGGTGTGCATCGTTTCCCGCGCGACACTGCCCCGGTTCTGAACGCCGTGCACGGTCGTGCCGTGGACCAGGTTGCGAGAGCCGGTCTGGGCATCCTGAATGGTGTAGATGCCAAAATAGCTGCGCGTCATCGCCCCGGGCTGGGCCGAGACATGCAGGCGATACCAGCCCCCTTCAAACAGCATCACACACATCAGGGTGAAGCCGAACGCCACCCGGTGCCCGATCATGGCAATGGCAATCGCCAGCGTGATCAGCAGCGCCGCAACGAACAGGGGCGTTGGCACCCCGCTTGTGACAAAGCCATTGGCGAGCATGGATGCGCCGAGCGCCACCAGCGGCAGCCAGCGCAAAGCCCGGGGCGGCAAACGCCGCGCCAGCAAGGGCCGCTGCGCCACCAGTAAAGCGGCTGCGACGATCAGGACGGGATGTTCATAGCCCCAGTTGAAAACCAGCGGTGCGAGCAGCGCGCAGAACAGGCCGCCCAGAACGCCGCCCACTGACATCGCAAGATAGAATGTGGTCAGATGCGCAGGATCTGGCCGACTGTCGTACATAGCGGCATGAAGCGAAACAGCCACGCAGAACAGCATGGCCAGCCCGATAAAGCCGTAGAGATAGGGCATGCGGGTCGTGTCGATAAATGTCGTCGCCCCGCCAATGACCAGCACCAGCGGCGTGATCCGGACGATCAGCGTCGCCCAGCGCCTTTTGTCCGCAAAAGCGACCGAAAAGCTGATGAGATAGAGGCCGAGCGGAATCACCCAGAGCAGCGGCATCGCCACAATGTCTGTGGTAAGGTGCAGCGTTGTGGACAGCATCAGCCCCGAAGGCACGGCAGCCAGCAACACCCAGTAAAGAAACCGCGCGCGAGCAGGGGCAGGCGAGGAAATCACCGCAGCCTGCACCGGAGGCACATCCCGCAACAACATCCCGCACCAGCCGACCAGCGCAAACAACAGCACATAGCCTGCCGTCCACAACCAGCTTTGTTCGGCGAGCGGCAGCAGCGGCTCCACAATCAGCGGATAGGCAACCAGCCCGCCGAAACTGCCCAGATTGGACGCAGCATAAAGCGGATAGGGATCGCCTCCGTCTGACAAGGCGAACCAGCGCTGCATCAGCGGGGCCTGGGCGGACACGACAAAAAACAATGGCCCGATGGATGAGATCAGCAGCCAGGGAACCCAGAAAACCGGGCTCGCATCGGCCGGGGGATTGGCCGCCGAAAGCCCGATGGGCAACATCAGCGCTGCCATCGCGAACAAGCCAAGGTGGATCATGGCCTGCTTGCGCGGCCCGAAGCGACCGAGCCAATGCGCCCAGGCATAGCCGCCCAGCAGCAGCGCCTGATAGACCAGCATGGCCGAATTCCAGACCGCCGGTGCGCCGCCCAACCGGGGCAAGGCCATGCGCGCGATCATCGGCTGGACCAGGAACAGCAGAAAGGAACCGGCACAGATTGTCGCCACAAAGCGCGCCCGGGTCGCGCGCCCTTCAGATCCAGCCAGAGCCTGTGTCGCCATATCGTTCCGTTCCCCGTTTCATCACTGCTTTGCGCATAGCGGTTTGATATATGGTTAACAGGGGTGAAACGCTGTGTCGCGGATGCGGGGACTGTCCCTTCAGGGACTGTCCCCTTGATT
>JANOAJ010000201.1:0-40705 GCA_031411035.1 Sphingomonadales bacterium
GGGAGGTCGATCCTCCCTCTGCTGAAGCGAGACTTGCGGCTGCGGATAAAATTTCGTGGCAAATCGGTCCGCACCCAACCGCCGGGATGCCCGCAAGACATTGCCTCCCGCCTTGGTTGGGACAGTTAAAGGTTTTGACGCTTTCGCCCGCTCAGCATGATCTGGTTCATCGAGAGATGCGCGAATCGCCCCTCAGTAAGCCAGTTGAAAAGCCGTGCATGCGCGCCAGGCACCCGGATAGGCTCCACGGATAGTACCTCTATCCCCGCTGATTCAAACATCGTCCGGAAGCTTTGCGGCGTGAACCAACGGAGGTGCGTGCGATCCATGAGCCCGACTTCCTCATATTCGAAACGCCCGCGCAGCAAGTTCCGGATCACATGCCAGTGCGAAATATTGGGTGAACTCGCATACACTTCGGCCCCCGGCTTGAGGCAGCGGGCAAGTTTCGCCACGGTCGCCTGGGGATCGATCAGATGCTCCAGAACCTCACTGGCGATGAGGGCGTCGAACCGGCCCTCAAGCCGGGACAGGTCAAGCGCTTCGACATTGCCTTCAATCACTTCAGAGAAGGATGCTCTGGCAAGCGCCGCGGCCTTGGGATCAAGCTCAACCCCGGTATAGTGACCGGCCTTCCCAGCCGCGATCACGGCGCGACCCGTTCCGCCCGCGCCGCAGCCCAGTTCGAGAACGGATGACCCACCGCTCGTCCGTAGCCGCGCCACAATATCATGCCGCGCATTGGCAAAATAGGCGTCCGGCTTGGCCGCATATTGCGCCGCGAGCGGGCCTTCAGGGGAGTCAGCCATGCTTACCCTTTGCCATGTTGGCGAAACACGCACAGTAAAAATCTCATTTCCGACCCCGAATAACACGCCGCACCAGACCGAGAAAACTTTTGAGCGACTCCGTCAATGGCGCGCGTCGGGCAGCCGCTGCAACCGCGACCGAGGGAAAATACGGACGCGGTTGAAAGGTTGCCACCAAAGCCGCCAACCGGGACGCGATCAGTCGTTTTCGGCGCGCCTGAGAAGGCTGCATCTTGTCTATATCGCGCAGCGGCACAGACGTGCAGACAACGACCTTTTTGTCGCGCGCTTCGGCCAGCAGGCGCTCTCCAGCCTCGGTGCGGGAGATTACGAGGCTTCGCCCATCAGTTTCCTCGAACAGCGGATACCCTGTTTCCCCGCCGTACCAGGCATCAGCGCAGGCGATATCGGCGGCCCCTCCCACAGCATCGGGGCAAATCTTGCAGCGGAATTGCACCACCTTTGAAAGCCGGTTTCCCCAGCTTTCTTCGTAGCTCATCCGCGCCACGCTGCCGTCACGCCGGGTCGCGGTGGCGAAACCCGGCCAGCCATCGCCGCGATATTTGAATCCGGCCAGATCGTCCCGCGCCACGCCCAGATCGCTCAGTATCTGATCGGTGCCTTTCAAACTCGGCACGCCCGCGCAAAAGAAGGAGAGCATCACCGGGAAACGTTCCGCGACGCGGCTGTCTGCGGCGCCAAGCGAGCGCAGGGCCGAAACATCGCATGGTTTGCCGACAAAGGCGAAGCGTCGCGTGTCGCCCAGCAGAGCTTCGACACTGCTTAGCGGTGAGGAGGGGCCGTAGCGCGAGCCGACACAGGCCCGCACATCCGCAGCGGATTCGGACACGATCGTCACGGTGCGTGTGGGGTCAGCCATATCCGTGCCGGTCTGCACCACCGCATCAACGGCGCCGCTTTCCAGCGCGTGAATGGCCAGCGCGGAGATGGTGCCGCCAGACGATGCAGACTGGCGCAGATCGGCATCGGTGGCAAAACCGGTCAGCACGTCACGGTAGGGGCCCCAAAAGACATCCTGTGCTTCCGACTTGCGCCAGGGAGACACGGTGCGCCCGGGACAGGCGCTGCTTATGGCGCGTTCTGCTTTTGGCGACACCGGCGCGGATTGCGTGGGCCGGGCGAACCCTTCTGAATCGATCTGCATCGAGATCGCGTCCGGTGCCAGCCCTGCGCAGAGCCCGCAGCCTGTGCACAATTCCCCTTTGAGAACCGTGGCGAGTGTGGGGGACGCCGCGTTCACCGGGCAGCCGCCCTGGCAAGCACCTGCCGGATCACGGCGCGGTACCGATCCATCGCGGCCTGCACCTGCATATTGCCTTCGGCAATTTCTGCCGCGAGTGCCTGCCTGTTTTCCAGACCGGCAAGGATATGGGCAAGCGCCGCATCTGTTGAAAGCCCGCGCACTGGCACACTATGCTGATAGCCAAGCACGCCTTCGAAAAGGCCCGAAAATTTGCGGCTATAGGCAATCGGCACAACCGGCACACCGCTGGAATAGGCCGCTATGCAAGCGTGCATCCGGCCGGAGACTACAAAATCCGCCCCCGAAATGAAGGACTTCGCTGCCGAGGGGCTGGCGAAGTTCGGCACCAGGATCGCCTTGGGGAATTCCTGCGCCAGCAGCTCAGCCACCTGGACATCGTCATCGGCGGGCATGTCGGGCGCGACGACATGGCTGAACAACGCGATCTCGATATCATCCCGTTCGCTCAGTCGGGCAAGCAGCGCACGCATCAGCGCCCCATAGTCAATCTCAAGTCCAAAGGCATTGTCACCACCATAGCCCCGGTTGAACAACAGACCGGATACGTTCAGCGCCACTTTCGTTTTCCCGTCAGCAGACGGCGCGGGCCGTTCAAACGGAAGGGCAAAGGCCACATCCACGGCCTCCACCACGTTGCTGCCGGGACCCATTTCCGCCGCCACGTCACGCGAAAAGGGATCGCGCGCGACGATCGCGAAGGCGCGCCGCATCGGCATTCGTGCAAGGATTCGATACAGGCGGCGTGTAAACGGGCCAATGGTCTGCGGGGCGAGAATGAGGGGGATGCCGCGCGCTATCACCAGCATCTTGCTGAGCCAGAGAAAGGTGAAGCGCTTCGCCCCATAAATGTCCGCCCAACTGTCCCCGGCACCAATATCGAAGATGCAGTCAAGCGAGGCGATCTGCCGCCAATACCCGTCGGGAGACATCATCGTGCGGGTCGTGATGGACACCATTTCCACATCCGGGCCGCCAATATAGGCGGGTTCCGGATCACGAAAACCGATCACGGTGAAATGCGGCACAAAACCCAGCGCACGCGCCTCATCGCGGATCAGGGCGATGTTGCTTTCCGTAAGCGCCCCAACACCCAGATTGCCGGAGTTCACCGAATGCCACAGCAAACCGATCCGAAGCGGTCGGGTTTCAACCATTACCAACCGCCCCGGATTGCCTGCTGCGAAAGACCGGAATTAGCCAGCCGTTGCCGGTTTGGCGGGGGCGGGCGCTGGCGCACCTGCTGGCGGCTTGGGTGGCTCATAGCCTTTCTGATATTTCACCCCTTCGCGCGCCTTTTTGATCGTTTCGGCCAACTGCTTTTCGGTCGCTTCGGCAACCTTTTTCTGCTGGATCATCATCATGGCATATTGTTCGGCCCGCTCACCGGTGAAGGGATCAACTTTCGCCGACAATATCTTGTTGGCAACTACCGTTCCGTTAGCGGGGATGATGAAGATTTCGCCCGGCGGCAGCTTGATTATCTGGCGGATCAGCTCGGGGTTGGCTCCGACAGAATCTAGCGTGGAATTCTGGCGGCGATGCTCCAGCCCGTCCTCGATCACGCGGGATTCGACTTCTTCCATTGTTTTGAGCGGTTCATAGCCGCGCAGCTTGTTGATATCCTGCGGCATCTGAAACTGGATCTGGTCGAGCGTAAATATCTTCCGCTGGGCGAAAAGATCGGGGTTGTCCGCCATGAACTTCGCAGCTTCATCGCGCGTGGGCGGCGGAACTTTCGAGGCAATTTCGCGCTGAAGCATCTGAACCAAAAGTGCCTCGTCTGCCCGGTGCTGCTGCAGCACATAATTGGGTGACTTGTCGATGCCCCGCTGGCGCGCGATATTGGCGAGGATTATACGGTTCACCAAGCCCTGCAGCGCGCCGATTTCCACTTGCTTGCGCTGCTCACCCGCGGGAAGTGCGACACCGGAAAGTTCGGCGTTCAACTGGCTGATGGTGATGTCTTCGCCATCAACGGTAGCCACAACCTGCCCCTTGTCCAACGCCGCCGCGTCGTCTTTGTTTCCGCACGCCGCAAGGGCAAGCAGACTGGCGGTGGTAGCGGCTGTAATCATCAAACGGCGCATATTCGTCTCCCCAAAGCGCAAACGGCGTGCAGAACGGCACAACGCAGAAATGCTGGATGGCAAGGCGTATAGGCAGGGGTAACAGCTTGCGCAAAATGAAAATGGGTAAACGGCTGTATTCGGTAGCAAGTTTGAGCTAGGCGCTGCCCGTTCGCCCGCGCTGCCATCATCGGCGGTGCCAAGCAGGAGCTTTGGCCGCACTCATGCCCCCGTCCCGTCCCAAGCTCTGCCTCGCCGGTTCCGGCGGCGGACATCTTCGCCAGTTGCTTGATCTCGAACCGGTCTGGTCACGCCATGAGCATTTCTTCGTAACCGAGCCTTCCTCGATCGCCGATGATCTGGCGAAGGCAAACCGGGTTTATCGTGTCAGCCACTACGCCGCAGGACAGGCCCGCCTGGGCAAGCCCTTCACAATGTTGCGTGGGGCGCTCAGCAATCTTTTCCAATCGTTCAGGATCATCCTGCACGAACGGCCGGATGTCGTCATCTCCACCGGTGCAGGCGCGATGTTCTGGACAGCGTTGCTTGCCCGCCTGTTCGGCGCGAAGTTTGTGCTCATTGATTCTTTCGCGCGGTTCGATGCCCCTTCAAAATTTGCCCGTCTGGCAAAGCCGTTTGCCAACCATGTCGTGATCCAGTCCGCCGCCATGGCGACCTTCTGGCCCGATGCCCTGCTATTTGATCCCCTGCGTTTGCTCGACAGCCCCCGCCCGCCCAAGTCCGGCCTGACCCTTGTCACCGTGGGCGCGACCCTGCCCTTTGATCGCATGACAGAAGCGGTTCTGTCGCTGAAGCAAGCAGGTGAGATCCCCGGGGAACTGATCATTCAAACCGGGATCGGCAGCAAAGTGCCACCGCAAGATTCGCCAGATGATGGGCTGAGAATTGTCGAGACCCTGCCCTTTTCCGAAATGCAGGAACTTCTCGAACGTGCGGACGTGGTTATCTGCCACGGCGGGACGGGATCGTTCATCACAGCGCTTCGGCAAGGCTGCCGGGTGATTGCCATGCCGCGCCTGTTTGAGCGCGGCGAACATTATGACAATCACCAGTTCGAGATTGCGACAGCCTTTGCCGCGCGCGGACTGGTTGAGATCGCACGTGAGACCGGCGATCTCGGCCCGGCGATTCAACGCGCGAAGTCAAAGGAACCGCAGCTAGCCACCACTGATCCGGCGGCGCTCAACGGCTGGCTGGCAACGCTTCTGGCGGACTGAAGCCTGGATCTTACCGGTTCCAGCCGGACGCCGCATTCCGATCCTTGTAATTGAACTGGCGGATCATTTCCACGCAACGGAACGCCCGTATGCGGAAAAGCACGCCGATGCCGCGAAGCCGGTTACCAAAGCCGGACAGGCGATCCGAACACATCACGGTAATGCTGTGGGGTATCGCCGAAAACAGTATGGCCAGACCTCGCGCCATCCAGGCCAAGGCAGGTTTTCGGCTTTCGCGGAAGATAAAAAGATCGTGGCCGATGTGACGCCGCCATTTGTCTTTCAGTTCGTCAAACGTATCGCGCGCCGGGTGATAGACAATCATGCTGGGCACGTAGGACGTCCGGAGGCCCTGTGCCAGCGCGCGCTGCCCCCAATCCCGATCTTCGGCCACATCAATGCCGCCAAATGGCCCGACCTGGTGATAGATGTCTGCCCGCATGGCGAGATTGCCGGTGCCCGAGAAGCCCTGTTGCCGGATGTACATTTCCTGCCGGAAGGCAAAGACGCTTTCAAACGCCTCGAGTGCCGTCAGCCGCGGGGGGTTGGCAACGCCAATCTGCACATCGCCGCCAACGACACCGTGCGAATCCGGGCGCAACAATGCGCCAACAGCGGCAGAAACCCACCCCTTTTCCGCACGGCAATCCGCATCAATAAACGCCAGAAGGTCATGGGATGCAGCGGACACGCCCTTGTTGCGCGCAGGCCCCGGCCCAGGCACTGCCTCTTTGAGGAGACGGGCAAACGGAAAGCGACCGACAACCGCGTCGCAGGGCTCCTTCGACCCATTGTCAACGACAAGCACTTCAAGCTGTTCGCGCGGATAGTCCTGTTCGGCAATCGATTGAAGGCACAGGGCCAGTGCTTGATACTGGTTCAGATGCGGTATGATGATGCTGACAGCCGGTCGCGCCGCCGACGCCACCGCTTCAGGCACGACAAGCCCTGTGCGAATCAGCGGCTATCACGGTGAAATTGCGTTCGCGCCACCAACATCCACAAATAGTTGGCAAGCCCTTCGTCGATGAAGCGATAGCGGGCCTCTGAATCGGTTGTATCGCTGTCCACCAATCCCGAACCAATCAGATCCTTTTGAAGCAACGCAAGGGCCGCTTCGCCCTGAGCGGGATCCGGTGTACCATTGATAAGGTCAGCACGGGAGAACCATCCGTCTGGCGTGGACGCTTCGCGCGCAATCACACCCAGCAATGCGGCGTTGCTTTCAATGTCCACGCGATTCATGCGCTGGGCGGTGGAAAAGGCGAGGCGTCCTTCGGCTTCCTCGACCATGCGATCGAGACCCGCTTCCACATCGGCCCTGCTTACCGACATCCGCCTGGCGTCAAGCGCAATCCCCGCTGCGTGATGGCAGATCAGCCGCGTCATGTAAGGGGAACCATTGGACAGCGCATAGACCAGGTCGGGCACTTTGGGTTCAAAGCTGACCCCGGCAGTGGTTTCCCCGATGCGGATGATGGACTGCACTTCTTCCGGACTGAGGCGCGGAACCGGCAACCCGATTACATTGCGGCGGATGGAAGGGATATAGCCGATCAGTTCATGCAGGTTGGAAGAGACGCCGGCGATAATAAGTTGCACAGGTGCCGCACGATCGGACAGATTCTTGATCAGCTCCGCTGTGTATTGACGGAATTGTTCGTTTTCCAGCCGGTCATATTCATCCAGAATGATCAGGATGCGCGTGCCAGTGATCTGGCCGAGCAGGTCGCTCAGTTCTCGCGCATCAAAGGGTCCGGACGGCAAGCGGCTCGCCAGAGAGGCCCCTTCTTCCACCAGATGATCGGTGGGCGAAACATTGCGCAGATACAGCACGGGAATTTCCGAAAGCAGATTGCGGAACATCTCGTCGAACCGCGATCCCGCCCCACAGGTGCCCCGCACCACAAGGTAGCGCGATTCGGTCGCCAGATCGGCAAGGATATGCAGCAGAGAGGTCTTCCCGATCCCGCGTTCGCCAAAAACGACCACATGGCTCAGGCGATCCTCGATCACTTCGATCAGTCGGGAAAGCACGGGCAGTCGCCCTGCAAACATCCGGCGATCCGTTACGGGCTGGGCCGGGGTAAAGGCATTCCGCAGGGCGACGCGCGCACCGGTTATGTCCGCCCGCTCGTCAAACCGGGCAGGGCGACCAATGGTCGGTTCCCGGAAACGCGGAAATGGCGCGTCTGTTGATGCTATGCTCGTGCCTTCAAGCGAAATGGCGTGGATGGGAACGTTTCCGTCCCCATAATCACGACCATAAAAATCGTCCTCGGCATGGTTACGCCAGCGGCTAAATAGTCTGTCGATGAAACCCACAAAAATTCCTTCAGCCCTGGCGCTTCGATGCTGACGTCACAAAGACGACAAAGACAAACAAGCGGCGCAGTGAATAGACCAGAAAGCGGATCGATTGCCAGCCCTCTTGGGGGCAATTAGCGAATCTCAACGCCCGCCAGGGATCGGTTTGATGATGAACCAGATATAAGCCAGAACCGCGACAATTCCCAAAACGCCCAATACTTCATAGCCGTGATTGCCCAGTTGGTCCGCGACCGCACAACCGATCATCGGCGGCAAATAGCTCCAGATCGAATCTACAGGCTCTTCATCACCAACGGATCGTTGCAGAAATATCACTATCAGCCCAGCGAAAATCGCCACGGTAAGCCAGTCGAATGGCGTTTGCATTGCCCTGTTCCTTGCCGAAATCACCGCACCCGAACCAACGCAAATGCTGCATCGCTTCGTTCCGCAGCCTTCTTCAAGCTGTTTCGGCGAGCGCGATCAAGTCCCTTGTTGATGATTAACTTTCTTTATACCGGACGAACGCTTGGCATGGCGCGTTCAAAAGTCTAGTTAGCGAGGGATGTTGGCTAGGCGTGGACTTGATTCTTCGCTCCAGATTTGGGTTTCGGGAGGGTAAGACTTTTGCGACTGGCATGGTGCGTCGGTGCGTCGGCATGCACGCTTGCTTCTTCCGCGTTTGCGCAGGGAGATGTGGCGGCTCCCCGTACCGATATCAGAGTCACGGCTGTGACTGCTTATGAAGACAATGTGTTGAGGATCAGCGATGCGCTTCCGACGCCAGTTGGCTATGCGCGCACCGATATCCGTTTCGCACCTGCCATTACGGTTGACATCTATCGGCCGCTGGGTCGGCAGGGATTGTTCCTCAATGGGTCAGTTGGTTACGATTTCTACAAGCGCAACAAGCGCCTGGAGAGAGAGAGAATCAACCTGCGTGGCGGGGCTGACTTGCGGTTGGGGGGCGATTGCGCACAGCATGTGGAAGTCGGTTACGGCCGCAACCAGAGCGATCTGCGGGATTTTTTTAACGCGACCCGCCTTCGCAATGTCGAAGAGCGCAAGACGTTCGGGTTTTCGGCGAATTGCAACGGCGTGATCGGATTCAAGCCTGGCGTCAGCTACGACTATGAAAATGCGAAAAACAGCGCCGTCCAGAGACAGCAGAGCGACTATCACAGCCACACATTTGGCGCGTCCATTGGCTATGTAAGTCCGGCACTGGGCGAGCTATCGGTCTATGCCAGCTACAGAATGGGAACCTATCCCAACCGCGCCATCGCGCCGGGTATCGTCCAGAAAGAAGGCATTGACGTCTTCAACACGGGGCTCCGCTATAGTCGCTCGCTGGGAACGCGCCTTCAGGGATCGGTTTCGGCGGGCTTTACGAAGGTAAAGCCAAAACTGGCAGGCACCGCGCCGTTCAGCGGCGCTTCCTATTCTGCGAATCTTACCTGGGCAGCCACCAATCAGCTCAGGTCATTTTTCACTGCCGCCCGCTCGGTAAACCAGTCAAACGCGCTTGATAACAGCTACAGCGTGAACGACAGTTTCAATCTGGGCGCAAGTTATGCGTTCAACGAAACGCTCCGCGCCAATATGGCGGCTGGGTACGTTAAGCGACGCTTCACCGATTCACCTTTACTTGGACCCTCGCCCTTCGGTCGCAATGACAAGAGTCGCGTGCTTTCGGGGGGTATCGATTACTCCCCGCCTGGGCGGATCAGCATGGCGTTCGATATGTCGGAGTCCAAAAAAATGTCTCCGGTTAATCTTTTGAATTACAATAGCTTTGTCGCGCGGTTTACGGTTCGTTTTGGAATTTGAGCCTAGGTGCGGCTGGAAGGGAATTTGGGATGACGGGTTTTGTTCGGCACATTATGGCTGCGCTGCTGGCGATCATGGCGATTGGCAGCGGGTCTGCCGCGCTGGCGCAGGGCGCCGTGACGGACACGGGCTATGTTCTGGGGCCTGGCGATGTGATTGAGGTGTCCGTGCTTGGCCAGCCGGAATTCACGACACGCGGGCGGGTTCGCGCAGATGGCACGATTGTGCTTCCCTTTGTGGGCAGCACGCAGATTTCGGGTGACACGTCGGTTTCGTTCGCCAAACGCGTAGGCGCGTCTCTGAAGGCCGGCGGCTTTTATGCCAATCCGATCGTGAATGTCGAAATCGCATCCTATGCAAGCCGGTATGTGATTGTGCTGGGCGCTGTGGCGCAGCCTGGCCTGCAACCCGTGGACCGGGCCTATCGCGTCTCGGAAATTATCGCACGGGCAGGCGGCATCCGGGCAGATGGCGCGGAATTCGTGTCGGTGCGCAAGGCCAGTGGAGAAGAGTTGAAGCTTGACTTCCAGAAGCTGGCGACCGGCGCCGACGCGGACGATCCCTTTGTGGCCCCCGGCGACAAGGTTTATGTGCCGGCCGCTGAAACCTATTACATCTATGGTCAGATCAATGCGCCGGGTGTCTATCCCGTGCGGGATCAGATGACGTTGCGCAAGG
The DNA here is from genome assembly GCA_031411035.1 of Sphingomonadales bacterium. GTDB lineage: Bacteria > Pseudomonadota > Alphaproteobacteria > Sphingomonadales > Sphingomonadaceae > Aquisediminimonas. The sequence continues at coordinate 10,217 of JANOAJ010000201.1, forward strand.
CCATGGCGCGCGGTGGCGGTCTGACAGCGCTTGGTTCGCAGAAGAAGGTTTCTGTTTTCCGCGACGGCAAGAAAACGCCGCTGACACTGGATGAACCGATCAGACCCGGAGACGTCATCGTCATCGGTGAACGCGTATTCTAAACCTGTTACCTGTGGGCCGGAGGCGCCAAAAATGAGTTTGATCCAGTTCCTGCGTATTCTGGCGGCGCGTCGCCTGATATTTCTGGCAGCTCTGCTCAGTTGCGTCTTCGTGGCATCCATCATCGCTTCGATTCTGCCGAAGCGCTATGAGGCGACGGCGCGCGTCATGCTTGACACCGTTACGCCTGATCCTGTGACGGGCGTGACGATTGGCAACCAGTATCGCGCCTTTGCCAAAACTCAGACGGAGCTGATCCAGGACGAACAGACGGCAGGCCGCGTCATTGATCAATTGGGATGGGCGAACGAGCCGGCGTTTATTGCGCAATACGCTGCCGCAACAAATGGCAAAGGTTCGGACATCCGCCGCTTTCTTGCCCAGCAGATTGTGGATGTCACCAGCGCAAGGCTGGTGGAAACCAGCAATATCATCGAGATCAAATATTCCTCGACATCGCCTGATGCCGCCAAGCGGATCGCGGATCTCATCCGCCAGACCTATATTGACCTGACATTGGAAATCCGCCGCAAAAGCGCGGGGCGTAATGCCGATTGGTATCGCGACCAAGCGGACAATGCCAAACAGTTGCTGGTCAACGCAGAAACCGAACGTTCGCGATTCGCCAAGGAAAATGGCATCGTCCTTCAGGACAACAGCGCGGATATCGAAAGCGCGAAACTGAATGCGCTTTCGGGGCAGTCAGCCGCCGCTTCCGCCACCCCGACAGCGTCATTCGCCCCACCCGCCCCGGTCGGTGGAGCGAGCATGCAGTTGGAAGCACTCAACCAGCAGATTGCCCAAGCCGGGCAGACGCTGGGTCCGAACCACCCCACCTATCAGGCGTTGTTGCGCCAGCGCTCGGTGATGGAAGGGGCGGCAGCGCGTGAGCGGGCGGCCAGTGGTGCCCGAGGCCCGTCCACTGGCGCGATTGTGGCGCAAATCCAGTCTGCCTATGAAACGCAGAAATCCCGCGTCGTTGGGCAGCGTGACAAGATCGACAAGCTGAACCAGATGAACCGCGACATTGACGTGAAGCGCGATCAGTATCTGAAGGCGGCGCAGCGCGCGGCTGATCTGCGGCTTCAATCCACAACGGCAGAATCTGGCGTCAGTCTGCTTGGCGAGGCGACTGTACCCGACAAGCCATCCTATCCCAAAATTCCGCTGATCATGTTCGGTTCCATCGGTTTCGGTGGCGCGCTTGGCATCTGCCTATCGCTGCTGATCGAATTGCTGGGGCGCCGCGTCCGCAGTGACGAGGATCTGGTACACGCTGCCAAGGCGCCTGTCTTTGCCATCATTGGCGAGGCCGAGAACAGCAATTCCTGGTATCGTCGTCTGGGTCGCTGGATTCAGGCACGCATGGCGCGCAATCAATCTATTGTTGCGGAGGCCGTATAATGGTTTTGACTGAGGCTGCCGTGACTGACGCAGAAGCAACTGATCACCCGATAGACTCCGCGGGCGAAAACGTCGCCGATCGAAACGGCTACGACTATCGAGACGATGACGATTCCAACCCCAGATTCCGCACGCTCGTGATCCTTTCTGAGCCCGAAAGCATCGAAGCGGAAGCTGTTCGGGGCCTGAGAACGCGCATCATGGCTCAACATTTGCGCGAAGGCCGCCGTGCTTTGGCGATATGTTCGGCAACTGAGGGTGCGGGCTGCACCTTTGTCGCAGCAAATCTGGCAACATCACTGGCACAAATCGGCGTCAAGACGGCGCTCGTCGATGCCGATTTGCGGACGCCTGAAGTTGCCGCCATGTTTGGCCTTGACCGATCCAAGGCCGGGCTGGGTGACTTTCTCGCCCAACCCGACATGAACATCGATTCCATCGTCCAGCCCATGTCGCTGCCAAACCTGTCGATTATTACGGCGGGATCGCCGCAGGCAAATCCGCAGGAACTGCTGGCCGGCAACCGGTTCAAATTGTTCGTGGATCAGTTGCTGCGCGAATTTGATATCACAATTTTCGATTCGACCGCCACCAACACCTGCACCGATGCGCAGCGCGTTGCAACTGTGGCTGGCTATTGCCTGATCGTCGCGCGCAAGCACAAATCCCATGTCAAGGATGTAACAACGCTGGCCGGTTTGCTGCGCGCGGATCGCTCAATGGTCGTCGGCACGGTGTTGAACGATTTCTGATGACACAGACGCTGGCGGCTGAAACGGGCGAGGCACGCCTGTCGTGGAAGGATTTGGGCAGGCTGCACTGGCCTCTCCTTGTCGGGTTCGCCGCGATTGTCATTCCGACTTTTGCCCAGCTTGGCAAAGAAGTGTGGTCCACGGAGGCGGGCGTCCATGGCCCCATCGTGCTGGCCACGGGCTGCTGGCTGCTGGCCAGAGCATGGCCCGAGATCCGGGCCTATGCCCGACCGGGTTCGGCAGTGATAGGCTGGAGTGCCTTCATCACCGCATTGTTGCTTTACATCTTCGGGCGGGCCTTCTCGTTTATCAGCCTGGAAGTGGCAGGCATGATCGGCATTCTCTACTCAGTCGGTTGGCTGTATCTGGGTCCAGCGGCATCCCGGCGGATCTGGTTTCCCCTGCTCTATCTCTGTTTTCTGATCCCACTTCCCGGTTGGCTCATTGATGCGGTCACGGCACCGCTCAAGGAATTCATCAGCATCAGCGCCACGAAGCTGCTGTCCGCTGCGGGCTATCCAATTGCGCGCGAAGGCGTGACGCTGTTCATCGCCCAGTACCAATTGCTCGTGGAAGACGCGTGCGCCGGGCTCAATTCGATCATCAGTCTTACGGCAATCAGCCTTTTCTATATCTATCTGCTGCACAACGCATCGTGGCGCTATTCGCTTTCGCTGATGTTGTGGATCCTGCCCGCTGCGATGGTCGCCAACCTGATCCGGGTGATCCTGCTTGTGCTGATCACCTATTATTTTGGCAATGCCGCTGCGCAGGGCTTTTTGCATTCAACGGCGGGGCTGCTGATGTTTGTGATCGCGCTTCTCTTTATCTTTGGGGTGGACAAACTCATGACGCCTCTTCGCAATCGTTGGGCGGGATCACACGCATGACATCCCGTCGCGACTTTCTCATCGGTGCCGGCTGTGTGGCAGCCGCCGGCACCGCTTGGTCCCGCACACCGCGCAACCGGGTCAATCTGCTGGGCAACCACAAGCTTGACGCGCTGATTCCTGACCAGTTGGGTAATTGGAAGCATGTGCCTTCGGATGCGATCGTCACACCGCAAAGCGAAGACAGCCTGGCCTCCAAATTGTATAGCCAGTCCGTTGGCAGACTTTACGAAGACACGGACGGCAACGCCGTGATGATGCTGATTGCCTATGGCGATACGCAAAGCGACCAGTTGCAATTGCACCGGCCTGAAATCTGCTATCCGGCCTTTGGCTTCAATGTGGTCAGATCCGCGCCAGCCAGTCTTTCGATACAGCCCGGCGTGGTTATCCCGGGGCGGACGTTGACAGCGGAATCGACGATGCGAACGGAACGGATTGCCTATTGGACGCGCATTGGGGAATTCTTGCCGCAAAGCGGAACCGAACAACGCACCGTGAAGTTTGAAAATGCGCTTTCCGGCATCATTCCTGACGGAGTGCTGGTGCGGATCTCGAATCTGGCTCCCGATGATGCCGCAGGCCTTGCCCTTAATGAGAGATTTGCCGCTGCGCTGCTCCGGGGCATTGTTCCCATTGGCAGGCCCGCCCTTATCGGCACGCGGCTGTCGCGCGTGATTGCGGCCTGAAGTCATTGAGGGGATTATCTCAGCAATGACCAAAAAAACACTCAAGGGAAAGGTGGAAGGGCCGCGGCCACCTTTGCGGCTCGATCCGGATTTTCCATCCGAAGGCCGCTCCGCCCCGCCCACACCCGGTCTGTTCGAGGTTAGCTCCCTGCTTTTGCGGACGGCCGAGCTGCTGGCGATTGTCATCTCCGCGTTTATCGTGGCAGAATTGACGCTTGAGTTCGTTTCCAACGAACGATCTCGGCTTTATGTGAACGCGGTTATCACGGCGACAGTATTCTATGCGGGGCTTGCCGAGGTTACCGGCGTTTATGATGTGGACGTCCGCTTTTCCGTGAGACGCGCCTGGGGACGCGTGTTGACTGCCTGGTTTGCCACGGCGATGTTCGTGCTGACGATCGGCTTCCTGTTCAAGGCATCGGCTGAATTTTCAAGATTATGGGCCACTATGTGGTTCGTAGTGGGCGGGATTTCGGTATGCGCCGTGCGCGCACTTGCCACCGCTTATATGCGCCGTCTGAAACGGCAGGGTGCCTTCAACCAGCGCGTGGCCATTTTCGGCGCAGGCCAGCAAGGGTTGCGGCTTGCCAACTATATCGGTGGCAATGACAAGCTGACAATCGAACTGGTCGGCTTTTTCGATGACCGCCCTCAGGGGCGACTGGGCGAGGAATCCCCATCGGTCAAACTCCGGGGAAATCTGGAAGGTCTGCTTCAGGCAATTCGCATGGGTCTGGTCGATCAGGTGATCGTCGCCCTGCCCTGGTCGGCGGAAGCCAGATTACAGGATGTTGTCGCCCGTCTGGCCATTACTCCCATTCGGATCCGCCTCGCGCCCGATCTCGCCAGCTTTGCCTTTGCCCAACGGCAAGTCGTGATGCTGGGTGATCTTCCGGTGATGACGCTTTTCGAACGGCCGATTTCCGGCTTTGACCAGTTGATCAAGAAGATTGAAGACGTTGCCCTGGCCTCGCTTCTCACTGCGCTTTTGTCGCCAATCCTGCTGCTGGCGGCCATTGCCGTGAAAATCGACAGCCCCGGCCCGGTTTTCTTCCGTCAACCACGCGAGGGCTTCAACAACCGCAAATTCCGCATCTGGAAATTTCGTTCGATGCGGACAGAGGATTGCGAGGTGGATGCTATCCGCCAGGCTGGAAGGGACGACGCCCGCGTAACGCGCGTGGGTCGCTTCCTGCGACGCACAAGCCTGGATGAGCTACCACAGCTTTTTAACGTGCTATCCGGGGAAATGTCTCTGGTGGGACCGCGTCCCCATGCGGCTTCCACCAAAGCTGGTGACAGGCTGTTTACGGACGTAGTCACCACCTATGCGGCACGCCACAAGGTCAAGCCCGGCATTACCGGCTGGGCGCAGGTATGTGGCTGGCGCGGAGAAACCGATACCGAAGATAAACTTGTCCGCCGGCTGGAACATGATCTCTATTATATCGAAAACTGGTCGGTGTTTTTCGACTTCTACGTCTTGATACGAACGCTTCCCGCCCTGGCATCATCGCGGGCCTATTGATGTTGCGCGATGAAGATGGCGCGGGCGTGGAACTCTCGATTCTCATCGTCAGCTTCAACACGCGGGACGTTACGCTTGAGTGTCTTGAATCGGTGTTCGCCAATCTCCCTTCGGTCAGCACTGAAGTCATCGTGCTGGATAACGCGTCAGGCGACGGCTCTGCTGAGGCCATCGCGCAGACGTTTCCGAACGCAAAACTGATCGCGCATCCCGACAATTGCGGCTTTGCGCAGGGCAACAACATTGCAGCCGGATTGGCTAGCGGGCGTCGCCTCCTGCTGCTTAATCCCGATACGATCGTATTTCCGGGCAGCCTTCAGGCGCTGTGGGATTTTGCGGAGGAAACGCCGGATCGGAAAATCTGGGGTGGCCGAACATTGTTCGAAGACGGCACTCTCAATCCGACATCGTGCTGGCAAGCAATCACGTTATGGAGCCTGTTTTGCAGCGCCGTGGGGTTGACCATGGCCTTCCCGCGATCCGCCCTCTTCAACCCCGAAACTTTCGGAAACTGGCAGCGGGACAGCATCCGTAGTGTCGACATTGTGACCGGATGCTTCCTGCTGACAGATCAGACATTGTGGACGCGGCTGGGCGGTTTTGACGAGACGTTCTTCATGTATGCCGAAGAGGCAGACCTGTGCCTTCGCGCACGGGCGATTGGCGCGCGGCCTGCCATTACGCCGGCTGCCGAGATCGTGCATCTGGGCGGAAGATCGGAAAGCTCGGCAGTGGAAAAGGTCATCAAGGTCCACCGCGGGCGCATCACGCTGATCCGGAAACACTGGACACCCTGGAAGGCGGCCGTCGGCTTGCAGCTGTACAGGTTCTGGGCGTGGTCACGAATGCTGGCTTCGCATGTTGTTGCAGGGCCGCGCGATATGCCCGGTGCCTCCGCGCAGAAATGGGGCGTGATCTGGGCCCGGCGCGCGGAATGGCTGGCGGGGTATCCGGTGACCACACGGCATCGCTGAACCACACGGAAAACCGCACGCATTTATGCTGCGGGGCGGGGGAGCAGCGTAAACCATATAGGATGGTTAACTATTGCGAGAGCCTTGGAAACGCCTTGCCACCCCCCAATCGCCTGTGCTAAAAAGTGTTTGTGTCCGGAAAAAGTCAAACTACGTGCAAAATCGCGTCGCGGGCGGTGTTTGCAATATCCGGTAAGCAGACTCAGACATCCGGGCGAGTATGTGACCATCCTATTGGTAAAAACAGACAGTCTGACGGGAAGAATTTGCACCCTGGCTATCCGGTTTTTTCCCGAATAGTTTCTCAGAACTGGCATCAATACGGCGATTTAAACAAATGATGGCCAGCTCGATCAACCTTTACATGACTTCTCGTCATGGCAGTTCCCGCCACGGCACTGTTTCGGGGCGTGAGACAGCCAATGCGCTGGACAGCCGCGTTGAGAGCAAAGGACGAGCGGACGGACCCCTTCGCATTGGGCGCCTTTCAGCGATCGCGCGCCACGGCTTTGTCGCGGCGCTCGCGCTGAGCGGATGCGCGGCAGCAGTGGCGGAAGAAACACCGGCCGGCGCGCAATTGCGTCAACAATTGGAAGCGACCACGGGCGGCAAAATCATCCGACTGGCACCAGGCGATTATGGCAGTTTCACGTTCCCGCAAAAGGCGTTCCAGCCCGCGATCACGATTGATGCCACCCAGGCGCGGTTCACCGGCATCATCATCAAGAACGCCCAGGGCATCGAAATCCGTGGCGGCACCCTGACGGGCCCGGGCGGGCGCAGTTACGGCATCCAGATTTCAAAGGCCCGCGGGATCCGCATCGAGCGGATGGCAATTTCGGGCGCGCATCGCGGCATTGTTGTCGGCGAAAGCCATAATGTCGCGCTGGTGGAAAACCGCCTTACCGGGCTGATTTCGGACGGGATCAACATCGGCGGCGGATCGGGCTTCCTGATCGAACGCAATATCTGCCGCGATTTCTTACCAACCCCGGCCACCTTCGATTCCGCCGGCGTGCGGATCAAGGATGGTGACCATCCTGACTGCATCCAGGCATGGTCGCGGCCCAGCTACGCGCCAACATCGGACCTGACGATCATCGGCAATGACATCGCGGGGAAGATGCAGGGCATTTTTCTGGGCAATCATATCCGCAACGGGATCGACGACGGAGGTTTTGACCGGGTTGTCGTCAAGAATAACCGGTTGAAAATTGGGGCCCCGAACGGCATTGTCGGTGGCAATGTCCGCGATGGCCTCTTCACTGACAATATCGTCGAAAGCGACGGGACGACTTATGCGAACAAGCCTGGGGTCAAGGTCAAGACCAACATGCGCGTCACAGGCGCGCGGATCATGATCTGCAACAACAGGGTGCCCGATGTGCCCAAGGCGGAAGCCAATGCCCGCTGCACCGGCAAGACCTGGGCGATCCTGCCGCGATGACCAGCGCGGCCCAGCCCCGATCGCAGACCCTGCCCCTGCTGCGCCGGCTCAACCCCATCCGGCTGACAATGGCCCTGTTCGCCTGGGCGGCCGACTGGATCGCCCGCTTCTTCGCCCCCGCGCCCCCGCGCCTGGGCGAATATCACCGCGCCCGCGCGCCCCTGCGCGACAAGATGGTGAAGCGCACGATTTACAGCCTGATCATCTTCACGGGCCTTATCTACGGCTTCATGGTCGCGATCTTCCCAATGGCCTTTTACCTCTACATGGGGGTTCCCCTCGCCATCATGGCCCTGATGATCGTGTGGGCGCTGCCCGAACGCGAGACCGTGCCGGAGCGACAGATGGAATGGCTGTTCTGGGCCTTTTTCATAAGCCTGTTCATGTGGCCCAACTATCTGGCGATAGCGCTGCCGGGATTGCCCTGGATCACTGCGCAACGCCTGTTTACCGCACCACTGGTGCTGCTGATGCTGGTGAGCCTTTCCACATCGCCGCCCTTCCGGGAGCGGATCAAATCCGTGCTGCGCGACAGCCCCTGGATCACCCGGCTGCTACTGGCCTTCGTCGCGATCCAGACCGTCACGCTCATTTTTTCGAAACATCCGGGCGACGCGATCAACCGCTATCTCAGCAACCAGATGGAATGGACGGCCATCTTCTTTGTGAGCTGCTTTGTTTTCATGAAAGAAGGCAGAGCTGAAAAATGGGCACGACTGCTGATCCTCATGGCCATCGCGCTATCAGTCGTGGCGCTGTTCGAACAACGCAAGCAAGCAGTGCTTTGGGCGGGGCACATTCCGGCCTTTCTGGCCGTCGCCGACGAAAATGTGCAACGCATCTTGGCAGGCGGCGCGCGGTTTGCCACCGGCCTATATCGTTTGCAGGCGACTTTCTCGACATCGTTGAATTTCGCCGAATTCTTGGGACTGACGACCGCCTTTGTTATCCATGCCATCGTGACCGCCCCTAAGACTTGGCAAAAATCGTTACTGATGGCCTATATTCCTTTGCATTTCTGGATCATTTGGGGCACCGATTCCCGGCTAGGAATGATCGGTTTTTATGGATCTTTCCTCCTCTACCTGCTCGTCTGGAGTGTGAAACGCTGGGTTTCAAATCGAAACGACTTGATCGCACCTGCATTGGTTTTGGCCTATCCTGTATTCTTAGCTATCTTTTACACTGCTTCTCTTTTTTGGCAGAAGCTCAACCGCATGATTTGGGGCGGTGGCCCGCAACAAGCGAGCAACGAAAGCCGCAAGCAGCAATGGAGTATGCTCTGGCCCAAGCTTGAACGTTGGCCGTTCGGGCATGGCGTAACGTCGAGTGGAGATATCTTGGGCTTTACCAACGGCGCAGGCGTCATCACGGTCGACAGCTACTATATTACGGTCTTGATCGATTTCGGCGTTCTTGGCTTTTTTGCATTCTTCGGCATGATTTTGACGGGGGCGCTCCAAGCATATATCGGCGGCTACCGGGCGCGTGAAACGGAAGCACAATTGCTTTTGCCAACCGCTGTCGTGTTAGTTTTGTTTGTCGTGATCAAAGGCGTTCTGAGCCAAGACGACAATCATGCAATTATCTACATGTTGCTTGGGATGGTGGCTGCGTTTACGCACCGGGCCAGAGTACGCCAGCGTGAAGCTAAGGCAGTGGCCTCCTCCGCGGCTAACGCGTGAAAGACGACGAGCCCTCTCGAATTGCAACCTTTGCTGCCGATCTTGAGCGATTCGGCGAGCTGCCAGCGCTGATTGAGGATGGAAACCTTTCGTTATCTTACCGAGCGTTAGCAGAAGCAGCAGATGCATTTGCTGAATCGATCGGCAAGGCGCGACGGCTTTTAGTAGTTGAGGCGCTCAATGACCGCATGACGATGATTGCAATCCTCGGCGCTTTGCGCGGGCGACACCCTGCGATTTTGGTTGAGCCGGATAGTGATCGCTCTGGTGTGTTGGCCAAGCGATTCTGTGCCGATTTCATTGTGAGACAAGGCAAAGCAGAAGCCACTGGCGGGCCTTCAATGGCCCTCCACCCTGATCTTGCGCTTATGCTTTCAACCTCGGGCACAACGGGATCAACAAAGCTGGTGCGCCTTTCGCACGGCAACATTGGCTCAAATGCAGAGTCGATAGCTCAGTATCTCGAGATAGAGTCGAATGATCGGGCATTAACATCGCTGGCCCCCCATTACTCATATGGCCTTTCAGTCCTGACTTCACATTGGGCACGGGGTGCAGCCATCGTGCTTTACCAGGGATCGGTAGTTGATCCCGAGTTCAGGCAGCGCTCCACACGAAATGCGATTACCAGCCTCGCCGGTGTCCCACAGATTTACGATCTACTTGAAAGAACTGGGTTTCGGGATTGGGCACCGCCTTCGATCCGGACTTTAACGCAAGCGGGAGGGCGGCTCCCGTCGGAAAGGGCCGTTAGTTGGGCCGGGTGGGCGAAAGCCCGCAACGCAAGATTCTTTGTCATGTATGGTCAGACGGAGGCATCCCCACGCATTGCATATGTTCCACCGGAGCTATTGTTTGAAAATGCAGACTGCATTGGTCGTGCAATTCCAGGCGGCGAGTTGTCTCTAATCGACACGAACGGTGAGTCGATCTTAGAAGCAGGGCAAGAGGGCGAACTTGTTTATCGAGGTCCCAACGTGATGATGGGTTATGGCCTCGAAGCTGGCGATCTTGCTCGCGGAATTGAGCTGGAGCGATTGGTGACGGGCGATCTTGGCGTCCGTCAAGCGAATGGCCTTTTCCGCATTACCGGCCGCAAGAGCCGTTTCGTCAAACCCTTCGGATTGCGTGTCAGCCTTGACCAAATTGAGGACATTTTAAGAGAGCAGGGGCTTTCTGCCGCAGTGACGGGATCCGATTCCATGATCGCCATCGCTGTCGAGGGACAACCGGATATCCAAAAGATTTCCAACAGTCTCGTGGAAGAACTGCAACTGCCAACATCCATTCTCGACATTGTCGCAGTATCGAATCTTCCCGTGCTCGCCAACGGCAAAACCGACTATCGCTCGATCCTTCGTGAAGCGGAAGCTAGGTCTAGAGCGCATCAAGCCGCAATAAGCGACAAGGGGTTGTTGCCGCTCTATGCGGCTGCCTTTCCGAAAAAGCTGGTTACGGACGCGCTCAGCTTTGTCGAGCTGGGAGGCGATTCACTAAATTATGTGCTGCTCGCAGCGGAGATTGAAGATCGCATCGGTCATTTGCCTGACGGATGGGAGGAGATGCCAGTTCGGGCACTCGACGCCTTGGTTCCTGCAAGGACGGACATCAGCGCGGAAACGTCAATTCGCTGGGTAGACTCTGAGATAGTGTTGCGCGCGCTTGCGATATGCGCGGTGGTCGCCAATCATGCGAGCAATTGGCCGGTTGGTGGGGGCGTCGTAGCGCTGATTGTTCTGGTCGGCTTCAATCTGGCTCGATTTCAGTTCACCCGCTTTGTTTCGGGCCAATTTGGTCGGTTTGTGCTGCGAATGGCGACGCGCATTCTAATCCCCTATTATTTGCTGCTTTGCGGATACGCGCTGTTCGTTAAACCCGTTTCAATGGCTTCGTGGCTGCTGCTGTCCAACTACGAAGGTCGGTTTGGCAGCCTTCTTGAGCCGTATTGGTTCATAGAAGCCTTCTTTCAATCTCTATTAGTTATGCTGGTTATCGGTCTTCCACCGCCAGTGCGCCGTTTTGCCAGCGTGCGTCCGTTCGGTTTCGGCATTTGTTTGATGGCGGCTGCGGTTGCGTCAAAGATATTGGCCGCACATTTCGCAAACAGTGGGCACCTTCTGGATCGCACACCGGATGAGTTATTCGTATATCTAGCTCTTGGCTGGTGTATCCACTTTGCGCGAAGCCCAGTGCAACGAGCCGCAATGATGGCAATCGCGGTGTGTTTTGGTTCTATGAGCCTGCGCTGGGTCGACTCTTCTTGGTGGCATATCTTCGGCCCGGCCGGGCGTGGAACTTGGGTGGTTTTGACAGCGGCGCTTCTCTTGTACTTCCGCCGCTTCCCGCTTCCTAACTTCGCACGAAGCATTGCGGTGGCGCTTTCGGCAGCCAGTTTCACAATTTACATGATCCACATTCTGCCCATCACTGTGCTTAGGTTTCGCATTGGCTTGGACATCCCGATTGTGACGATAGTTTTGGCCATATTGGTCTCTTATGCCGTTCATGTCGGCATAGCTTTATGCGGCCGAATTTGGGCGCGGGGTTTGGTTAGTCGGGAAGCCTGACGCAATCTTAACCTTCATCAGCAACAATGATTTCAATTCTCCAGACCATATCAGTCTTGGAAATGCAGCTTCCTGCTCGATGCCCGGGTGGCTCTGTATTGAACAAGGGGAATTTCAAATGACCGATTTCACGGTTGCAAACAAGGATGCGCTCACCAAAGCACTAGCCAACGCTAAAAGTGGCGACCGCATTTTGCTTGCGCCAGGTAACTATGGCGTCGTTTCTCTGAAGAACAAAGCTTACACCAGTGACGTGACGATAACATCTCTGGATCCAAACAATCTTGCGCGGATTGACAATTTGAAGGTCAACACCGTCTCTCATGTGGCCATTCGATCAGTCGAAATTGGGCGACCACTGGCGGTTGGTGAGGCGACTTTCGGCAAATATGTCGACATGTCCAACGTGTCCGACATTACGATTGACAAGGTTTTTGTACACGGTTCGACCGATGGCAATTTTACCAACGATGGTAATGGAATCGGCATTTCGAACGGCAAGAACATCACCATCACAAATTCCCGCTTTGATTCGCTTGGACGCGGCTTGCAAATTGCTACAGCCACGAACGTTCTCGTCCAAGGTAACAGTTTCCAAAATATGCGTTCGGACGGGGCGGATTTTGCAAATATTCAAGGCATCACAATTGATTCCAATACCTTCAAGAACTTCTTTCCTGATGCCGATGATCATCCCGATGCGATACAGTTCTGGACGACTGGAACCACTCGTGCGTCGACAAACATTGTGATCAGCAACAACCAAATATTGCAAGGCGAAGGCCGCCAGTCTCAAGGCATCTTCCTGCGAGATCAGATTGGCACATTGCCCTATGAAAACGTCAAGATCATCAACAATATCGGCTATATGCAGGGCTATAACGGTATAACGGTTGGCGGCGGCAAGAATGTCGAGGTTTCGGGCAACACCTTCGTTTCGAGCACGGCAGACAAGCTCAATTTCTGGATCAGGCTGGCGCGTGTTGATGGTGGCGTGCTGAAAAACAATGTCGCCGACATGTTCGTCAATGAGTCCAACACCAACCTCACCGTGTACGGCAACAAGTTTCTCGACACCGACAAGACATTTGCAGCAAAGATTGCAGGCCTCAACCTGCTTGGCAATGCGACAGTAGCAAGCCTGACCGTTGCGGGTGTCGGCTATCAGTCATCGGGCAGCAGTCCGACGGTTACGACGGGCACAGGCTCGATCAAACCGATAGACTTCGCCTCAACCGGCGTATTGACGGAAGCGGTGCCTGTCGCTTCCGTTTCCACGGTCAGCTTCGCGACGGACGCCTTTCTACCTGCGAGTCTGGCCAGCACGCCCGTAACGACCGCCAGCACGCCGGTCGTGGCGGCGGCGGCGCCGGTATCGGTCGCCTCAACACCCGTTGTCAGCGTTGCTGCCACGTCGTTTACAGTGGCACCGGCGGTGAAGACAAGCGAGGCGATCTCCGTGGTGCCCACTGCGTTTACATTGCCATCCGTGCTGGCGAGCGCCTCTGTGGTCAGCACCAGCAAAGGGTCGCTGGGCATCACGCAGTTCACGCTCTCCTCACGGTTTGCGGACATTATGCTCTGAGGGCCACGGGGGGCTTGACGGGCTTCCCCGGCCCGCGCGCTGGCGGGGGTGCATCAGACAAAAAAAGGGGCAGGGAACCTGATGGCTCCCTGCCCTTTTTTCTGGAATTCAGAAAGGATCAGGCGAGAACGCTTGTTCCCTTGCTGCGACGGCGACGGGCCATCGTAGCAACGCCACCAAAGCCGATCATCATCATGGCCCAGGTTGCGGGTTCCGGCACAGCCGTACCGACAAGGTTGGCCACGCGCAGACCGCTGACTACGCCATAATCTGTTACGCGGAAGGTCAAAGTGTTTACCCCGTTCACAAACCCTGCATTCGCGCCAAAAGCGGTGAACTTGCGGAAATAGTTGGTGACACCGGGCGATGGAACGGGAGTCTGACCACCAACCAAATTGCCGTTCAGGAACACTTCGGCATAATTGTCTGCCTGCAGATCACCTGTGATCATCGCGCTTGAAGGGCTCAACGTGCCAAGATTGAACAGCAACGTATATTCAAAATACTGCGCGACACCGAATGAACCGCTTCTGGCCGGTGTGTTATCGGCATTAATCTTTTGAGTGATCCACGAAGACCCGGCACTTCCCACGGCGCTGTTCGCTGACCACTGATTGTATGTCGTCACCTTCGGAACAATCGGTGCCACATAAAGCGGCGATGTTTCGGCCGTGATCACATAATGTTGTTCGGCAACGCCCGGCGCCAAGACCTTCCCGGCATTGTCCACACCGGTGTTGTAAAGCCCCAAAATCGTGGCCGCACTTGCTGGTGCGCTCAGGGATGCGGCAGCCCCTATGGCCGCGAACGAGAGAGCGATTTTACCAAAGCTTTTCATACTGATACCCCATTGAGAAAGTTGTGTGCGATCATTGCTGATCAAAGTGCGCCCCTGCTGCTGCTTCCTGTTCTTGCCGAAACCTGCTCCCCGTTGACTTTCCGGTCACGAGTCGCATCGTTCGTTAACAGATGATTAAGATAAATCATTGCGCTGCACAAGAGCCGCAACCCCGAAAACCCGCCAATTCTCGGGCATTCCGGGCAAATATTTGGAACTGTCCCTAAATGGAACGGAAACGGGGCACGGGTTAACTGGTGCCGCCCCCAAACCCCGCCAAAAGACAAATCGCTTGAAGTCTGGAAATTTTGCGCGCAGCCTTGCTTTTGTAGGAGAAGGAACAAACAAGAATGACCATGACGCAAAGCGGGGCGATTGCTCCGCCTTCGATGTTGCTGGCCGCCACGGAATTGCCGCGCGCCTTGCTTGAGCTGGGCAGTCTGCCCCTTTCGATGCCGCTGATCGCCCAGGCCCCCAGAGGGGACGGCCATCCGGTTCTTGTTCTTCCGGGCTTTGTGACAAGCGATATCTCCACCCGTCCGCTGCGCGCATTCCTGGATCGCATGGGGTATGACACGCATGGCTGGGAACTGGGCCGCAATCTGGGGCCCAAGGCCATCGGCCAGCAGGGCGAGCATCTGATCGCCCGGCTGGAGGAAGTGCACGGCGAAACCGGGAAGCGGGTAAGCCTTGTCGGCTGGAGCCTGGGCGGGGTCATGGCACGGCAGCTTTCGCGGTGGCGGACGGATATGGTGCGCCAGGTGATCACGCTTGGCTCCCCCATTGTCGGCGATCCGCGATCCACAAACGCCTGGCGCGCCTATGAACAACTGACCGGCCAGCGCATCAAGGATCGGGACACGCAGGACATGCTGGCGGAAAGCCAGATCCCGCCGCCGGTTCCCGCCACGGCCATCTATTCCAAACGGGATGGCATCGTGGCCTGGCAGAATTGTGTGGAGCCACAAAGCGCCACCACGGACAATATCGAAGTGCATGGCAGCCATTGCGGCCTGGGCGTCAATCCGGTTGTGCTTTATGCCGTCGCGGACCGGCTGGCCCAGCGGGAAGGGGCATGGAAGCCGTTCAACCGCGCGGGGCTGCGTGCGCTGCTCTATCCCTCATCAGGGCATGTTCACTAGGGTTGCTTGCTGATATGCCGCTCTGAAACACCATCTGTTTCGGGGGGTTCATGTCAAAAGCGTCCATAATCCTGATTGCGCTGGTTCTCGGCGTGTTTGGCGGTATCGCTGCCGGAGACCGGCTGCCGCTGGCGATCGACGTGGCAGACATTATCGGCACGCTGTGGCTGAACGGGATGCGGATGACAGTGGTGCCGCTTGTGGTGGCGCTTTTGATCACGGGGATCATCCAGACGGCAGAGGCGGCCCGTGCCGGACGGATGGCCGGGCGTGCCGTTGTGACCATGCTCGTAATCCTCTGGTGTTCCTCGATCATGGCCGCGCTGGTGCTGCCCGCCCTTATGGCGATATTTCCGATGCCCGAAGGTGCCGCAGACGCCTTGCGCGCCGCCCTGTCCCACACGGACAAGCCCCCTGCAGTGCCGCCATTTGGCGATTTCATCCGTGCGATGGTGCCAACCAACCCCATCGCCGCTGCCGCCAATGATGCCCTGCTGCCACTGCTGGTGTTCACGGCCGCGCTGGGCTTCGCGATGGCGCGGCTGCCCGCCGAAAAGCGCTCCGTTCTGGCCAGCCTGTTTGCCGGGCTGGCAGATGCGCTGGTGATCATCATCAACTGGGTTCTGGCGATTGCGCCCGTGGGCGTGTTCGCGCTGGCACTGGGGGTCGGCGCGAAAGCGGGCGCGACAGCCTTCGGTGCGCTGGCGCACTATATCATCATATTGTCCGCGCTTGGCATCATCGTCTGGGCAGCGTCCTTTGCCGTGGCGTTGCTGGGCGGGCGGCGCAACCTGCTTGCGTTCTTCCGCGCGGCTGTGCCGGCCCAGGCAGTGGCGATCTCAACCCAATCCTCCCTTGCCTCGCTTCCAGCGATGCTCAAGGGCGTGCGGGCGATCGGAGTGCCCGAAGCCACGGCAGACATTGTGCTGCCGCTGGCAGTGGCGATCTTCCGTGCGACCGGGCCCGCGATGAATCTGGGTGTCGCGCTCTATATCGCCCATTGGTATGGTATCGAACTGGGCCCGGCCCAGATAGCGGTGGGCATTGCCGCGGGCGCGATCACCACGATGGGCGCCGTCAGCCTGCCCGGATCCGTCAGCTTTGTCAGTTCGATTGCGCCAATCTGCCTGGCCATTGGCGCGCCGGTGGAGCCGCTGGCGCTGTTGATCGCTGTGGAAACATTTCCCGACATTTTCCGCACATTGGGCAATGTCACCATGGATATGGCCGTCACTGCGGTGGTCGCTGAACGCCATCAGCCCTGAGGCATCATGCCGGGATCAGGCAGCGACGGACTGGGTCAGGTTGCCTGATGCCATGATCCGGCGCGCTTCCTCTGCGGGCATCGGGCGGCCAAAGAGATAGCCCTGTATCTTGCGACACCCCAGGCTGTTGATCATCTTGCATTCCTCGTCCGTCTCGACGCCTTCTGCCGTGGTGGACATGCCCAGACTGTCTGCCAGCGCGACAACGGCGCGGATGATGGCAAGGCTTGCCGGCGCGTTCTTGGCGGCGCTCTGCACAAAGCTGCGATCCACCTTGATCGTGCTGAACTTGGTGCGCGAGAGATAGCCAAGCGAGGAATAGCCGGTGCCGAAATCATCAAGCGCCAGCCGCACGCCAAGCGCCAGGATCTGGTCAAGCACCGCAATCGCCTTGGTGCCTTCGTTCATGAAGACGCTTTCCGTCACTTCCAGTTCCAGCCGGTGCGGCGGCAGCCCGGCATGGGACAGCGCGGAGACAACGGTCGTCACGAAATGCTGGTCATGCAGTTGCTCGGCCGAGACATTGACCGCCACGCGCACCGTTGTCGGCCATTTGGCGGCTTCCTCACAGGCGGTGCGCAGCACCCATTCGCCAATCGCGCCAATCAGCCGCGCTTCTTCGGCAATCGGCACGAATTTGGCGGGGGAGACATGGCCGAGATCCGCATTGTGCCAGCGCAGAAGCGCTTCGAAGCTTTCCACCGTGCCCGTCTGGGCGTGCACCACCGGCTGGTAATGCACCT
Organism: Sphingomonadales bacterium; assembly: GCA_031411035.1. Classification (GTDB taxonomy): domain Bacteria; phylum Pseudomonadota; class Alphaproteobacteria; order Sphingomonadales; family Sphingomonadaceae; genus Aquisediminimonas. Next base: position 27,867 of record JANOAJ010000201.1, read on the forward strand.
GAAACTCGTTGCGTTCGAGCGCCTTTCGCAGGGCGATTTCGATCACGCGGCGTTCTTCCGCATGGGTATGCAATTGCGGCTCATAGGCATGATGCGCGCTGCCGCCGCGATCCTTGGACCGGTAAAGCGCCAGATCCGCCGAACGGATAAGCATTTCCACTGTCCGCCCGTCGCGCGGCCCCGTGGCTGTTCCTACGCTGGCACCGATATAGATGGTGTGCTGATCCACCTCATAAGGCTTGGAGATTTCATCAATGATCGTTTGCGCGAGCCGGGCGAGCTTTGCCGGATCGCTGGCATCTTTCACCACAACCGCAAATTCATCACCGCCAAGCCGTCCGCACAGTTCATTGTCAGACATGATGGCCTTGAGCCGTTCCGATACGCGCGTCAGCAAGCGATCCCCGATCGGGTGGCCTAGCGTGTCGTTCACGGCCTTGAACCGGTCAAGATCGATCATCATGAATCCGCAGCGTCCGCGCCAGCGGTCAGCCTCGACCATCGCCTCGCCAAGCGTTTCGTTGATCAGCAAGCGGTTGGGAAGGCCGGTCAGCGTATCATAACGGGCCATGCGGTTGATCTTGTCCGCGCTCCGCCGCGCGTCGGTCACGTCCGATCCGACGCCCCGGAATCCAAGATAGACGCCATGTTCGTCAAAACGGGGCGATGCCGAAAGTTCCCACCACCGCGTCTGTTCGCCAATCTGCACCGGCAGCACCAGATCGCTGAAACTTTCGCGATTCTTCATGCGGTCTGCAAGCTCGCGCAGGCCTGCCGAGAAGTTGCCCGCCTGCCATGCGTCTCCCGCCAGAATCTGCAGCAACGGCTTGGCCTCAAGCACCTGCGGTTCGACCCCCAGCGCCACGGCGAAACGCGGCGACACATGGCTAAGGCAGCGTGACGCGTCCGTCTGCCACATCCAGTCGCCGCCAGAATCCTCATATTCGCGCAGCAACAGGCTGACGACTTCGCTTTTTTCCTGAAGCGCCAGTTCGTTGAACTTGTGCAGAACCAGCGTGCGGCCATTGACGACACATGCGGCGATCAGGGCAACGGTATAGGCCATTGCCGTGGCAGCGATAAGATCCATGCCAAGGCGGTGCATCATCCACGCCAGTCCGCCACCAACGATCACCAGAAATCCGGACGTTGCGAGCGGCACGGCGGAAAGGGCAAAGGTCGCGATCCCCATCAGGGCGGTCGCCACGGTCCATACGGTCAGCACCTGATCCCGGCCGCTATTGACGCCAAGCACCAGAGGCAGGATCGTCCAGCAGAGCCCGGCCGCCATCAGGCTGACGGATTCCCTGTGCAGTTCGAACATGCTGGCGGTTACCATCGAGGAGTGGCGCTGCCTGAGATTGGGGAACGCGAGCAGCCCCGAAACGATCACGACTGCGCTGAACCAGCCAAGAAGCAGAATGGGTTCGGCCGTTGCCCCCAGCGTCGCAACGATGACGCAACCCGCCATGATGCTGATCGCCAGTCGGGCCATGGCCAGGGCGGTGATGATGTTCACCTGCGCGCCACGCACACGCGCCCAATCGTCCCCTCCCGGATCCTTCAGACCCAGAATTGTGAGCCAACCGGGCGCTTCGCCGCCATTCGATGTTTCGCCACGTATTTTCACAGGGCTGGCTTAGCCAAAAGATGTTAGCAATTTGTAAGTTTTTGAAAAGAAATTCGCGGAACGAATGTAAGAACGTATCCCAATTTTTTTGTGAATGAAGGCGGGTTAACAAGCCGACAAATTCCGCGAACCCCTAGGCGGCACAGTGCGGCAATGGAACTCCTTAAAGCAGGCGTGGATATTTGGGTGATCGCGCTGTGGCTTGGGCATTTGCCTATCACGTCGACCTCGTTTTATGTGCACACCCACCTCACGTTGAAGGAGGTCGCGAAATCCATTGTCAAGCCATTCAGCGAACAAAGGGTCGCGTACGGCAAGTCTAGTGCTGCTAGCTTGCCTTTGTGGATTTTGACGCGATGTCGGCTTTCGCCCGCAGTACTTCGAGCCAGTCGCGCGACACCATTTCGACCCGGGCGCGAAGATCGCGCACCGCATCAGAGATTGCAAGAAGGTCGTCGGCACCAATTTCGTAACTCGTAGAGTAGCGAGCCTCAACATATGCACGCTTGGCTAGCTCGAAGCGCCGCCGGTCAAGCTTGGTTGCGCGCGGCCAGCAACCGACGAGGTATCCGTCTTTGTCCTCGGCCAACGAGCGCAAGAATTTCAGATTGTGGGAGCGGGGTACGTAATGCGTCCGGACCAGCAAAAAGCAGGTATATGCTCGCTCCGCCGCCTGATGCAGAGTAAAAGCAGCATCTTTGGTGTGTCCTCTGCTCATGTAAAACGCTGCACCTTCAAGGGCGACGTCGATCTTGCCCAGCCAGTCATCAAAATACATATTGGCCATCTTATAGGCATCTGCCGACGTCAGAGGCTTGGGCATGGTCAGTCCGACCCCGGGCAACTCGTAAAGGGCAATGCCGTCACGGGCGATGTCAACCCAAAAATACTCGCCGCGCGCCAGCCCCTGGTTCACCTCATCCAGCGTGTGGACAATGATGTTGACCGGCCGCGTGATCGTCAGGTCGCGCTGGATCTTGTCTTCGGCAATGTACCAGTACTCGGCAACGTCGGTTAAATCCTTGTGGCTAACGATAATCAGGATATCGTAGTCCGACTGGTATCCTAAGTCGGGTTCGTCGACCCAATCGTTCCGCGAGTAACTGCCAAAAAGTATGATTTTTTGGATCTTGCCGTTCTTCTTCCAAGGCTGCGTCGCGCCAGCGACCGCGGTGTCAAATTCTTCCATCACTGTGTGACGCACACGCGCCAGCTCCTTTTGCTGGGTAGGCGGAAGATGATCGACGTCGGCTCGCATGGCTGGATTCTCGCGGTCTCTACCGCAAGGCGCAAGTCTTCATTTGTAAATGGGGCTCAATTATTCTCCCGAACCCGAGACATAAGTATGCCGCGCCTTTCACTCTCAGCGCATTGGCAAGCGGCGCTAATCTAAAGCGACCCGGAATAATCACCCAAGTCCCACCCGCCAAATTTCCTGGGTTAACAACGCGAGCAGATCGCCCCGAAATTGACCGATGCCTAGCCGCCTGCGGCGTAATTCAAGCGGCGTTGCTTCGAACTATTGCGTCTGGGCTATTTGAACACCGTTATTCGTCTCGGTACGCAATCACCGTCGCCCAGCTCAAATAGCTTGGCGGGCGTGTTTCCACCTTGCTGACACTGGTAGGTGAAGTCTGTTGTGGCCTATTGCAAGAGCTAGGCGCGCGCTTCCTCTTTCACCCGCGGCACAATCCGATCTCAATCCAATCGTGACGGCTCTCTTAAGTCCAAATTGCATCTACCAAAGCAAAAGGATTGCCAATCATAAATCTTTGGAAGGAGAGAGGCTTAATCTGCGCCACTATCGAGGATGCTGCAAGTTCCCCTTTATGCCGCCAGATCAAATGGCTGGATTTCCCCGGAAAGATAGAGATTGCGCGCCTTTGCGCGGCTGAGCTTGCCAGAACTGGTGCGCGGCAGGGTGCGAGGGGGAACGAGTTCCACGATGCAGTTCATGCCGGTAATCGCCCGGACCTTTTCCCGGATTGTATCACGCAGCTTGGTGCGTTCCGCATCGTCGGAGGTGCGGCACTGGACAAGCACAGCCGGAGCCTCTTCGCCATTCTGGGTGGTGATGGCGAAGGCCGCAATGTCACCGGACTTGAATCCCGGCAATTGCTCCACGGCCCATTCGATATCCTGCGGCCAGTGATTCTTGCCATTGATGATGATCATGTCCTTGGCGCGGCCAACCACATAGATATACCCGCCGGAGAGATACCCCATATCGCCGGTATCGAGCCAGCCATCCTTGAGGCAGGCAGCCGTGGACACATCATCACGGAAATAGCTGTGCATGATGGAAGGGCCGCTGGCCCATATCTTGCCGATCACACCATCAGGGAGCGGTGCGCCGCCATCATCGCGCACTTCGATGGCCATATCCTTCACGGCTTTCCCGCAATTGACGATGGCCCGGAAGCGGCGTGGCTTTCCCTCATCGGCCGGAATGCCGGAAAGTTCGCTTTCCTCCACCAGTTCGACACGGATACCTTCGCCCGGCGGCATGATGGACACGGCCAGCGTGGCTTCGGCCAGACCGTAACTGGGCAGAAACGCGGACGCACGGAACCCGGCATCGCCGAACGCATCAACAAAGGCCTGCATCACATCGGGGCGGATCATGTCTGCGCCGTTCCCGGCCACGCGCCAGCGCGAAAGATCAAAGCGTTCCGAAACATGCATCTGGCTGGAGACGCGGCGCGAGCAGATGTCATAACCAAAGGTGGGGGAATAGCTGAGCGTGGTACCGCTATTGCGGCTGATCAGTTCCAGCCAGGCCAGCGGACGCCGGGCAAAATCCTCGGTCTTCAGATAATCCGTCGATACCTGGTTGGCGACCGGCGACAACAGGCAGCCGACCAGCCCCATATCGTGATACCAGGGAAGCCAGGACACGCACCGGTCTGTTTCGCACACTTCCATCCCGTGCGAATGGGCAGACAGGTTGTTGAGCAATGCATGATGGGTAACCGCCACGCCATGCGGGAAACGGGTGGAGCCGCTGGAATATTGCAGATAGGCGATATCGTCCGGCGCGGCTGCGGGCAGCGTCGTTTCAGGCGCGGGGCGTGCGGCAAAACTTTCCCAGTCAAGCCCTTCGACGCCGCAGATCCGGGCAGCTTCCCCGGCCATGCCTTCCAGTTCGGCAGGATAGATCAGGCAGCGCGGATCAGCGCTTTTCATCTGCACGGCCAGTTGGTCCACATAGGCTTCCTTGCCGCCAAACGAGGTGGGCAAGGGAAGCGGTACGGGCCAGGCACCGGCATAGACGCAGCCGAAGAACAGGGCCGCAAAATCCGGGCCGGTTTCCGCGATCAGGGCAATGCGATCATGCGGCGCAATCCCGGCAGCGATCAGCCGCCGCGCCATTGCCAGCGCATCGCGGCGCAGTTCGGAATAGGGATAGGGGCGCGACAATTGCCCGCGCGGATTGTGAAAATTCAGGCCGCGCGCACCGGTTGCGGCATAATCCAGCGCGTCACCCAGCGTCGCGAAATCCGAAAAACGGCGCGGCACAACATCCTCTGTCGGGGTGGGGACAAGGGCGAAAGCCAGCGGCGCTGCGTCGGACTGTTGCAATTCTGTGTCTCCCCGGGGAGCATGGTTTAGCGTCAAATACCGGACTCCGTCCACCCCTGCGCTGGACAAGCGGTTTCCCTTCAGTCCCGACTGTGGCACAAATTTGACATGAAAGCTGATGCTTACCAGGCAAAGCGCGCGCCACGGCCGCTTGACGGGGACTCCCTGCGGGCGCTGGCGCTCCACTATGTGGGCCGGTACGCCACCACCAGACACCGGCTGAAACACTATCTTGCCCGCAAGATCCGGGAACGCGGCTGGCAGGAAGACGACGCTGCCCCTGATCCCGAGGCGCTTGCCGAAGAGTTTGCCCGGCTTCGCTATGTTGACGATGAAGGTTTCGCCAGCACGCGCACATCCGCGCTTGTCCGTCGCGGCTATGGCCCGGCGCGGATACGGGCCAGTCTGCGCGGCGCGGGAATCGAAAGCGCGCACGCGGACCACTGCGCCGCGATCAGCGAGAGCGAATCATTTGACGCCGCGCTCGCGCTGGCACGGCGCAAGCGTCTGGGGCCTTTCGATAGCAGCGACGCCGGGCGCAAGGCCCGTCAGCGGGCCTATGCAGCGCTGGTGCGGGCGGGCCATGATCATGAAATTGCACAGAAAGTGCTGAACGCGCTGAACGCGGGTTCGGAAATTGCGTAAGGTTAACCATTCCTACGTAAATTCTTGTTTTCCTTGGAAATGACGTTCATAATCACGGCGTAGTTACCAGAGTAGGACAGAGTGAATGGAAGGAGCGCGGTCAGCAAGCGCGCCTTGGGTCGATGTTGCCGGACCTGTGAGCGAAAATGCGGGACGGCAGGAAGATATCGAGTTTGCGGCGGCAGGCGGGGGTGAGGATGCTTCTCCCGCCGTGCAGTCCGCTGGCCATGTGAAATGGTTCGATGCGACACGCGGATTCGGCTTCATCGTGCCCGATGACGACAGCGGCGATATCCTGATTCATTTTTCGGTATTGCGCGAACATGGCAGGCGCATGCTGCCCGAAGGCACGCGCGTCGTCTGTGAAGCAAAGATCAGCAATCGCGGGCTTCAGGCCGTGCGCATCCTGTCGTTCGATTTGTCCAGCGCGACCGGCATTGATTATGACAATCGCCGCACCGAACGCGCCGAACGCGTGCATCCGCTGGAAATGGCGGAATCAGCCGGGCCGATGGAGCCTGTGATCGTAAAATGGTTCAACCGCCTGAAAGGCTATGGTTTTCTCAACCGCGTTGGCGATGAGGCGGATGTGTTCGTCCATATGGAAACGCTGCGTCGCGCGGGAATCCTTGACATATTGCCCGAAGATGCGCTTCAGGCGCGCATCGCGGAAGGCGGCAAAGGGCTGCTGGCGGTAGAGGTGGCACCCCGTTGAGCGTTCGTCAGGTGAAGGTGAAGTGTCTGGCCGTGGCGCTGCTCGCGCTGGGCGTTTCCGCCTGCCAGGCATCCTCGGTCAGCGGCGCCTCTTCGAGCGCCGCGACGCAACTGGCCCCCTTGCAGATCAGAACAGCGGGCGCGGTGCACAAATTCCGCGTGGAAGTGGCGCGCACCGCGGAAGAGCAGGAGCGCGGCCTGATGTTCCGCGATTCGCTGCCCGCCGATGGCGGCATGATCTTTCCGATGGCGACGCCGCGCTTTGCCAGTTTCTGGATGAAGAACACCGTCATCCCGCTCGACATGATTTTTGTCCGGACGGATGGCAGCATCGCGCGGATCGCAGCGGATACCGTGCCCTATTCGCTGACGCCGGTCGATTCGGGAGAGCCTGTGGCCGCCGTTCTGGAAATCGCCGGCGGCCGCGCCGCGCAGCTTGGCATTGCCGAAGGCGATCATGTCATCTGGGATGACAAGGCGCGCTGACAGCAATGGTTGCCCCGGCGCGCGCAATCGCGTAATCGCAGCCGCCATATGGGCATCTTCAAGAATATCTTCACCTGGTGGGAAGGCGCGAGCTTCGGCACCTGGCTTGGCACCCGGATGAATGGCACGCGCGTGGGCGAGGATTCGCTGGGCAACGTCTATTACACCGGCGGCAAGCGCACTGATGGCAGTCCGCGCCGCTGGGTGATGTACGTCGGCGCCAATGACACGAGCCGGATTCCGGCGGAATGGCATAGCTGGCTGCACAGCCAGATTGACGATGTGCCCGACAAGGCCCTGCCGCCGCCGCGCGTGTGGGAAACCGAATTTACGCCCAATCAGACGGGCACAAACGCGGCCTATCTGCCCGCTGGCGCGCTGGCTGCGGGCGGCCACCGCGCCGCTGCGACAGGCGATTACCAGGCGTGGAGCCCGGACGCCGAATGAAACGCGGTCTGGTCTGGGGTGGCGTGGTTGCGGTTGCGGGCATTGCCGCGTGGCAGGCAGCCCCGGCCATCGAGAATGCGATGACGCCTGCGCCTGTGGCGGCACCGGCAGTGGCACCCGCCCAGCCCGTGGCCGCGCCCCCCCAAGCCGCCCCTGCCCCGCCACCGACCAGGAATGTGACGCCGATGGCCGAGCGGGTGGCAACAATCGGCCTGCTCAACAAGCGCAACGGCCTGTGGCGCGATCTGGTGATGAAGCCGGGTGAAGCCCGCCGCGTCGGCGATGTGGTGGTGCGGCTGAAAGCCTGCGAAACCACGGCCCCGTGGGAACAGGACAAGCTGACCGGCGCGTTCGTGCAGTTGATCGTGCTGGGCAGCGACGAAAAATGGCGCAAGGTGTTTTCAGGCTGGCTGTTCAAGGAATCGCCGTCGCTCAACGTCGTTGAACACCCGATCTATGACGTTTGGACCAAGGCCTGCACGATGCGTTTCCCCGAAACCGGGCCGGATACGCTGGTGGTGCACGGCAGCGATTCGGGATCGGGCGGAAAATCGTCAAACGCGAAGAAATCCGCATCGCCCGACACGCCCGATGCCCCGGCCCCCGCCGATAGTGCGGCTGTCAGCAATCCCACATAATCCGCGCGGCTGACTTCTACCGCGCCCAGCGAGGCAAGGTGGGGCGTGAGGAACTGACAATCGAGCAGCAGGAATCCGCCCGCCCGCAACCGCGCGACAAGATGGGCCAGCGCGACTTTTGAGGCGTCGGTTGCGCGGCTGAACATGGATTCGCCGAAAAAGGCGCTGCCCAGCCGGATGCCGTAAAGCCCGCCCACCAGTTCGCCATCCTGCCAGGTTTCGATGCTGTGCGCCTGCCCGGCCCGGTGCAGCAGATTGACCGCCTGTTCGATCTGGCCGTTGATCCAGGTATTGTCCCGATCCGGAGCCGTTTGGGCGCAGAGCCGGACGACATCGCCAAACGCCGCGTCCGCCGTGGTTTCAAACCGCCCGGATTTCAGCGTTTTCGCAAGCGACCGGGACAGATGGAATCCATCCAGCGGCAACACGCCCCGGCGCTTGGGTTCCACCCAATAGATTTCCGCCGCATCCCGGCTGTCCGCCATCGGAAAGATCCCGGCCGCATAGGCTTTCATGAGCAGCGAGGGATCAAGCGGCGCGGACATGGCGGGAGTTTATACGAGAGATTGTGGGGAACAAGCGGCTCCGTCTTTGCGCTCGCAATGACGATCTTCTGGATGTTTTGGATCAGAGCGGAAAAAACCTGTTGACATGATGGGATTATTCCTATAGGATTTAGCCTGCCTAATCTTTCGGGATCGGGTTCTTTGAACCGTGTATATTTTTGCTGCCGCAACCAGGCAGCGCCACCGGGGCGGGAGACGCGCCGGAGAGGGAAGGCGTGCCCGCCCCTTCCCTCCCTCCGCGCCACCCGCTAGACCGCGCGGCGTGCTGCGCAATTCCACCATCTCCTGTGATCTGGCCATATTGGGGGGCGGGCTGGCAGGCGGGCTGATCGCGACAGCGCTGGCAGCAAAGCGGCCCGATCTGGACGTGCGGATCGTGGAAAGCGGGCAGACAATGGGCGGAAACCATGTCTGGTCTTTCTTCGATTCCGATATTGCAGCCGAGGATCGCTGGCTGGTGGAACCAATGATCGTCCACCGCTGGATGGCTATGACGTGGCCTTTCCCGCACATCACCGGTCGATCCACCAGGCCTATAACGCGATTGAATCCGAACGGTTCGATGCGGTGCTGCGCGCGCAACTGGGGCCGGAGCGGATCATCGCGGCGAGAGTGGAGAGCGCCCATCCCGGCGGCGCGACGCTGGCCGATGGCGGCGTGATCGAGGCCAGGGGCGTGATCGATGCGCGCGGGCCGGGGGATGCGGCCACGCTTGATCTGGGCTGGCAGAAATTTGTCGGGCAGGTGCTGCGCCTGAAAGCGCCGCACGGTCTGAGCCGCCCTGTGGTGATGGATGCCACCGTTGATCAACTGGATGGATACCGCTTCGTTTATTGCCTGCCGTTCGGGCCGGACTCGGTGTTTGTGGAGGACACCTATTACAGCGATGGCCCCGCGCTGGACGTGCCCGCTGTCGCTGCCCGGATTGCCGCCTATGCCGACGCGCGCGGCTGGCAGGTTGAGGGCGTGGCGCGGCAGGAAACCGGGGTGCTGCCGGTTGTCGTGGGGGGCCGCTTTGACGACTATTGGGCGTCAAGCGGCAGCGACATCGCCAAGGCCGGGATGCGTGCCGGGCTGTTTCACCCGACCACGGGCTATTCCCTGCCCGATGCCGTGCGCCTTGCCAGCCTGATCGCCCGCAGTCCCGACCTTTCCAGCCCGGCGCTTGCCGCGCTGACCCATAATCATGCGCGCGCGCTGTGGAAACAGCGCGGCTTTTACCGGATGCTCGATACAATGCTGTTCCGCGCGGCCTTCCCAGCCGAGCGATACCGCATTATGGAAAAATTCTACCGCTTGGATGATGCCCTGATCGCGCGTTTCTATGCGGCCCGATCTACCCCTGCCGACAAGGTGCGAATCCTTACCGGTAAGCCGCCAATCCCCATTCCCCGGGCGCTGGGGGCCATTTTCAGGAGCGTCTTTTGAAGAAAGCAGTCGTGATCGGCGCAGGCTTTGGCGGGCTGGCGCTTGCCATCCGCTTGCAATCCGCCGGAATAGAAACGACCATTGTCGAAGGCCGGGACAAGCCGGGCGGCCGCGCCTATTATTGGGAGAAAGATGGCTTCACCTTTGACGCCGGGCCAACCGTGATCACTGATCCCGATTGCCTGCAACAATTGTGGCGGCTGACCGGGCGTGAGATGGCCGAGGATGTGACGCTGGATCCGGTGATGCCCTTTTACCGGCTTAACTGGCCGGATGGGACGAATTTCGATTATTCCAACGACGAAGCGGGGCTGCGCGCGGAGATCACCAAACTCAATCCTGAGGATGTGGCGGGGTATCAGAAATTCCTCGATTATGCGGCCGGCGTATATGAGGAAGGCTATCTGAAACTGGGAACGGTCGCGTTTCTCGACTTTGCCTCAATGATCAAGGCCGCCCCTGCCCTGATGAAATATCAGGCGTGGCGTTCGGTGTATTCCATCGTTTCGTCTTTCGTGAAAAGCGAGAAGCTGCGCGAGGCATTGTCATTCCACACGCTGCTCGTCGGTGGCAATCCGATGAACACCAGTGCGATTTACGCCCTGATCCACAAGCTGGAAAAAGATGGCGGCGTATGGTTTGCCCGCGGCGGAACGAACCGGCTGGTGGCGGCCCTTGTCACCCAGTTCGAACGGATTGGCGGCACGCTGCGGCTGAATGATCCGGTTGAAGAGATCGAGACGATGGGGAATCGCGTAACTGCGGTGCAGACCAAAAGCGGATGGCGGATGGCGGCTGACGCGGTGGCCAGCAACGCCGATATCGTCCACACCTATCGCGATCTGCTGAGCGGCACGCGGCGCGGGCAGCGGGCGACCACTGCGCTCATGCGCAAGAAATTCTCGCCCAGCCTGTTCGTCGTGCATTTCGGCATCAAGGGGGCATGGCCCGGCATTCCCCACCACATGATCCTGTTTGGCCCGCGCTACAAAGGGCTGCTGGATGATATCTACAATCACGGTGTGTTGCCGCAGGATTTCTCGCTCTATCTGCATCACCCGACGGTGACGGACCCGTCAATGGCGCCGGAGGGCTGCTCCACCTTTTACGCGCTGGTGCCGGTGGCGCATCTGGGCAAGTCTCCGCTCGACTGGGATGGCGACGTGGGTGATGTGCTGGCGGAGCGGGTTCTGGATGAAATTGAACGGCGTCTAATTCCTGACATCCGCGAACGGATCGTCACCCGGTTCCACTATGCGCCGACTGATTTCGGGCGCGATCTCAACGCCCATCTGGGCAGCGCTTTCAGCCTGGAACCGATATTGACGCAGAGCGCCTGGTTCCGCACACACAACCGTGATGATGAAATCCACAACCTGTATTTCACGGGCGCAGGCACGCATCCGGGCGCTGGCATTCCCGGCGTGGTCGGCAGCGCCAAGGCGACGGCGGCCCTGATGCTGGAGGATTTGCGGCGGTGAAACGTCTTGCCGTCTATTGCGGATCCGCCACACCTGCTGATCCGCGCTATATCGCGCTGGCGCGTGATGTTGGCCGCACACTGGCACAGCGCGGGATTGGCGTGGTCTATGGCGGCGGGCGGCTGGGCCTGATGGGGGCAGTGGCGGACGGCGCGCTGGACGCAGGCGGCGAAGTGATCGGCATCATTCCCGAAGCCCTCCAATCCGCCGAAGTGACGCACCGGGGCTGCACACAAGTGCATGTCGTGCCGGGGATGCACGCGCGCAAGGCGATGTTCACGGATCTGTCGGACGGCTTCGTCACCATACCCGGCGGCGTCGGCACGATGGACGAATTGTGGGAAGCGGTTAGCTGGTCACAACTGGGCTATCACGCCAAGCCTGTCGGCCTGCTCAATGCCTTTGGCTTTTACGATCATCTGATTGCCTTTAACCGCCATATGGCAGAGGTTGGGTTTGTCCGCCCGCAGCATCAGGCGATCATCATTGTGGATGCCACGCTGGACGGGCTGATCGACAAGATGGCGGCCTATCAACCGCATCAAAGCATCTTCGCCATGAAGGCGAGCGATTTGTGAGCGCGGCATTCCGCCTTCTCGAGCGAAGTCGAGAGACTATGCCGAGCGAAGTCGAGGCCTGCGGCATTGAAGTTCTCGGCTTCGCTCGAACTGGTTCCTCGACTTCGCTCGGAAAGACGGATGTTGATCCTCCTTCCCACGCCATGCAATGCTGAACCGCCCAACGCTTGTTGCCACGGCACGTGACAGCATTGCGCGCGGTTCCAAATCCTTTGCGCTGGCGAGCCAGTTATTTGACAAGACGGTGCGGGAGCGGGCGTGGCTGCTGTATAGCTGGTGCCGGAAATGCGATGATATTGCCGACGGGCAGGATCATGGCGGGGTGCTGACCGTGGTGCGCGATCCGCAGGAACGGCTGGCCCATATCCGCGCGATGACGAACCGTGCGCTTGCGGGCGAAGCCACTGGCGATCCCGCCTTTGATGCGCTGGGGCTGGTGGTGGCGGAATGCGCCATTCCGCACAAATATCCGCTCGATCTGGTGGAAGGCTTCGCAATGGATGCCGATGGCTGGCACCCGCGCCATGAATCGGATCTGCTGACATATTGCTATCATGTCGCGGGCACAGTGGGCTGCATGATGGCCGTGATCATGGGAGTCGATCCGGACGACGAAGATACGATGAAGCGCGCCTGTGATCTGG
>JANOAJ010000202.1:0-7937 GCA_031411035.1 Sphingomonadales bacterium
GCCCGCTTGCCTTTCAGGACCGAGAGCAAGGGCTTCGGGGTTTCGTTCGTCAAGGCGGGCTTCCTGATCAATACAAATAGATTCTAAAGAATCTTGTGGAGGATAGTTGGTGGTCGAGTGCCGGTATCTATTGGCGATCCGCGCTTTTGCCAACAACCCCCTTGGGCTGCGACTCGCAAAGCCGCGCTGAGTCGATTCCGGGATTCCCGTTTTCCACAGGGTGGGGATGAATTTCACCCCCTGTTGGAATCCCTGTGGGCAGATTCCGGCTCAGCGGGCATCAAAGCGGCCTGTGGCCTTGTCCCCGCAACTGCGCTAGCGATTATCCACATGGCTTTCCACAGAGCGGGTGCCCGATGACCAAGCTTCACCTCCATCTTGTCTCTGATTCCACTGGCGAGACGCTGGAAAACATTGCCAAGGCCGCGCTTGTCCAGTTTGACGGGGTGGAAACTGTCAAGCATTTCTGGCCGATGGTGCGCGCTGTCGGCCATCTCGAACGTATATTGGCCGATATCACGCAAAATCCGGGGCTGGTGCTCTTTACGCTGGTCAATGCCGAATTGCGGGAGACTCTGGAAGCGAAATGTAATGCGCTTGGGTTACCCACTGTCGGCGCGCTGGATGCCGTGACGCATGCGCTGTCCCAGATGCTCGGGCAGACGGCGAAAGCCCGGCCGGGCAAGCAGCATGTGCTCGATGCCGCCTATTTCGCGCGGGTCGAAGCGATCCAGTTCACTATTGCCCATGATGACGGGATCAACTGGGAAAACTGGGAAGCCGCCGATATTGTGCTCGCCGGCGTGTCCCGCTCCTCCAAGACGCCAACGTCCATCTATCTCGCCAATCGCGGTTACAAAACCGCCAATATCCCGATCGTGATTGAATCGCCGCCGCCCGAAGCGCTTTATTCGCTCAAAAATCCGCTGGTGGTGGGGCTGGTCACGAGCGCGGAACGGCTGATCCAGGTGCGACGCAACCGGTTGCTCTCGCTCAATCAGGCACCGGAAACCGCCTATGTGGATGCAGAAGCGGTAGCCCGCGAAACGGCTTATGCCCGGCGGATGTTTGCGGATAATGGCTGGCCGGTGATCGATATGACGCGGCGGTCGATTGAGGAAGCCGCTGCCGCGATCATCAATTTCCACAATGAACGTGCGGCCCGGGCGTGATGCTGGTGCTCGCGTCCCAAAGTGCGGGCCGCCGCGCGCTGCTCACGGCCGCAGATGTGCCGCATGAAGCCGTGGGCGCGGGTGTGGACGAGGATGCCGCCAAAGCGTCGCTGCGGGCCGGCGGGATTTCGGCCCGCGATCTGGCTGATGCGCTGGCGGAACTCAAAGCGGTCAAAATATCCGCCAAACGCCCCACAGATCTGGTGCTGGGCTGCGATCAGACGCTGGCGCTCGATGATGGCACCATGTTCGACAAGGCCGAGTCAATGGACGCGCTGGCCGGGCAATTGCGGGCGCTTTCGGGAAAAACGCACAGCCTGTTCAGCGCGCTGGTGATCGCGCAAGCGGGTGTTCCGGTCTGGCGGCATGTCGAGCGGGTGAAACTGACCATGCGCCCCTTGTCCGATGGCTTCATTGCCGACTATCTGGCCGCCGAAGGGGATGGGTTGCTGTCAGGCGTTGGCGGTTACCGGATCGAAGGCAGGGGGATTCAGTTGTTCGAGAAAGTTGAAGGCAGCCATTTCGCGATCATCGGGCTGCCGCTGTTGCCGCTGCTTGGGTTTCTGCGGACGCGCGGCGTGATGGCGGCGTGATGCGCGATCGCGAACCCCGCATTGCCGGGCTGATCGGCTGGCCGGTTGCCCAGAGCAAATCGCCGGTGATCCACCGCTTCTGGCTCGATAAGCTCGGGATTGATGGCCATTATGGCCGCTATCCCGTCATGCCGGGTGACGCTGCTGCCGCGCTTCGTGCGATGGTGCCGCTCGGCCTTGCCGGGCTTCAGGCAACGATGCCGCACAAGCGCGATTGCCATGCTGCCGTCGATGAACTGACAGAGTCCGCCCGCGCCCTTGGGGCCGTCAATACAGTGACAGTGCTGCCTGATGGCCGGTTGCGCGGGCACAATACCGATATGGCAGGCTTTCTTGAGCCACTGGCCGGGCATGATCTGGCGGGCCGGACCGTGACCGTGCTGGGGGCAGGCGGCGCCGGGGCAGCGCTTGCCGCAGGTCTGGCGTCAAAGCGTCCCGCACGGATCAATCTCGTCAATCGCTCGGCCGAAGGGCTTGAACGGATGCTGGCCGATATTGCCGGATCGCTCGACGGCATCGAAATTGTCCGCAGCGGCTGGGACGGACTCGCCGGGCTGCTGGCAGACAGCGCGCTGGTAGCCAATGGCACGTCGCTTGGCATGGACGGGCAACCGCCCTGCCCGGTGGATGTGGCGCGCCTGCCGGATGACGCGATTGTCTATGATATCATCACCCACCCCCACCACACGGAATTGCTGAAAGCATCACGCGCGCGCGGGCTGGTGACGTTTGACGGGATGCACATGCTGCTTGGCCAGGCGCGTGAGGCGTTCGAGCTGTTTTACGGGGCCAAGCCGCCTGCACAGCATGATGCCGAACTGCGGGCGCTGCTGACCAAATGACGGTTATCGGCCTTACGGGCTCCATCGGCATGGGCAAATCGGCCGTGGCCGCCATGTTCCGCCGCGCGCGCGTGCCCGTGTTTGATGCCGATGCGGCCGTCCATGCATTGCAGGGGCCGGGCGGCAGGCTGCTGCCGAAGATCGAGGCGCGCTTTCCCGGCACGACCGGACCCAAAGGCGTTGACCGGCAGAAGCTGGGGGCAGCGGTGTTCGGCAAACCCGATGAACTCAAGGCGCTCGAACGGATCGTCCACCCGGCTGTGGGGGCCATGCGGAAGCGCTGGCTGAAGCGCAACCGGGCGCGGCCGCTGATCGTGCTCGATATTCCGCTGCTGTTCGAGAAAAAGGGCTGGAAGGCGGTGGATGTGATTGTCGTTGTCTCCGCGCCCGCCTGGATGCAGCGCAAGCGGGTGCTGGCGCGGCCGGGCATGGACAGGGCCAAGTTCCGCCGCATCGTCGGGCTCCAGACCCCCGACGCGGAAAAACGCCGCCGCGCCGATTTCGTGATCGAGACGGGCCGGTTGCGCTGGCAGACGGAATCGCAATTGCGCGCACTTGTCGCTTGCCTGAAGGCCCGAAGAGTCCGATAGTCTCGTCGTTCAGATGCGCGAGATTGTTTTCGATACAGAGACGACTGGTCTCAGCCCCGCCAATGGTGATCGCATGGTCGAAATCGGCTGTGTCGAGCTGGTCAACCGGGTGGAAACGGGCAAGACCTTCCACGCCTATTTCAATCCCGAACGACCGATGGATCCGGCGGCGCAGGAAATTCATGGCCTTTCGGACATTTTCCTTTCCGACAAGCCGATCTTTGAAGAGGTGGTGGAAGACCTGATCGACTTTCTGGGGGATGCGCCGCTTGTCGCGCACAATGCCCGGTTCGATTTTTCCTTCCTCAACCATGAACTGGGCCAGTGCGGGCGTCTGCACATTTCCGAAGCGCGGATGGTCGATACGCTGGGGCTTGCCCGTGTCCGCCATCCCGGGGCCAAGCACAGCCTGGATGCGCTGTGCACCCGCTACGGCATTGATCGCAGCCACCGGATCAAGCACGGCGCGCTGCTTGACGCCGAATTGCTGGCGCAAATCTATATCGAACTGACGGGCGGCCGCCAGATCGGGCTGGGCCTTGCGCCCGCGCGCGATGAAAGCGGTTTCGTCAATGATCATCGCGGCGGGCCACGCCCGCCTGCATCCGCTGTTCACCGGCCTGCGCGTGCTCATAGCGCCAGTCCGGCCGAACGGGAACGCCACCGGGCGTTCCTTGAAAAACTCGTCAACCCGCTCTGGCTCGATGCCCCGGATGCCATTCCGGCGTCCGCGGGTGCCGGTGCTGATTGACGTGGCCATGGGCCGCGCCTAGAGGCGCGACCGCTTTAAGGAGGCTGGACTATGGACATTCGCGTTTCGGGGCACGGCGTAGATACCGGGGATGCCATGCGCACCCATGTCGAAACCCGCCTTGGGGGAATGACCGAAAAATATTTCTCGCGCGCGGTGTCGGCGCACGTCACGCTGAAAAAAGGCCCGCATGATCACGGCTTTGGCTGCGATATTATCGCGCATGTGATGCAGGGCGTGGTGCTGAAAGGCAGTGGCAGCGCGATGGAAGCCCATCCCGCCTTTGATCAGGCCGCCGAAAAGATCGAACGGCAGCTCAAGCGTTACAAGCACCGCCTGAAGGATCATCATGGTTCGGGCCTTGACGGGCTGCCGGTGATCGAAGCAGACGCGGGCTATACCGTGTTTGAAGCGGCCGCCGCGGATATCGAGGAACCGGTGGGTGATGCGCCTGCGATCATCGCGGAAACCAAGGTCGATGTGCCCGAAGCCAGCGTTTCGGATGCGGTGATGATGCTTGATCTGCGGAACACGAATGCGCTGCTTTTCCGCAATGTGGTGAGTGGCGCACACAACATGGTCTATCGGCGGGGCGATGGCACCATTGGATGGGTTGAGCCGAAACGCGGCTGAACCGGGCGCACGGCCGGGGGAGGCCGTGCGGGACAGGAAAGATTGATACGTACATGACGGTTCTTGCTGAATTTCTGGGCGCGGGCGCAGTGTCTGCCGGGCTTGCCGTGCCAAGCCGCAAGGCGCTGTTCCAGCATTTTGCCCAGGTGGCAGCGCGCGAATATGCGCTTGATCCGGTGCTGGTGGCCGAACGGCTGACGGAACGGGAACGGCTGGGCTCCACCGGCTTCGGGCAGGGCATTGCGATTCCGCACGGCAAGGTCGAGGGGCTTGATCATGTCGTGGGCATATTTGCGCATCTGTCCCAGCCAGTCGATTTCCAGGCCGTTGATGGCCTGCCGGTGGACGTGGTGTTCTGTCTGCTATCCCCGGTTGATGCCGGGGCGGATCATCTGAAAGCGCTGGCGCAGGTCAGCCGCTGGCTGCGCGATCCCGGCTTTGTCGCGAATTTGCGCGGCGCGGGGTCAGCCGACACGCTCTATGCGCTGTTTTCGGGGCAGGAAGCCCGCAATGCCGCCTGAGGCGGCGCAGGTTTCCGAAACGGGTGCGGCGGCGCATTACCGCGCACTCGAATCGCTCTATGCAGCGGCCCCGATCAACCGTCTGTTCGATTCCCGGCTGGAAATTGCCGGGGAAGGGCTCGCCCGGATTCATTTTGCGATGGACAGCCGCTTCTATCATGCGGGCGGCGCACTGCATGGCACATCCTATTTCAAGATGCTCGACGATGCGGCCTTTTATGCCGCCAACAGCCTGGTGACAGACCGGTTCCTGCTGACAACCGCGTTCAACCTGTTCTTCACGCGCCCGCTGGTTGATGGCCCGCTGATTGCGGAAGGCCGCTGGGTCAGTGGCCGCAAGCGGGTGTTCGTTGCCGAAGCGCGGCTGCTCGATCAGGATGGCGAGGAAGCGGCGCGGGGAACGGGCACCTTCATGAAATCGGCCATCCCCCTTTCCTCCCTGGCGGGTTACGCGCCCCAGCCGGCGTGAGCGCGAGGCTCAAAGCCGGCCTGTTCGTGTCGGGCCTTACGCGCAGCGTCGCGGCAGCAGGCGGATTCGCCGCTGTGCTGGCAAAAGGGGATGCGGATGCCGGGTCAATCCTGATCGTCACTGCGGAAAAAGGGCGGATTTCCGCCATTTACGAACGGCTGATGTCCATGTCCGGGGACTATGAATGGGTCGATTCCTACCCTCAACTCCTTGAAAAGAAAGAGGAAATTGGCGCGTTTCTGGCGCGCAGACAGGCGCGTGATCCCGATCTTTGGGTCGTCGAACTGGATATCGCAGATGCGCAACGGTTCATCCCGGGTTTACCTTCCCAGGGTTGACTTTGTTGCGCCGCACAATAAGTGGCACTCCATATTTTGTTGCATTGCTATGCCGCCACCCACCAGTAATCGGGCTTTGGGCATGGACGCAGACAGGGGGTAACCGCACAGCCGGGTCATTTGGGGCTGTTGTCTGGTAAGCTTTCTGCATATTGAAGCTGATGAATGTCTAAGTTTGTTCGCACCGCGCTTGCAGCGGTGTTTTCGCTTGGGATTGCTGCCACGTTGGGCGGCACGGGTACAGCCACGGCCTTTGGGGCCGCGCTGGTTCCGGGCGAAGAATCCGGGGTATTGCTGCCCCAGTCCGTGCGCGAAGCCGCACAGGACGAAGCCGAATCGGCATCTGATTACACAATCATTCCCGAAGCTGCAGAAGAGGCAGCGCCGTCTCGCGCCGAATCGCTTGCGGCGATGGTGGCGGAACGGGCCTCGACCGAAATCGCCAACCGGGAAGAGGAATGCCTCGCCGCAGCGATCTATTTCGAAGCGCGCAGTGAACCTCTGGAAGGCCAGCTTGCTGTGGCGCAGGTGATTCTGAACCGCGCCAGTTCGGGCCGCTTTCCGGCATCCCTGTGCGGCGTGGTGTTCCAGCCCAGCCAGTTCTCCTTTGTGCGCGGTAGCGCATTTCCGCCGATTGCACGCACCAGCCAGGATTGGCGCGAAGCCGTGGCCGTGGCGCGGATTGCCCGCGAAGGCGCGTGGAACAGCCGCGCGGCCAATGCCCTGTATTTCCATGCAAGCCGCGTATCGCCGGGCTGGCGCCTGAGCCGCGTGGCCGCCATCGGCAATCACGTTTTCTACCACTAGATTTCGTTCCCATCCCGTTCTAGCGGAACGGGATGGAAAGCGAAGGGGAACGGCTGGTCGCGGCTGATGTGGCGCGTGGTGTATCACGCCTGTTGTGGCGCAATGACCAGCTCGCCGTGCCCGAAGTGCCGCTGGGCAACGGCCGCCGGGCTGATCTGTTCGCGATCAGCCCCAAAGGGCTGGTGACGATCGTCGAGATAAAAGTGTCCCGCGCGGACCTTCTGGGCGACGGGAAATGGGGCGAATATCTCGATTATTGTGACCGCTATTTCTGGGCTGTGCCGCAGGGCTTTGATCTGACGCTGTTTGACCGGGCGGAACTGATGCCCGAAAGGGCCGGGCTGATCGTGGCAGACAGATATGATGCGGCGATCCTGCGGGAAGCGCCGCTCCATCCGCTGAATGCCGCGCGGCGCAAATCGGAAACCCTGGCACTGGCGCGGCGCGCGGCGCAGCGCCTTCTCTATCTCTCCGGCGTTACCGACGAATCGGGTGGCTGACTATTTCGGTCCGGAAACGGTGGCCGGTTTGGCCGGTTTGGCGCTTTCGATCAGTTTCAGGATATTGGCAGACCGGCGGTCACGCATCGCATAATCGCGGGCGGAAAGGCCGGCCACACTGTCAGTGCGCGCGGGATTGGCACCTGACGTCAGCAGCAATTGCACCATTGCCGCATCCCGCTGCTGCACCGCGCGGATCAGCGGGGTTTCACCCGAACTGTTGGCCACGTCCACACCGGCGCGGTATCTGAGCAGCAGTTGGGCGGCTTCGACAAAGCCGATCTGCGCGGCAGCCATCAGGGCCGTGTTGCCCTGCCGGTCTTTCAGATCCGGTTTGGCACCCTTGGACAGCAAATAGCTGACCCAGGCAAAGTCACGCGCCCGGGTGACGATCATCAGCGCCGTTTCATAGCTCGATTCGTCACGCGTATCGATGATCACCGAACCCGGCTTGGAAATAATCTCGGTTGCTTTCGCGCCATTGCGATCGCGCACGGCCTTCAGGAAATTATAGCTGTCGGAAAACTGGGCCGACGCAATCCCGGGGGCGAGTGCCAGAGCGGCACCAAAGCCGAGCCACAGCGTCTTGAACCGAACGCGCATAATCATGAAACCCTGTCTGTTGCGTGCTTTACGCTCTTGCGCGAGGGGCGATAGCAAAGCAAGGCTGGCGGCATCATGAACAAGCGCCTTGCCCTGTTGCTGCTTGCCAGCCTTTCCG
>JANOAJ010000203.1:0-40470 GCA_031411035.1 Sphingomonadales bacterium
AGGTGGTGCTGACCCAGGTGGACGACGTGTTCAACAAGGACCTCTCCGAAACCTACAAGCATGATGGCTTCAAGCGCGTTGCCGTGGAAGGCAAGACCCATGATATCGGCGATGGCGATGTCGTGATCGCGGCGATCACCAGTTGCACCAACACTTCCAACCCCGGCGTGCTGGTTGCCGCCGGGCTGGTGGCGCGCAAGGCCAATGCTTTCGGCCTGAAACCCAAGCCCTGGGTGAAGACCTCGCTCGCGCCGGGAAGCCAGGTTGTCACTGACTATCTGGATCGCGCGGGCCTTTCAGCGGATCTCGATGCGGTGGGCTTCAATCTTGTCGGCTATGGCTGCACCACCTGCATCGGCAATTCCGGCCCGCTGGCCGAACCGATCAGCAAGGCGATCAACGGCAATGATATTGTCGCGGCTTCGGTCATTTCGGGCAACCGCAACTTTGAAGGCCGTGTCTCGCCCGATGTGCGCGCCAATTTCCTCGCTTCGCCGCCACTGGTCGTGGCCTATGCGCTCAAGGGAACGGTGACGGAAGATTTCACCACCACGCCCATCGGCCAGGCGACCGATGGCACCGATGTGTATCTGAAAGACATCTGGCCTTCCAACCAGGAAGTGGCCGATACGATGAACGCATGCATCGACCGGGAAATGTTCCAGGCGCGCTATGCCAATGTCTATCTGGGTGACAAGCACTGGCAGGCGATCAATGTCGAAGGATCTGACACGTACAAGTGGCGCGCCGGTTCCACCTATGTTGCCAACCCGCCCTATTTTGAGGGCATGAGCATGACCCCGGCGCCGGTGAATGATATTGTTGGTGCCAAGCCATTGGCGATCCTTGGGGATTCGATCACCACCGATCACATCTCGCCCGCAGGCAGCATCAAGGCAGACTCACCCGCAGGCATATGGCTGATGGAGCATCAGGTGGCGAAGGCGGATTTCAACTCCTATGGCGCGCGGCGTGGCCATCATGATGTGATGATGCGCGGCACCTTCGCCAATATCCGCATCAAGAATGAAATGGTGCCCGGCGTCGAAGGCGGCATGTCCTCCTATGGCGGCGAAACCATGTCGATCTATGATGCGGCGATGAAGCACAAGGCCGATGGCACGCCGCTGGTTGTAATCGGCGGCAAGGAATATGGCACTGGTTCCTCGCGCGACTGGGCGGCAAAGGGCACCAACCTGCTTGGCGTCCGTGCCGTGATCGTGGAAAGCTTCGAGCGCATCCACCGCAGCAATCTGGTCGGCATGGGCGTACTGCCTTTGCAGTTCCAGAATGGCGACACGCGCACGAGCCTTGGCCTGTCAGGGGATGACAGCTTCACCATTTCTGGCGTTGCAGATCTGAAACCGCGCCAGAGTGTGACCGTGCATGTTACCCGCAAGGATGGCAGCACCTTCTCGTTCGAAGCGTTGTGCCGGATCGATACCGCCAACGAGGTCGAGTATTTCATGAACGGCGGGATCCTGCACTATGTGCTGAGGAAGCTGGCGGCTTGATCTATGAAGCGAAGGTGGGCGTTTCCTGGCGGTGTGCCAACCTTCGCGTGAAAGAGCCCATCGTTCGTGCGCCGAGAGTCGGGCCTCACCGTTATAGGGAGGAACGATAGCAAAAAATGCTTGCATCTGCATTTTTGCTAGCATAAATTGCTAGCGTGAACAACCGACAGTCCAAAACACTCATAGCAGTGTTTGCCGATCCTGTTTCAGCGACGATAGACTGGGCTGCGATTGAGGGTTTGCTGGTTGCCTGTGGCTGCCGTGTCATCGAAGGAAGTGGGTCGCGGGTGCGGTTTGAGAAAGGCGGCATGATAGAAATGTTTCACCGCCCGCATCCCGGCAAAGAGGCCAAGAAATATCAGGTGCGCGCCGCGCGGGCGTATCTTCTGAGATTGGAAATAATGCAATGAGCGATATTTTGTCATACAACGGATATCAGGCGCGCATTGAATTTGACGCTGATGACCGCATATTTTTCGGCAGGATTGCGGGGATAAATGACGGGATTGGGTTTCATGCTGATACAGTGGATGAACTGATCGCCGCCTTTCACGAAGCTGTTGATGACTATGTCGAAACCTGCGCCAAGATCGGAAAGCGGCCTGAAAAGCCCTATTCCGGCAAGCTGATGTTTCGTGTCGATCCGGAAGTGCATGCGCGTGCCGCCCGCGCGGCGATGCTGGCAGGCAAGAGCCTCAACAGTTGGGCAGAGGGCGTGCTCCGGGCGGCGGCAGCCTAAGTCTTACCGGAAATTATCTGCGTAAGCCTGCAGCTTAAGCACCTTCTTCGGCGCTGCCTCGACGCGGGCGACAAGTCCCTTTTTCGCCGCATAGGCTTGCGCCTCGGCAGCGCTCGCAAAGCTAAGGCGGAGCTGGCGTCTCGTATCCGCGCTGCCGGCCCAGCCCATCAGCGGGTCGGCATTCTGGGGATCGACGGGTTCGAATTCCAGCAGCCAGGTGTCCGTTCCGGCGCGGCCGGACTGCATGGCGTTTTTGGGCTTCTGATAGATGCGGGCATGAGTCATGCATGTCCTTTTCCCCAATCAGCGTTCCCGATCAAGCATTTTGGCTTGCGCGTTCTTGGTTTTGAGGCTCGCGACCGCAGCCGCCGGATCATCAGGCCAGTTATGACGGGGGTAACGTCCGCGCATATCCTTCGCCACATCGGCCCAACTGCCCTTCCAGAATCCTGGCAGGTCGCGTGTCGTCTGGATCGGACGACCCGCTGGCGATGTAAGGCTGAGGATCAGCGGGGTGCGGTTCGGGCCGATGCACGGATGCTCGGCCAGCCCGAACAGCGCCTGCACGCGCAGTTCAACGGTTGGCCCCGCTTCTGCCCCATAGTCAATCACGTGGGTGGTGCCTGCCGGAGACGTGAAATGCGCAGGTGCCAACCGCGCGAGCCGTTGGGCACCGTCCCAGCCCAGAAGGCCCTCAAGCGCGCGGTGGAGTTCGCCCGGAACGATCTGGGTCAGCCGCCTTTTGCCATCGAGCAAGGGGGAGAGCCAGGTTTCCGGATTGGCGAGCAAGGACTCATCGGTCAGCGCATCCAGTCCCGCCCAGCCGGAGCGCAGGCGAAGCTGCTGCGCAGCTTCCGGCCAGTCGAGCATCGCCAGGCCGTGCGCCCGCACGCCCGCGACCAGCGCTGCCGTGATCGCGGCGGGATCGGCCTTGGTGTCATGTCCCTTGGCCAGGATGATCGCGCCCAGTCGCCGCCCGCTTTCGGCCACGACGCCGCGCGTATCGGGATCGAAGTGCAGACTGGTGCCGGTTTCGATCCGGTCGGCAAACAGGGTTTCAATCCCTGACGTATCGAGCGCGGCAGCAGAGAGGATACGCGCACCTTTGGCGCTGCCCTGAATATCCCCCACGGCCAGCCACTCGGCTCGCGCCAGCGGGTGCGCGGGATCAAGCGTGAAGCCGCGTCCGCCCGCGCTAAGCCACTGGCTGCCGGAAGGATCACGGCGGCGGGCGACGCGATCCGGATACGCGAGGGAAAGAGCATGGGCGACATCGCCCTTCGCTGTGCCAGAGGAGCGAGGCAGGAACGCAGTCCAGCGCCGCGCCAATCCCCGCGCGGCCTCTGCCCGAGGCCCGTGTTCGCTCCGCCAGCGGCCCAGCCGGGTGGTAAGGTCAATATCGGTTCCGCCCAGTCCGCGTTCAGAGAGCAGCACTGCCACGTCGCTGGCAAGCGCGGCAAAGCCCAGTTCGTGTGCGGCCACCAGCATATGGGCAAGGCGCGGGGGCAAAGGCAGTTCGGCAATCGCCTTGCCGTGCGGGGTGGGGCGACTATCACTGTCAAGCGCGCCCAGTTCGGCAAGCCGCATCCGCGCTTCGGCAAGCGCGGCCACCGGCGGCGGATCAAGCCAGCGCAGCGTGGCCGGATCACTGACGCCCCAGAGCGCACAATCAAGCAGCAGGGGGGAGAGATCTGATTCCAGAATCTCGGGCGGATCGAAACGCGGCAGGCCAGCCGTCGCCGCTTCCTCCCACAGCCGATAGGCGATCCCCGGCCCCTGCCGCGCGGCGCGGCCAGCCCGCTGGGTAACAGCCGCCTGACTGGCGCGTTCTGTCACCAAACGCGTGCTGCCCGCGGCCCGGTCATACCGCGCACGGCGGGCCAGGCCGCTATCGATCACGATCCGCACGCCATCAATTGTCAGGCTGGTCTCGGCGATGCTGGTGGCCAATATCACCTTGCGGCCCACCCCCCGCCGGATCGCCGCGCGTTGTTCGGCGGGGTCGAGGGAGCCATGGAGGCGGTGCACTTCTGCCGCCACGCTTTCCAGCCGCTCCGCCGTCCGCTCGATTTCGGCAACGCCGGGCAGAAAGGCCAGAATATCGCCTTCCTCCTCACCCAGCGCGCGGCGTATGGCGGCCGCCATTTCATCCTCGATCCGGGCTTCCGCTTTCCGCCCGATATGGCGCAGTGTCAGCGGATGCGCCTTGCCTTCGCTTTCGATAACCGGCGCATCCATCAGCGCGGCATAGCGCGTGCCATCCAGTGTGGCAGACATGGCAATCAGCCGCAGATCGGGTCGCAAAGCCTCTTGCGCGTCAAGCGCCAGCGCCAGACCGAAATCGCTGTCGAGGCTGCGTTCATGGACTTCATCGAACAGCACGGCAGACACGCCGGCCAGTTCCGGATCGGCCTGGATGCGGTTGCGAAAAATACCTTCGGTCAGAACCAGAATACGGGTGGCGGCGGACTGTTTCGAATCCATCCGCGTGGCGTATCCGATTGTCCGACCCACAGGCTCGCCCGCCAGTTCAGCCATGCGTTCGGCGGCTGCGCGCGCGGCGAGACGGCGGGGGGAGAGGAGCAATATCTGGCCGCTGCACCAGGCTTGCCCAAGCAGGGCAGGCGCAACGGCCGTGGTCTTGCCCGCGCCGGGCGGTGCGATAAGGACGGCGTTGCTCCCACGGCGAAGCGCGGCAAGCAGATCAGGCAGGACGGATTCTATTGGGAGCAAAACAGGAGTTTCAGACAAAACCACGCCGCCATCAATACCCGCACCGATGACGACGCGCGGTGCTATTAGTCCTCGCGCGGCCGAGAATAGACGCCCTCAAGCCACATTCCCAAAGCAGCGACGAGCATCATCGATATTCCGGCTACAGCCATGATTGTTGGTACGTCGATCATCGTACGATTTTCCTAGCACAGTTATGCGCCACCATCAATTGGTCTGACAGATACACCCGCTTTGCGGTGGGCCCCAACGCGCTGTTCAACTGGTCATCACGCATCGTTTCATGGGCTTGTCTGCATGATTCGAGACCCGCGTTCGTTTGCAATCCCTGCATTACCTCAAGATAGTGCGCGATCCCGCCACCAAGGGTCACCAGCGCGCCACCGGCAAACAGCCATTCAAGTACAAACTTCCTGAATGGTCCGCGCTGCCGCCAGGGCCTGCTCTCCGACTCCGAACTAACCATGTCGGATTTGAACAATATTTCCGACGCTGGGTCAAGCCACTTCGATCAGCGCAGCAGCCAGCCTTGCCTCAATGGCGCGCGGTCGGATCGCCCAGTTCGGCATTGAGCGCGGCTGCCGCCGCGGCGAGTTTTGTGACCAGTGCGGGATCAACCGGCGTGTCCTCCCGCATTAGCAGATTGGCGAGTTCATATTTCCCGCTGGCCTTGATGCGCGGATCAAGGCCCACCAGCCTTTTGCCGCGCCAGAAGCCCAGCAGCACCCGGTGTTCCTCTGCCCGGATAAGGATGCACAGGCCGTTCGAACGGAACACCAGATTGTGCCATTTGATGATTTCGTCAAACGCCGCCCCGGCATGGATTGCGGCGCGGAGCATGTCCACACGTTCACGCTGCCACCCCGTCAGCGCCGTCACATAGGCGTCCGGGCTGGCGGCGGGAGCGCCCTTCATGCGCTCAATAGGCCCGGGCGATAGCGAATTCGACCGCTTCGGTCAGGGCCGTCTTGGCAGCACTGGCAGGGAATGGCCCCAGCGCGTCGATTGCCCTCTGGCCATAATGGCGCGCACGCATCAGCGTGTCGTCGATCGCCCGGCTCTGGACGAGCAGCGCCTTGGCTTCCGCCAGATCATCGTCCGAGATGCGTCGTCCTTCCATCGCGGCCTGCCAGAAAGTTTTGGCGGCCGCGTCGCCACGCGCATAGGCGAGGATGACGGGCAGGGTTACCTTGCCATCGCGGAAATCATCGCCCACGCCCTTGCCCATCGTCTCAGCGTCGGACGCATAGTCGATGGCGTCATCGACAAGCTGGAAAGCAATGCCCAGATTGCGGCCATAGCTGTCCAGTGCCGCTTCCACGCCTTCATCGCGTTCGGCGACGACGGCGGAAATGCGGCAGGCAGCGGCAAACAGTGCCGCTGTCTTGGCGCCGATGATGTCGAGATATTTGTCTTCGCCGGTGCTGATCTGGCGCTGGGCCGTCAACTGATTGACTTCGCCTTCCGCGATCACGGCGCTGGCGTTGGAAAGGATTTTCAGCACTTTCAGGCTGCCATCCTCCACCATCAGTTCGAACGAGCGGCTGAAGAGAAAATCACCCACCAATACGCTGGCCGGATTGCCCCAGATGATATTGGCCGTTCGCCTGCCGCGCCGCAGGTCTGATCCATCCACCACATCATCATGCAATAGCGTCGCGGTGTGGATGAACTCCACGGAAGCCGCCAGCTTGAAGTGGCGCGTGCCCTGATAATCGAGCAATTGAGCCGTCGCCAGCGTCAGCATCGGACGCATCCGCTTGCCGCCGCCGGCGATCAGATGGCCCGCCAGTTCCGGGATCAGCGGAATCTGGGATTGCATCCGTTCCAGGATCACGGCGTTCACATGGTTCATGCCCGATGCGACAAGGGCAATCATGGGATCAAGGGAGGGCGCTCGCTCGGCGCCGATGCGGTGAACAGTGGCAGTCATTATGGCGCTGCCTTGGCCGCGCAACGCGTGCATGGCAAGTGCATTTGCGGTCATCCCGCTTGCATCACCGGCCAGATGTTTCATAGGCGGGATATCGAGATGGAGGAACGCATGGCGGACGAGCGGCTGGCCCAATACCGGCAAAGCATCGACAATATCGATACAGCGCTGGTCTTCATGCTGGCAGAGCGGTTCAAGGTGACGCAGGCTGTCGGCCGTTACAAGGCGGAACACACGCTGCCACCCGCTGACCCTGCGCGCGAGGAACGGCAGATCGCCCGTCTGCGCGCGCTGGCAATCGAGGCCGATCTCGATCCGGATTTCACCGAAAAATTCCTCCGCTTCATCATTGATGAAGTGATCCGCCATCACGAACAGATTGCTTCGGGGCCGTAAGGTCCTGTGCGGCAATTGATGTTCGGTGGGCAGCAGAACTGTCGCGGGACGAAATCTGTTGGCAGAACGTGCGGGCACTGCGACCATGAATTGCCGCAGGAGTTTTCAGGAGAATTGGCGTGTCGAGTAAGATTTTTCCGGAAGGCGCGCCAGATATCCAGAGGAAAGGCATTCTGCCCCAATTGGACTGGCTCCGATTTCTTGCCGCTTTCATGGTCGTTCTGAAACATTCGAAAGACACATCCTGGGTCAGTTACTCAATGATGGATGAGGCGTCTCGGGCGAACATAATCACCAAGATCATTTTCCTTCTGACAAGATACGGATTTGAAGCTGTCATCGTTTTTTTCGTGCTCAGTGGATATCTGGTAGGAGGAGCGACTTTCAAGCGGCTCGGTACGGGAAAATTCGATATAGGCGACTATGCGGCGGACAGAGTCAGTCGCATTTTGTTGCCTTTGATTCCGGCAATCTTGATTGCAGCGGGGGTCGAATATACTATCACACACGAATTGTCGTGGTGGACAGTCGCGGGTAATCTCGCTTCTCTCCAAGGTATCGCGGTACCCTCTATGCTTTACAGCCCACCACTTTGGACATTGTCATACGAGGTGTGGTTTTACATAGTAAATGGAGCCATTGCTTCAATTGCCATGCGGTCCCGCAACATTGTTTTGCCAATGTGTGTGCTTTCAGGGGGGTTGGCAATATTCTCTTTTTTGAGAGTAGATTATTTGTGTATATGGTATATTGGCGCTATTTTTGGGTGGATGAATATAGGAAATAAATCCACATCAAATCTTGTATTTTCTATAGCAGCGTTTTTGGCATTTGTTGTGATAACGGATATTGCCATTGTAAAAAATGATACATCGCACTTTGCACGCATGAGCATTTTTTCATTGTCAATCTCTTCATTGCTGATGGTCAGGGAGATGGCGAAGTTTGAAGTTGTGGAAAGATCCATCTGGAAGATTGGAACCTATCTTTCTTCGTTTTCGTATAGTTTGTACCTTATACACTATCCGGTATTGTTTATGATACAGGCATATTTCCCGAAAAATAATCATATGGGATATGCTGAGGTGTCCAGATTTTTCATCAGCGTCGCGGCTAGCCTGATATCGGGATATCTGTTTTATGCAGCTTTTGAAAAACACACACCAAAATTGAGAAAATTCCTGAGAAAGCTTTCGGGGAGATCCGTGGGAGAGGAGCTTGTGGTTACGATAGCTCGGCTGCCAGTCCTCCCGCTTGCGGCACCCGTCCACAATCCCTAACTAGCGCGCATGGCAGATCCCTATTCAACTCTTGGCGTGGCAAAGGGCGCAAGCGAGGCCGAAATCAAAAAGGCGTATCGCACGCTCGCCAAAGAGCTTCATCCCGACAAGAACAAGGACAATCCCAAGGCGGCGGAACGGTTTTCGCACGTTACAGCGGCCTATGACCTTTTGTCCGACAAGGACAAGCGCGCCCGGTTTGACCGGGGCGAGATTGATGGGGACGGCAATCCGGCCAATCCGTTCGCAGGCGGCAATCCCTTTGGCGGCGCAGGCGGTTTCCGTCCCGGGCAGGGCGGCGGCGGCGGCTTTGAATTTGGCGGCGGCGGCGATCTTGGCGACATTTTCGAAGGCCTGTTCGGTGGGGGACGCGGACGCGGCGCGGGCGGTGGCTTTGGCGGTTTTGGCGGCCGGGCCGAACCGCCGCCGCGCGGGGGAAATGTGGCCTATCGCCTGTCCGTACCGTTCGAGGATGCCGCCACGCTCAAACCCCAGCGGATCACGCTTCAGGATGGCAAGACAATTGATCTGAAGCTGCCCAAAGGCGTCGAAGCGGGCACGCAGATGCGCTTGCCGGGCAAAGGCCAGCCGGGGCCGGGCGGCGCGGGCGATGCAACGGTGACCATCGAGATCCCCCGCCACGCCTTTTTTGAACGCGATGGCATTGATGTGCGGCTCGATCTGCCGGTGTCCCTGGCGGAAGCGGTCAAAGGCGGCCCGGTCAAGGTTCCCACCGTGGATGGCCCGGTGATGCTCAATGTTCCCAGAGGCTCGACATCGGGCCGGGTGCTGCGCCTCAAAGGCCGCGGCTTTACCGGCAAGGAAGGGGATCGCGGCGATCAGCTCGTGCGCTTGCAGATTGATCTGCCATCCGATGATGCGGCGCTGGCGGCTTTTGTCGAAAGCTGGACAGATTTGCGCAATCCCCGCCAGAAACTGGGGGTCTAAGGCAGTCGCGTGCGGGATATTTCCCCCGAATCGCCCGAAGCCCGCCGCACGCATCCTGATGCCCATCCGCACCGACCCGGCTTGTGGGGCCATATCGGCCCTGGATCGCGCGGCTTCGAGGTGGTCCGGCGTATCTATGTGGGCGTCTATAATGACGGCTTCATTCACGCGGGCAATCTTGCCTATCTGACCCTGCTGACGATCTTTCCCTTTTTCATCGTGATGGCGGCGATTGCCCAACTGGCAGGCAATCCGGATGAAGCGCTGTCTGCCCTGCGCGCGGTGATGGCAACGATGCCGCGCAGCGTGGCGGGAATGGTGGAAGATACGGCGCGTCAGGTGCTGACGGCACGCACGGGAAATCTGCTCTGGGTCGGGGGGCTGGTGGGCCTGTGGACCGTGGGCAGCTTTATCGAGACGCTGCGGGAAGTGCTGCGGCGTGCCTATGGCACCGGCTATGGGCGGCCATTCTGGCAGAACCGGCTGATCGGGGTGGTGTTTGTGATCGGCGCGGTGGTCGTGATGATGATGGCCTTTTCAGCCCAGATATTCCTCACCGCGGCGCAGGAACTGCTTGTGCGCTATGTGCCGGCGGCAGACCGGGTGGCCGAATGGATCGGATCGACCCGCTTCATCCCGGTCGTGGCGATCTTTATTGCGGCGCTGTGCCTGTTCTGGACGCTGACGCCCAGCAAATACCGGGCCGTCCGCTTTCCCAAATGGCCCGGCGCGCTGGTTGTGGCGCTGTGGTGGTATGGCGTACTGGCGCTGTTGCCGCGCGTGCTGGAGGGGCTGGGCGGCTATGCGCTTACCTATGGCGGGCTGGCGGGCGTGATGATCGCGCTCATTTTTTTCTGGTTTGTCGGCTTCGGGCTGGTGATCGCCGTGCACCTTAACGCGGCACTGGCGGATGCGCGCGAAAACGGGCAAAGGGGCGCGCAGTAACGGAATTTGCGGAGGCCAAATGGCTGGATACATGAAGGGCAAGCGCGGGCTGATCATGGGGCTCGCCAATGATCGCAGCCTCGCCTGGGGCATTGCGCAGAAACTCAGCGCGGAAGGCGCGGAACTCGCTTTCTCCTTTCAGGGAGAGGCACTGGAAAAACGCGTTCGTCCGCTGGCGGAGCAACTGGGCAGCGATTTCCTGATCGATTGCGACGTCGCCAATATGGCCGAACTCGACAAGACGTTCGAAACGCTGGCCGCCCGCTGGCCCACGATTGATTTCGTCGTTCACGCCATCGGCTTTTCCGACAAGAATGAACTGCGCGGCGGCTATGTGGATACCAGCCTCGACAATTTCCTGATGACGATGAACATCAGCGTCTATTCCTTTGTCGCGGTCGCGGCCCGCGCGCGCAAGATGATGCCGGATGGCGGGGCGCTGCTGACGCTCAGCTATTATGGCGCGGAAAAGGTGATTCCGCATTACAATGTGATGGGCGTGGCCAAGGCGGCGCTCGAAACCTCAGTCAAATATCTGGCCAATGATCTGGGGCCGGAAGGCATTCGTGTGAATGCGATATCCGCCGGGCCGATCAAGACGCTGGCGGCATCGGGCATTGGCGATTTCCGCTACATTCTGAAATGGAACGAACTCAACAGCCCGATGCGCCGCAATGTCACGATTGACGATGTCGGCGGTTCCGCCCTCTATCTGCTGTCAGACCTGTCGTCGGGCGTGACGGGCGAGACGCACCATGTAGATGCGGGCTATCATGTGATCGGCATGAAGCAGGAGGATGCCCCGGATATCGCGCTGACATAAATCCCTCTCCCTTTTGGGGAGAGGGAGGGAGCCGCGTAGCGGCGGAAGGGTTAGGGAACATGACACGCCCGCCAAGCTATGAAATCGCCAAACGAGCCATCGAAATGCGCAAAGCGCCGACTGATGCCGAACGCCGGCTCTGGTGGCATCTACGCAACCGGCAAATCGAAGCCAGCAAGTTCCGCCGACAGGTATGGATCGGACCATTTATCGTCGATTTCGTCTGCCTGGAGCGAAAGCTGGTGATAGAGGCGGATGGCTCGCAGCACGTTGAGGATGCAGAATATGATCACCACCGCAGCTTGTTTCTGGAAACTGAGGGCTTTCAGGTATTGAGATTTTGGAACAATGAGGTGCGCGATAATATGGATGGGGTGCTGGAATTGATAAGTCACAAGTTGCGAATGGCTGAAGTCCCCTCACCCTCC
Organism: Sphingomonadales bacterium; assembly: GCA_031411035.1. Lineage (GTDB taxonomy): Bacteria > Pseudomonadota > Alphaproteobacteria > Sphingomonadales > Sphingomonadaceae > Aquisediminimonas. Next base: position 11,740 of record JANOAJ010000203.1, read on the forward strand.
CACCGCTTCGCGGCGGGCCCCTCCCTTTCCCCAGAAGGGAGAGGGGCATGAGCTATAACAGCTTTGGTCATGTTTTCCGCTTCTCCACCTGGGGGGAGTCGCACGGACCTGCGCTCGGTGCGGTTGTTGATGGCTGCCCGCCCGGCTTGCCGCTCTCGGAAGCGGATATCCAGCCCTTTCTCGACAAGCGCCGCCCCGGCACGTCCAAATATACGACCCAGCGCCAGGAAGCGGATGCCGTCCGCATCCTTTCCGGTGTCTTTGAAGGCCGGACGACGGGGACGCCGATTTCGCTGATGATCGAAAATACCGATCAGCGGTCCAAGGATTATTCCGAAGTTGCCAAGGCATACCGGCCCGGCCATGCCGACTACAGCTATGATGCCAAATATGGCTTTCGCGATTATCGTGGCGGCGGGCGCTCGTCCGCCCGGGAAACGGCAGCGCGCGTGGCAGCGGGCGGGGTGGCGCGGCTGGTGCTTCCCGAAGTCGAAATCCTCGCTTATGTCACCGAAATCGGTGGCGATGCGATCAACCGTGACAATTTTGAAACCAGCCAGATTGGCAAGAATCCCTTTTTCTGCCCCGATGAAGCGGCGGCGGGGCGCTGGGAAACACTGGTGGATGAAGCCCGCAAGGCCGGATCGTCGTTGGGGGCGGTGGTCGAATGTGTCGCGCGTGGTGTGCCAGCGGGCTGGGGCGCGCCGCTCTATGCCAAGCTGGATAGCGAGCTGGCCGCCGCGATGATGAGCATCAATGCCACCAAGGGTGTCGAAATCGGCGCCGGCTTTCAGGCCGCGCGGCTGCGCGGTGAGGAGAATGCCGATCCGATGCGGCCGGGCAGCAATGCCCCTGAATTTCTCGCCAATAATGCTGGCGGCATCGCAGGTGGCATATCCACCGGTCAGCCCGTCATCGTGCGGGTCGCGTTCAAGCCGACCAGTTCGATCCTGACGCCCGTGGAAACCATCACGCGTGAAGGCGAAGCGACCGAAATTGTTACCAAGGGCCGTCACGATCCGTGCGTCGGCATTCGCGGCGTGCCGGTGGTGGAAGCGATGATGGCACTGGTTCTGGCTGACCAGAAACTGCTCCACCGCGCGCAATGCGGGTGACGTGCGGAACCCTGTTTCCGCCATTGCATCGGTGAAACACCAGCGCTAATGGCGGCGGCGTGGTGCGGGGCTTTAGCTCAGTTGGTAGAGCGCGTCGTTCGCAATGACGAGGTCAGGGGTTCGACTCCCCTAAGCTCCACCACGTGTCAGTTGATCTTTTGTGTCTTTCGTCGAGATGCCGGGCCGATTGTCCGTGGTGTGGCGGCGCTCATTGCGCAACAATGCAGGCGCCCAGGCACGTCCGGCCGAGTGCTGGTGAATTCGTCCAGGGCACTTGTTTGCCATCGGTATCCGTTTCGACTTTCTCGCCGACCCGGTTGAGCAACTCCACAACGGACAGGCCCGGTTCCTCGACCAGCGCTTTGAGCGCTGCGGTATAGGGGCTGTTGCGCCCATCGCCGTCAGCGGCCACATCCCCCGGCTTGGTTGCAAATGAGATGGCGGTGCGGCGCAGGTCGATCCGCACTTCGCCCAGCCCCCGTGACCGGCCCTGGCTGCCGCCGACAGCGCGTGAGACGCCCCTGCCTGCCCCGCGCCGTTCCCACGGATCCTCCCGGCAGGAATCGAGGATGACAAGATTGAGACCCCGCCTGCTTGGATCCTTCAGGCGACCCAGCAGGGTCGTTTGCAAGGGAAGCGCATATTGCAGCAGGATGGCTTCAGCCTGTGCCGGAGGCAATCGGTTCAGATCTACCGGGGGCAGCTTGGCGTTGACGGGCACCAGAAAATTGGCGCCGCCCACCTGAATAGCGTGACCAGCATAATAGATCACGACGATTGCATCTTCGCCAGCCTTGTTGATCTTCTCCTCGAACGCGAACAGCGCCGCCAGGGTGGCTGGATAATCCGCATTCTCGACGAGATCGACACTGAATTTCAGCCGCGCAAGCGAATCCCGGATATCACGCGCATCATTGGCCGTGTTTGTAAGGTCCGGTGCAAAGCCCTGTTCCTGAACGGCCGCGCTGTCATAATCATCGTCAAGATCGCCATCGCGGTTATAGTCACTGTTGCCGATGACCAGCGCCAGACGCGGCTGTTCCGAAAACACCGCCGGGCCCGCGACGGGAACCGTCTGTGGCGCACCGGAAAAATAGAATTCACGCTCGCCAAGCTCCCCGTAAAGCTGGGGTCGCTGGGCGGACTTTGTGGCGCGCATCACGTCGGCGCGCACGCGGCGGGCGAACAGGCCAATTTCAAGCCCCGGCTCCAGCATGTGCCTGGCAACCGCCAACGCAAACGGGCCATTGCCTCCGGCTGGCCCGTCTTCGGAACCGCTTCCATCCTGAGACCCGTAAAAGATCACGACATCGGAATCCGTGGCAAGCTCGGTTGGGCGGTAGGCAAGACTGAATCCACGGGTGGAAGCTGCCCAGGGATTGGTTCGATTGGACTCGGCCATCACCATGGCGAATTTGCGGGCCGACTGGACCGTCACGGCAGCATCGCGCAATGATACAAAACCTGCGGCTTCCAGAGAGGCTGGCCTTTTATCATCCAGCTTGAGATTTGTACCGCCAAGATAGTCGGCCCCGTCAACCTGGACGCCAAGACCTGTGAAATAGATGACCGCTACATCAGACGTCTGCGCCTTGGTCTTGAAGGCAACAAAGCGTTCGCGCACTTGCTCGGCAGTGGCATTATGCGCCAATTCGACATCGAAGCCGACCTGACGGAAGGACCGTTCCAGCAGCGCCATATCCCGAGTCACATTGGCCACGCCGATGTGGGACAGGGCCGGGTCCGCATATTTGTCGTTACCAATGATAAGCGCAATGCGGCGTTCCGGCGCGCTTGCTGCCGCTGGCGGCGATTGCGCGGCAACCGCAGCCGTCAATGAAAAGGCCGTGGCGATCATCATCAACAATGTGCGAATAGTTGACACGACGTCGCAGCCCCCCGTTCCGGGGAATTCTTGCACGCGGCTCAACCAAGCGCAATCCTGAAGAAGGCGGTTCAATCTGCTGACCCGCAACCGGTGGATGACCATGTCCCGGTTCCCGCCAATTCCAGGCCGCAGCGCGCCCGGTTTGATCGGGCTCCGGAAGGCTTCCGTGCTGAAGGGGAAAGGCGTGTGATCGCAAACGGGGTCTCACTGCGGTCACCACCACAACAAAGTCACTTGTGCTGGTCACCCGTGATAGGGCATGTGTCTGTTGGGTTTAGTTATAAGGTGGAGTCTCCTCTTTTCATGGGTTCGGGAAAATCTGCAGGTGATAGTGCCAGACTGGAAAGGCTTTTGGCTTATCTTTCTGATGATCCGGATAATCTTTCACTTCTTTCTGATGCCGCTAATGAAGCATTCAACATATCGAAAATTGTTGAAGCAAAGCAATTACTTGGGCGATACGCAAAGATCACGCCGCTGCCGGCCGGCCTTGTCAATCTGTTGGGCCTTGTGGCGATACGCGAAGGGAACTGGGGCGAGGCCGCAAGCATATTTGACCGGCTTCGGGCGGAAGGATCCGGCAATCCCGCCGTGCGATTCAATCGGGCCTGGATTCATGCGATCCAGAATGAACATCAGCACGCCCTTGCGCTGCTTGATGATGAGGCTGTTGCCGTCACGCCGCGCGCAGCGTCGCTCAAAGTCCAGATGCTCCATCATCTCGGACAATTGGATGCAGCGCTTGCCGAAGGCGCGAAGCTAGTCGCACGCTTTCCCGGCAATGATGATTTGCTCGGTGCCTTGTCCGTAGCGGCGATGGATGCGGATGATCCCGAACTGGCTTCCCATTATGCGCTGCAAGCCGGGGGTGGTGCCGATGCCTTGACGACGCAGGGCCTTCTCACGCTCAATCAGGAGGCACCGTCTGATGCCCTCGCGCTGTTTGATCGGGCGCTGGAGGCGCAGCCGCTGGCGCCGCGTGCCTGGCTTGGCAAAGGTCTTGGTCTGCTCGCTGCCGGAAACGCCGGAAAGGCAGCGCAATGCCTGGAAAAAGGGGCCGAACTCTTCGGAGATCATCTGGGCTCATGGATTTCCGCGGGCTGGGCGAAGTTTGTCGCGGGCGATCTCGGCGGTGCGCGCAGCCTGTTTGAACATGCGCTGGCGCTCGATGGCAATTTCGCGGAGAGTCACGGGGCGCTTGCGGTCGCGGATATTGCCGCCGGGCATTTGGACAGCGCGCGGCGTCGCGCGGATATCGCCCTTCGGCTGGACAAAGACTGCTTTGGCGGACTTCTCGCGCGCACGCTTTTGCTGGAAGCGGACGGGAACCCCGCGCTCGCTGGCAAAATCCGGGAGCGGGCGATGAACATGCCTGTGGGGGTTGGCGGAAAAACGCTGGCTCAGGCCATGATGGGTCTGGGCCTCTCGCCGTCGGGCGGAAAGACGGGCACATGACTCAGGACCAGGCAATCAATCTGATGGATCAGATGCTGTGGCAGGCCATGGTCATCTGCGCGCCGATCCTGGCGGCCATTCTTGTCGTGGGGCTGCTGATCAGTGTGCTTCAGGCAACGACCCAGTTGCAGGAAATGACACTCAGTTACGTGCCCAAGATGGTGGTATCCGGGATGTTGCTGATCTTTCTGGGGCCCTGGATGATCGGAAGGATGATGCAGTTCGCGTTGTCGCTGATCCGGTCCATACCCAATCTGGGCTGACAGACATGGGCGGGGGCAACGGCATTGCGGACTGGGTGGCGTCAACCGGGCTGCTAAGCCTCCGGATCGCGCCGGTATTCGCCTTTGCGCCGCCCTTCACGCTCACCAGAATGCCACGGATTTTCCTCGCCCTGCTGGGCATCGGTGTTGCCGCCATTCTTGTATCCACTCACCCCGCCACCGCGCGCCTCGCGGATCCCGACATGGCGACAATTGTCTCGGGCATCGGGCGCGAAGCGTTTCTCGGTCTTGTGCCTCTGGTCGTGCTGCAATTCCTGTTTGGCGCGCTGTATATGGCGGGGCGGACGATTGACATACAGTCCGGCTACGGCCTCGCGCTTCTGATTGACCCGACGACACGAAGCCAGACGCCGCTGGTCGGAACGCTGTTCGCCTATCTGGCAGCGGCGAGTTTTTTTGCGATGGACGGACATCTTGGCGTCGTGCGCTTCTTCGCCGCGTCGCTTGAGGTTGCTCCGCTCGCATCCGCTTTTGCCATGCCGGCCCTGGTGACATTCACGTCCTACACATTCGTGGTGTCGCTCATCGCCTTCGGCGTGGCGGGCGGTGGCATACTGGCGATGTTTCTTGCCGATATAGTCGTTGCCATGCTTTCGCGCACGGTGCCGCAGATGAATGCCCTGTTGCTTGGAATTCAGGTCAAAGGGCTGCTGCTCTTGTTTGTCCTGCCTCTGGTTCTTGGCATTTCGGGCGCGCTCTTTGTGCAGATGGTGACGGACGCCCTGTCTGTCATGCTGCGACTGATGTGACGGATGGACGAGTCTGAACTCGACAAGTCAGAGCAGGCAACGCCCTTTCGCCTGCGCAAGTCCCGCGAACGCGGCGCGGTTGCGCGGGGCATGGACCTGGGCATGTTTTCCACCCTGATCGCGGCGGTTGGATTTGCATGGCTGATCGGGCCGGAGATGGCGGTCTCGGTCGCACGCGCAGGCGCAGCAGCCATTGCCGCGGTGCCGGGTGCCGCCGAAGGCGGCACAGCGCTTTTCGCAGTGGCGGGCGCGCTGTTTTCACCGGCGGTCGGATATCTGATGATCCTGGGAGGGGGCGTGTTCGCCGTGGTGCTCGCGGGCGAACTCCTCCAGGTCGGGCCGATTTTCTCTGTCACCCCGCTCAAGCCAGACTTTGGTCGCATCAATCCGGCAAAGGGTCTCAAGCGACTATTTTCGTGGCGGATGCTGATTGAGGCCTTCAAGAGCCTGCTCAAACTGTCGGCTTATGGGGTCATTGCGTGGCTGGTGATCGCCAAGGCCCTGCGCGCGGACATATTGTCGGCCACCGACGGCGTGAGGCTGCTGGCTGTCATGGGCGGCGTCACCTTCAGGCTGGTCTTGTGGTGCACGCTGGCGGCTTTCTTTTTCGCGGTCATCGACCAGATCCTCGCCCGCCGGGAATTTGGGCGGGGGATGCGGATGAGCCGGCGTCAACTTCGTCGTGAACATCGGGAGAATGAAGGCGATCCGCGGATCCGGCAGAAACGGCGCAAGCGCCACGCGGAATTTTCAAGGGTTTCCCAAAGCCTGCGCAATGTGAAAGGCGCGGACATCATCATCGCCAACCCGGACCATATCGCCATAGCCCTGCGCTACGACAAGGCCCGCATGTCCGCCCCCCATGTCGTGACGCGCGGGTCGGGCCATGTTGCCGAACGGATCAAGCGCCTCGCGTTCCTGCACGGCGTGGTCATCGTCCGCGATCCCCCGCTCGCCCGGGCGCTGTTCGTCAGCGGCCAGCTTGAACGGGAAATCCCCGAGCCACACTATCAGGCGGTGGCGGATCTTTATCTCCACCACAATCTGGCGAACAAGGAACCTGCATGATGTTGGGACGCTTCCTGCGGAACAATAATGACCTGTTTCTGGTCGGCGGTGTCATCGGCATCCTGCTGATCCTGTTCGCGCCGATCCCCACATCGCTGCTCGATTTCCTCATCATCCTCAATTTCTCGTTCGGGATGACGATCCTCATGCTGACATTCTATGTCGGCAAGCCGGTAGAATTCTCGACCTTTCCCTCACTGCTGCTTGTCGCCACGCTGTTCCGCCTGTCGCTGAACGTCGCGGCCACGCGCCTGATCCTGACCGAAGGCAATGCGGGCGATGTGATCAATGCCGTGGGCGCGTTCGCGGTTCAGGGCAATTTCGTTATCGGTCTTGTGGTGTTCTTCATCCTGATCGTCGTGCAATATGTCGTGGTGACGGCGGGCGCCCAGCGTGTGTCGGAAGTGGCAGCACGCTTCACGCTGGATTCGGTGCCGGGCCAGCAAATGAGCGTTGACGCTGATCTCAGCATGGGGCTGATCGATCAGGACGAGGCCAAGGCGCGGCGGAAAAACCTGGAAAAGGAAGCCGCCTTCTATGGCGCGATGGATGGTGCCAGCAAATTTGTGAAGGGCGATGCCATTGCCGGGGTCATCATCGTGCTGATCAATATCATTGCCGGCTGGATCATCGGCATGGCCCAGCACGGCCTCGACTGGTCAGAAGCGCTGCAGCAATATACGCTTCTGACCATCGGTGACGGGATCGTCACGCAAGTGCCAGCGCTGGTCATTTCGGTGGCAACCGGGATCATTGTCACCCGGTCGGCAGCAGACCGGGAACTGGGCACGGAGATTTTCAGCCAGTTTGCCTCTGTGCCCAAAATCCCCCTGATCGTGATGAGCACGCTGGTTGTACTCATGCTGTTGCCGGGCATGCCGAAATGGCCGATCGGCATTCTCCTCCTCCTCTCGGCGACGGGCTGGATGGCGGCCCGTGGGCGGCGTTTCCACGCTGGGGAGGGCGAAACCGGCGCAGGCGACGTCCAACCCGGCGAAGCTGAAGGGCTTGGTCGCGCGCAGCCGCCCATCACCATTGCGCTGGGCAAGGATCTGGCCAGCAAATGGGTGGCCCAGAAGCCGGTGATCAGCGACCGGATTGCCGTCCTGCGCAAGCAGCAACTGGAAACGCGGGGCTTTGCCATACCACCCGTGACTATTCAGGATAATCCTGATCTGGCCCCGTATGATTATGAGATACGCCTGTCCGGCACCACCCATTCGGCGTCCATGATCCGCCCGGACATGACACTGGCCATCGAGTCGTCGGGCACCACCCGCGAAGTGGCCGGGATCGCGGTGTCAGACCCGGCCTTTGGCCTGCCCGCGCGCTGGATTGCCGATGATGACCGGGAAACCGCGCGCAGCGCAGGCTATACACTTGTCGATCCCGTCACCGTGCTTCTGACGCATGTGAGCGAAGTCGTGCGCGGCGAGGCGCAGTTGATGCTGACGCGCAGTGATGTCGTGACCATCCTTGATGCAGTGCGCGCCCGCCAGCCGGGATTGATCGAAGAACTTGTACCCGCCATCATGACTGTGTCTGATATTCAACGCCTGCTCCAGAATCTTCTGGGCGAGGATGTTTCCATCCGCAATCCGGATCTGATCTGCGAAATTCTGGTCGATGTCGGGCGATTGACCAAGGATCACGGGGAACTGACCGAACTGGTGCGGCAGCGCCTCAGTCATCTCATCTGTCACGATCTGCGTGGCCGCAACCCGCAACTCGCGGTGCTCAGCCTCGATCCCCGCGTTGAAGCCCAGATCACCGAAAATATCGGCCGCGCTGATGGTGGCAGCGGTCTGGTGCTTGATCCGCGGCTGGCAGAATCGCTGGTGCGAAAAGCGCTGCCGCTCGTTGATTCGATGGTTCAGGCCGGTCTTGCTCCGGTGTTGCTGTGCGGCCCGCAAATTCGCCGTCATCTGCGCGCGTTCCTGCGCCGTAATGCGCCGCGTCTGGCCGTGATCTCAGTCAATGAGGTTCCGCAATCAATAGATTTAAGATCATTCGCCATCCTGAATTCAGATTAGAGTGTAATTGAAATCACGACGCCGCCGATTTCGGCTTTTCATTTCAAACTCACAAGACTAGCTTGGGCATATGAGTGGTCTTGTAGAGTATGCGTCATCGATATTGGCTCAAGCTGAGCGCCGTGTTGAAATTGCGGCCGAAAATCTTGTTAATGGAACTACGCCTTCATATAAAAGGCGTGTTGCATTTTCTACGTTGATTCAGACACATAGCAATGATGATGTGCCTGTTCCCGATGTGGCGGCTGCTATCGACTTTCGTCAGGGCAAGTTCGTTGAAACGGGAAAACCGACGGACGTCGCGATCATGGGTGCGGGCTATTTCGCGTTTCGTCGTGATGATTCGGTGATCTATGCGCGCCAGGGGCAACTGGCGGTCGATCCAGACCGATACCTCGTCAATGCCCAGGGCTTCCGCCTGCAATCGGCCAGCGGCAGCGATATCGCCGTGAAGACTGGCGATTTTCAGATTCGTGCCGATGGCAGTGTGATCGACGGCGGAGACATCGTGGGGCGTATCGCTGTCTTCGCGTCCGCCAGCGCCGCGAACGGCGCGCGGGATGGCGGGACACTCGCGCCGGTGGATGATGCCACCTTGCGTCAGGGTGGCTTTGAAGCCTCCAATGTCAGCACCGGCGACGAAATGGTTCTGATGATGGAAGCCCTGCGCCGTGCCGAATCCGGGCAGCGCGTGATGAATGTCTATGATGATCTGATGGCGCGCGTGATCACGAATTTCGGGGAGGCGGTGCGGTGAACGGGGCATTTTATATCGGCGCTACCGGATTGCGCGCGCAGGAGCGCGGGCTTGAGGTGATCGCAAACAATCTTGCCAACGTGAACACGGTGGCGTTCAAACGTTCCGAAGTCCGGTTCGAGGAACTGGTGGCCAAAACCGCGCAGCCGGACGCGCGGGAGCCGGTAGCGGTCAGCCTTCCCGATGTGCTCAATGGCGTGCAGGCCCGTGTGGCGACGCGCGTGTTTGGTGGGACGGGGCGGTGCAGGCGCAGACGCTCCATAACCGGGATACGGCCTATAACCCCAATAGCCTGTTCAACCAGATATTCGGCGTGGGGAACAGCCTCTACACCTCCACCTACAGCTATGATGCCAACGGCCATCTCAAGCAGGTGCAGATTGCCGACGGGCGCCCGCGTTCCGTGTCGTTTGCGAGCAATGCCGAAGGGCAGATACTGTCACGCCGCGAGGCGGACAACAAGACGGCCACGGGCGATCCCTCGGAGTTCCGCTTCTATCTGAACGGGGAGACGATCGGGCTGATTGTCTCCGCACCCGCAGAAAAATGCCGCTTCGCCTAAATTGCACCTGCCCCGGGGCCGTTATCACCATAGGCTGGAAAGGTGCCCCGATATCATGTTCCAAACCGCGCGCGAAACACCCGGAGTGAAGGGGCAGCCACGGCGGACGCGCATCAAGCGGCTTCGCCATCGCAGCCTTTTTGTCGCGCAGATGCTGGTGCCGCAACACTCCGGGCAACTCGTTCTTGTCACCAACTATGCGCCGCTGGGCTTTGCGATCAAGGCGCTGTTCCCGCCGGAGGAGCATGCGCGCATCACGATTGATATCGCCGGCTATGGACGCTGTACCGGCGTGGTTCGCTGGCGGTCAGCGCGCAGCTTTGGGGTGCGGCTCGATAGCCCGCTTGATGTGCTCAGCCTGTCCACCATGATGCCCGGCCCGGCAATGGCCGATTATGCGTTGCCCCATTCACCCGCATTTGAAGGCATGTACATGCAGACGGCGTTCCAGCAGGAGATGATCCGGAAACCCGGGAGCCCGTAACTGGCTGATGGCGGAAACGGGCGCACCGATCCGGCAGTATCGCGCGCGCTGACGGGCCCGCGCCCGGATTGCGCTCCTCACGCCAGCATGATGCAATTCCGGCCGGCCTCTTTGGCCCGGTACAGCGCCTCATCAGCAGCGGCCAGCGCGGCGCGCGCATCCTCGAACCGGAACACGTCCGCCACACCGCCGGAAAAGGTCACTTGTCCGATCGGTTCTTCGGTCTTGCGATTGACAAAGCTGCGCCCGGCCATTCGCTCCCTGGTTTCATCGAGGCGCTGCTTGGCTTCGGCAGGCGTGATTCCGCGGAACAGCATGACGAACTCTTCGCCACCGTGCCGGGCCACGTGACAATTGTCGTTGGTTATCCGGGACAGGGTTTCGCCGACGGCCTTGATCACCCGGTCACCCGTGTCATGCCCGTGCATGTCATTGACCCGCTTGAAATGGTCAATGTCGCAAAAGGCGACCGTGAGGGATTCCATCTCTGCCTTGGCTTCACGATACTGTCTTTCCAGCAAGGCTTCGAATGAGCGGCGGTTTGGCAATCCGGTCAGATGGTCGCGTTCCGCATCACGCGTGGCCTTTTCCAGACTCTTCCGCAGTGATCTGGCTTCTTCCTCGCTCCGGCGCATGTCCCCTTCCACTTTGCGGGTGCGTTCCAGCATGGTCTTGGCCAGATCGGCAAGGTCAATCACGATCTGGCCTGTATCCTTGACCTGCTCCAGCTCTGTGACGTGCTGGGCGAGATCGGCGCCATAGGTCGCGGAGGCGACATGCGCCGCACGCGCGCTTTTCGCGAAGGCTTCGAGATGGGATTCCAGCCGGGTCACGAGCGTTTCGATCTCATTGCCCTTCTGCTTTTCGGCATCGCTGCCGCCGATCTCGTCCAGCCATTGCTGCGTGATCGCTTCGCCCGAGACGGCGCGGGCCGTCATCTGCCGCGCCAGACGCGGATTGGCGCCGGAACAGGCCGCGTGCATGATTGCCAGGTTGGCGGGCGTAATTTCCAGATCATTGTCGAGCAGCAGAGCCGAAATATCGTCAAGGAGCTGGTGGCGGCCCTGTTTGACAAGGCTGGCCGGAGATGCTGACGGTCTGCCCCGCATGGCAGCCTCCTCCCCTGTCCGCGCCTTTGCCCGCGAATTTCCAATGCCCAGCCAGCCCAGGAGTGATCCCGCTGGCGCATGCGAATGTTCGGTCTGTGTGCCCATGGCGTGGTAAACGTCACCAATGCCACTTGTTTTAGGCGGGCGCTGTCACGAACGTGCCCTGCGCGTGAGAGGTTTCGGGTGCCCGCATCCGTGCGGACAAAAATCGCCTTCGGATAGCCGGCCCATCATGTTAGGCGGGGACAATGGGGACTGAGCTTGTTTACGGCTGGCGCACCGCGATCCTTTCGGTGATCTTTGTCCAGTTGATGCTGCTGGCCGCTGCGCTCACCAACCCGATCCGCAACCGCGCGGCGAACCGGACGCTGGCGGCGTTGCTGGTCATCCTGTCTGGCATGATCACACCCTGGATGATCGGGTTCGCGGGCTTTTATGACAAATGGCCGTGGCTGAGCTTTGCCCCGTTTGCCCTGTCACTGGCAATCGCGCCCATGGCCCATCTTTATGTGCACGCGCTGCTGAACGGCCACTGGCCACGCGGCGGATGGCGGCATCTGGTGCCCGCCGCCCTGCAATTCCTGTATCTGGCGGGTGCGTTTGTGCTGCTGCGTCAGCCTTTCAAGAATGTCTGGCTGGATCAGTCGTCACTGGCCTATGATCTTGTCACTGGCGCGGGTGTTGTCGCCGGCCTGGCGGGCTATGGCTTCACAAGCCGCGCTGCCATCACGGACTATCGCGCCCGCCTGTCGGGCCAGCGCAGTGATGACCACCGGTTTGCGCTGGCCTGGCTGGAGCGGGCAGTGGCGGCATTGTTTGTCCTCCTCGCCATTTGGGCCGGATATGGCGTCTGGGATCTGATCCGGCCGCTCGGCTATCGCGGACTCATGGGGCTTTATCTCGCGATCGGCGTGTTTGCCCTCTTTCTCGGCATTGAGGGGTGGCGGCACGCGGCATTGCCGTTCCCGCGCCTGTCCGAACTGGAGCCGCCCGCGCCGCCATCGACCGACTGGAGCGCCAGGGCGGGCGACTGGGCCGAACGCGTGCGGCGCGATCGGCTCTTTGTCGATCCCGAACTCAGCGTCCCGCGTCTGGCAAAGCTGCTTGGCACCAATAGCGCCTATGTGTCGCGCGCCTTCAACGAGGGGTTGGGGCAGAATTTTTCCGGCTTTATCAATCGCCTGCGCTGCGATGAAGTGGCACGGCGGCTGCGTGAAGGGGCGGACGATGATCTGCTGGATCTGGCGCTGGACAGTGGTTTCAGCTCCAAGGCCAGTTTCAACCGGGCGTTTCGCGTGGCCTATGGTTGCAGCCCCTCCACCTATCGCCGTCATGAGGGCTCAAAATCAAAATAATGCACGGATTGCCGCGATCTGAGGCGAAGCCCCGGCAAAAGCATGACACCGCCGCTGACATGACAAAGATCACGAGACGCACATTGTTCGCGCTGGGCGGCGCAGGGATACTGGCGCAACACAGCTATCTGCGGGCCGCCCCGTCGTCGGGCGAATACCGGCAGGATATTGACATTATTCGCCGGGCGCTGATGCTCCATCCCGGGCTGTACCGGTACCAGACGCCAGCCAGAGCCGAGGCGCGCCTGCGCCGCCTGGAAGCGGACTATGTGGCGGCCGGCAGCATCGAGGATCGCTTCCTGCTTCTTTCAGCCTTCATGGCCGGGATCCGCTGCGGACACAGCCAATGCAATCCCTACAACCAGCGCAAGGCCATTGTGCAGGCCTTGTTCGAGCGGCCAACCCGCGTGCCGTTCGAGTTTGGCTGGATCGACGGGAAGATGGTGGTGCTGGCAGACCGGAGTGGCAGCGACATGCTCGCGCGCGGGACGGAAATACTCTCGATAAACGGCCAGGCAGCAGGGAGCGTGCTGAAGCGGCTGGTTGCCTATGCCAGGGCCGATGGCAGCAACGATGCCAAGCGGGTCGCGCAAATGGCCATGCGCAATACAGACCGGCTCGAAACGTTCGACATCTATCAGGGCCTGATCCTGCCACCGCGGCAGGGCATGTTCACTCTGGAGTATCGGACGCCAGCCGGTCATCACCGTGAAGGCGAACTTGCCGCCCTGGCGCCCGAAGCGCGCCGCGCGACGCGCCATACGATCGAGACCGATGGCACCTCCGCCCCGTTCTGGACCTGGGAGATGAAGGACGGAATCGCGGTGCTCACCATGCCAAGCTGGGTGATGTACAACAGCGGCTGGGATTGGGAGGGCTGGCTCAGGGATCGGCTCGACAGCCTCACAGGCGCGAAGGGCATGGTCATTGACCTGCGCGACAATGAGGGCGGCAACGAGTGCGGCAACGCGATTTTCGCCCGCCTCTCCGGCAAGGACATGCAATTCGAAGGATACCGGCAGCTTGTGCGGTATCGCCGGACGCCCAAAGACCTCGATCCCTATCTCGACACATGGGATGACAGCTTCCGCTTGATCGGAGAAACCGCGACAGATGCCGGGAACGGGTTTTATGAACTGGGCAAGGAAGCGAGCGACACCATTGCCGCTGTCGGCCCGCGCATCAATCTTCCGGTTGCCGCGCTCATCGGACCAACCTGCAGTTCGGCCACATTCTCCTTCGCGCGGCGGGCGCGGGAATCCGGGCTGATTCGCCTGTTTGGCGAACAGAGTGGCGGCAATCTGCGCGGGATCAACGGGAATGGCTATTTCTTCGTCCGGCTGCCGGCGAGCGGCCTGGAGTTCGATGTGCCGGTCATCGGCAACTTTTCCATCACCAGACAGCCGGATCGCGGCGTGTGGCCCGATGTGATGGTGAAGCCGGGACTGGCCGATATCGCCGCTGGCCGCGATCCCTGCATGGCATCGGCCCTGGCATGGATCGGATCACAAGCGCGGTGAAACGGACATTGACGTCCCCAAGGCCTGGCTGACATTCCTGCTGATATGTGCGAATCGACTTTGGCCCTTTGCACGGGCAAAGTCCGCATCCTGTCCACAGGGAGAGACGAAATGGCTGATCGCCCGATGCACCCCGAAACGCTGGCACTCCATGCCGGATGGCGCGCGGATCCGGGAACGGGTTCCGTCGCACCGCCGATCTTTCAGACAACATCCTACCAGTTCCGCGATACCGAACACGCATCAAACCTGTTTGCCCTGGCGGAACTGGGCAATATCTACACGCGCATCGGCAATCCGACGACGGATATCCTCGAACAGCGGATCGCCGCCCTGGAAGGGGGCGCTGCCGCGCTGGCGGTCGCTTCCGGGCAGGCGGCGTCCGCCTACGCCGTCCAGAATCTGGCGCGCAGCGGGGATAATATCGTCAGCGGCACGGATCTTTATGGTGGCACCTACAACCTGTTTGCCAATACGATGAGGGATATGGGGATCGAAGTGCGCTTCGTTGATCCTGCAGACCCTCGAGCCTTTGTGGAGGCCAGCGATGAGAAGACCCGCGCCTGGTATGTGGAGACTTTGCCCAATCCGAAGCTGATCGTCTGCCCCATGGCAGAGATTGCCGCCCGTGGCCGCCCGCTTGGCATTCCGCTGATCGTGGATAACACGGCGGCCCCCCTGATTGCGCGGCCTTTTGATCATGGCGCGGCGATCATTGTCTATTCCACCACCAAATATATCGGCGGGCATGGCACCTCGATTGGCGGGATGATCGTGGATGGCGGTAATTTCGACTGGGAAGCCTTCCCCACGCGCCAGCCCAATATGAACACGCCGGACGCCTCCTATCACGGCGCGATCTGGGCGCAGGCGGCCAAACCGCTCGGCCCCATTGCCTATATCCTGCGCGCGCGGACGGTGCTGCTGCGGGATCTGGGGGCAGCGCTTTCGCCCTTCAACGCGTTCCAGTTGATCCAGGGTGTGGAAACCCTGCCGCTGCGCATGCCGCGCCATTGCAGCAACGCGATGGCAGTGGTCGATTTCCTGAAAGCGCGCGCCGATGTGACGCGCGTGATCCACCCCTCGCTGCTGAGCGGCGAGGCCAGAGCGCGAACAGACAAGCTGCTGACAGGCGGGCAGGGCGGACTGGTCGGCTTTGAGCTGGCGGGTGGCCGCGAAGCGGGGCAACGCTTCATCAATGCGCTCAAACTGCTCTACCACGTCGCCAATATCGGCGATGCGCGGAGCCTGGCGATCCACCCGGCTTCAACCACGCATTCCCAATTGTCCGCCGAGGATCAGGCCGCAACCGGTGTTTCCCCGGGGTATGTGCGCCTCTCGATCGGGCTGGAGCATGTGGACGATATCATCGCCGATCTGGCGCAGGCGCTGGACGCGGCGGGATAGGGAGCGGCGTCACCGTTGCGTGTTTCTGGGTGATCCGCCATTGTGCACGCCGCGAAGCAGGGCGTTCACGCGACCCCCAATTCCGCTTCCATGACCTTGCGCATCTCGAACTTTTGCGCCTTGCCGGTAACCGTCATCGCAAAGGCATCCACAATGCGGATATGGCGGGGGACCTTGTAATGTGCGATCCGGCCCTTGCAGTGGGCCAGCACATCATCGGCGGAAACGCTGCTGCCGGGCCGGGCGATGATCCACGCGCAGACTTCCTCGCCAAACTTCTCGTCTGCCACGCCAAACACCTGCGCATCGGCAATGGCGGGGTGGGAAAGCAGGAACTCCTCAATTTCGCGTGGATAGATATTCTCGCCGCCGCGAATGATCATGTCCTTGATGCGGCCCGTGATCCGGACATAGCCTTGGGCGTCCATCGTCGCGAGATCGCCCGAATGCATCCAGCCTTCGCTGTCAATCGCTTCGGCGGTCCTTGACGGATCATCCCAGTATCCCAGCATCACGGCATAGCCGCGCGAGCAATATTCCCCCTGCTCGCCCAGCGGCAGGGCCTGCCCGTCCGGCCCGATGATCTTGGCTTCGGCATGGGGGTGCACGCGGCCCACGGTTGTCACCCGTTCCTCCAGCGGATCATCCGTTGCGGTCTGGGTGGTGAGCGGGCTGGTTTCCGTCATGCCATAACCGATGGTCACTTCCGCCATGTTGAGTCGCTCGATCACCGCGCGCATCGTGGCGATCGGGCAGGGCGAACCGGCCATGATGCCCGTGCGCAGGGTGGAAACGTCATACCTGTCCAGATCGGGCTGGTTGAGGATCGTGATGAACATGGTCGGCACGCCGTAAAGCGCGGTGCAGCCTTCCGCCGCGACAGCCTCAAGCGTCAGGTTGGGATCAAAGGCTTCCCCAGGATAGATCATGGCCGCGCCGGAAGTGAGCGCCACAAGATTGCCCAGCACCATCCCGAAACAGTGATACAGCGGCACGGGAATGCAGATGCGATCCTGCGGCCCCGCCTTGATCGTGCGCGCGGTGAACAGGCCGTTGTTCAGGATGTTGCGGTGCGTGAGCGTCGCGCCCTTGGGGAATCCGGTGGTGCCGCTGGTGAACTGGATGTTGATCGGATCATTGCGGTCAAGCGTGCTGGCAACGGCAGCGAGCCTTGTCGCATCCACCGGGCTGGCAAGCGCCCCGTAAGGCAGGAACCCGTCATGCGCGGCTTCGCCCAGCGATACCATCAGGCGCAGGTGCGGCAACCGGTCCGCCCCGATCCCGCGCAGCATCCCCAGATAGTCGCTCGTCTTGTGGGACACTGCCGTCACCAGCGCGACGCAGCCCACCTTGTTGAGCGCATATTCCACTTCGGACGTGCGATAGGCGGGGTTGATCGTGACAAGGATCAATCCCGCCTTGGCCGTCGCGAACTGCACGACTGTCCACTCCGCGCAATTGGGTGCCCAGATGCCGACGCGCTCGCCCGGCACCAGCCCGCGCGCCAGAAGTCCGCAGGCGACCTGGTCAACTTCGGCTTTCAGTTCAGCCCATGTCCAGCGGATGCCCTGATGGCGGGAAACAAGGGCCAGCCCGTCCGGCCAAGCTGCCGCTGCCCGGTCCAGCGCCTCGCCGATGGTATATTCCAGCAGCGGAACATCCGTGGCCCCGCTGCGATAGCTGATCCCGTCTGTCATCGCGCCTCGTTGATCACCTGTATCTGGGTAAATTCATGCAGGCCCTCTTCGGCAAATTCGACGCCGATGCCCGATTGCTTGGCCCCGCCAAAGGGAATGTTCGGCCCGAAATCAAGATGCTTGTTGATCCAGACTGTGCCTGATTCCATCTCGCAGGCCATGTCATACGCCTTGTCGCGATCATTCGACCAGACCGAACCGCCCAGCCCCCAGGGTGAGGCATTGGCCCGGGCCAGCGCGTCATCATTGTCCGAAAAGCGGATAACCGGCAGGATCGGGCCAAACTGTTCCTCGTCCACAATCATCGTGCCGTCGGATATGTCGCGCACGATGGTCGGGCGGATGAAATAGCCGGGGCGATCCTCCACCACGCCGCCCGCGATGATATTCCCGTTGGCACGCGCGTCTTCAAGGAAACCCTTTACCTTTTCATACTGCATCCTGTTCTGCAGCGGCCCGATCTGCGCGCCCTGTTTCAGGCCGTCATCGACAATCGCGGCGTCAGCCAGCTTCGCCAGTTCGTCGCACAATTCATCATAGATGCTGTCATGCGCATAGACGCGCTTGACCGCCAGGCAGACCTGCCCGGCATTCATCGTTGCCCCGCCAAAAATCCCCGGCGCGACCAGCTTTGGATCAACGTCCCCCAGCACGATGGCTGCATCATTGCCCCCCAGTTCCAGCGTGATCCGCTTGATTGTGGAGGCTGCGCTGGCCATCACTTTCTTTCCGGTTTCGGTGGAGCCGGTGAAGCTGATCTTGGCGATATCGGGATGCGCGGTCAGCACGCCGCCCAGATCATTCTGGTCCGTGATGATATTGACGACGCCCGCCGGGAAAATCTCTGCGCACAGTTCACCCAGCCGCAGCGTGGTGAGTGGCGTGGTCGGCGCGGGTTTGATGACAAGGGTGTTGCCCGCAAGCAATGCCACGGGTGCCTTGAACGCCACGATCAGCACCGGAAAATTCCACGGGATGATGCACCCGACCACGCCCAGCGGCTTGCGCCGCATCTCGACACGGCGGTTCTCATTATCCTCGATCAGCTTGTTCTCCAGATTGAGCGAGGCGAGGTAGCGCAGGAACGCGGCGGTATAGGTAATCTCCGCCGTCGATTCCGAAAGCGGCTTGCCCTGTTCCTGCGTCAGCAGGCGGGCGAATTCGTCCGTTCTCGCATCTATGGCGTCTGCCAGTTTCATTACACAGGCGCGCCGCTCTGCCATTGGCGTTTTCGCCCAGCCCTTGAAAGCAGCTTTGGCGGCGGCGACCGCTTCGTTCAGTTGCCGTTCGCTGCCGCGCGGACAGACGGACAGCACTTCCTCGGTCGCCGGGTTGATGACATCCATCGTGGCATCACCAGCCACCAGCCTGCCGCCGATCAGCAATTTGTAGTCAGCCATGTCTCTCTCCTTTAGCCGGTCATGGCCGGTCAGTATTTGACGCCTACCGTAATGCCATAGGTGCGGGGGGTGCTGATATGGTTATAATCGAACCCGAAGCCCGCGAGCAGATCAACCCGCGATGTGAAGTAGAATTTGTTGGTCAGATTCTTCCCCCAGACCGAGGCATTGAACCGACCGCTGGCCGACTCCCAGTCGATATGGCCCGATAGCAGCGCGTAGGATTTCTGCTGGAGCCGCGCGATGTTGATCACTTCGAAATACTGGCTTGCCGAATAAGCCAGATCGCCATGCAGGCTGAGCTTGCCCGCATCACCGTCCATCACTGTCGCATCCACCCCGCCGTTAAAGGTGAGCGACGGCGCGTTGGAAAGTTCATTCCCCGCCACATTCACGCCACTGACAATGCCCTTCTGGATCTTTGTGTCGAGCAGGCCCAGCCCGGCCCGCAGGGTCAGCCGGTCGCTGGCCCGCGCGGTCAGTTCCGCCTCGCCGCCCATGATGCGGGAGCGGGGGATATTCTCCAGCGTCTGGGTGGCGGTGGCCGGGCTGATATTGATGAACTGCTGATTTTTGTATTTGTAGTAAAAGGCGGCCATGTTCAGCGTCACCCGGCGATCCGCGAACTGGGTTTTGGCTCCCAGCTCAAACGCATCCACCTGTTCCGGCTTGGCTACGGAAAGTTCGGACGGATCGAAGAAGGCCTGCGCATTGAAGCTCTTCGCGCGGTATCCCCGGCTGTAATTGGCATAGAGCAGATTGCCGCCATCCAGCTTGTAATCCAGCCCGATCTTGCCTGAAAGATTGTTGGTCTTGTACGCAAGGGCGGAAGGCGGGATCAGGTTGACGACCAGCACCCCGTTGGGGCCCAGCGCGTCCGAGCGGAAATTGGTCTGGTCGCCGGTGTCATGGGTATAGCGCAGACCACCGCGCAGGGTGAGGGCATCGGCCACTTCGAACTTCACATCGGTATAGATCGCCACGCTCTTCTTGAGCTGATCAAAACTGTTGTCGAAAAGGCAACCCAGCGGCAGGCCAATGGCGCAATCCGCATCCGTCACGCCGGGCAGGCCATCGGAATCGATATCCTTGCCGATTTCGAATGTGGTTTCGTTGAACACTTTTTCGCGGTTGTAATAGGCACCCAGGATGAAGTTGAACGGCCCGTCAAAATCGCTCGTCAGCCGCAAATCCTGCGCGAACTGCGTGGCACGATCGACATAGGGGATTTCGAGCAACTGGTTGGGCTGGCCGTCCGTATCTTCATAGAAACGCAGCCGCCCCTTGTCCCAGGATGTGATGCTGGTGATGGTCAGCCCGTCCGACACATCGATATTGCCGGTCAGCGACAGTGAAGTGGTGCGCGCGCGGCGCTTGTCCGTCACATTGGCGGCAATCTGCCGCCGCGAAAGTCCGGCGCGGTTGATCGCTTCGGGCTGCGCATAAATGCCATAGTTGCGCGGATTCTGGTAACTTGTCGCGCCGCGCAGGATGAAGCGGACGCCGTCAGAGGGTTCAAACAGCAGCGAAGCGCGCACGCCATATTCGCTGACGCTGGCAAGGTCAGGCTGGCCGGGCAGTACATTCTTGAACCAGCCATCGGCCTTTGACCAGGTTCCCGCCACGCGCAGCGCGGCCTTTTCCCCCAGCGGCAGGGTAACCGCGCCATTCACGTCCACCCGGTTGTAATTGCCATAGCCCAGGTTGAGATAGCCGTTCGCTTCGCCCAGCTTCGGCGCGCGGCTGATCAGGTTGACAGCACCGCCGGTGGTGTTCTTGCCATAAAGCGTGCCTTGTGGCCCGCGCAGCACTTCCACCCGTTCCAGATCGAACAGGGCAATGCCAAGAAAGGCGAAATTGCCCTTGTACACTTCGTCATAATAGGTCGCGACCGGACTTGCCTGATTGAGGCTGTAATCCGACATGGAAACCCCGCGCAGCGCGAAGATGGGGGTATTGTCCCCCACGGTTGATGTCAGTTGCAGATTGGGGATTTTGGTGACGAGTTCGTCCGCCTGCGTCACCCGGCTCTTGGACAGGGCGTCGCCTGTAATCGCGGAAACCGAGATCGGCACGCTTTGCAGGTTTTCGGAGCGCTTGGCAGCCGTCACGATGATTTCGGTGGGATCGCTTTCCTCTGTTGCCGCCTGAGCGAACGCGGTGCTGGCCGTTCCGGCCATCAGCATTGCCAGTGCGCCGCGCACGAAGCTGCGGAACCGATATGTCTCTTGCATGTCTTGCCTCCCTTTTTCGGCCCTTCAGCCGGATGATTTACAGCGTGCCCCCGGGCATTTTCCCCACCAGTCCAGCCCTTGTCTTCGATGCCTCGACCCGCAGCGGGAACTGGCGCAAGCGGCGGATTTCCGCCGCGTCATAGGGCGTGAAATCCGGTGGCACGTTCGCCCGGTCAAACCGGTAGAGTGTCCAGTTGAGCAGATCGGCAAGCCGCGCGTCATCCAGATCAGTCGTGGCGACACCGGGCACCCGTCCCAGATATTCGCGGCCCCCGGCGACGCCCAGAAAACGGGCGACCGTGCCGTTCATTGGCGGATTTGAGGTCTTGTCCCCGCTCCCGTCTGGCCGGTGGCAGCCCTGGCATTTCAGGATGTAATCATTCTGCGCCTGCCGGGGATTGCCGACCCCGGGCATGGTGGCAGACATGCCGCCCGCCTGTGCGCCGCCCACCACAAGAACCGCCGCAGCGGTCACGGCAAAGGCAGCCATCCGTCTCATTTTCCGCCCGCCGCTGCGTGCAGCGCACCGACGCCTGCCGCGTTGAGGGCACCCGCGCCCGCGCGCACCTTGGCCACTTCGCCAGCGGTGAACGGCGCCGCGCCCTTGCCGGTCTTTGCGAACGTGACAGAAACATGGTTGAGCACGGCGGCCACAGCCTCGTCATCCAGCCCGGCCTGGGCAGGCATCACGCCCCGATAGGGTTTTCCGCCGACAATGATCGGGCCGGAAATGCCCTTGATTACGCCCAGAATGACATAGCGGCGGCCTGCCGGTGCTTTTGCCAGCGTCGCAAAATCAGGGCCAAGGGGCGGGAACGCGCCGGGCACGCCCGCACCTGTGGGCAAGTGGCAGGCGGCGCAGCGCTTGTAGATCGCCGCGCCGTCCGCCGCCGCAATGGCGGGTGTGGCAGCCAGCGCGGCCAGCATCAGCAGCGCACGCATCAGCGGGGCTCCGTCGCCACGCCGATGATCACGGCGGTGGAACAGTTATAGATCTGGCTTTCCGTGCCAAGGCACCAGTTGGTGTCGTTATTGGCTTGTGGTCGCACGGGCGGGCGATCGCCTTCATTGCGGTTGCACAGGCATTGCCCGCACGAGGATTTGCCGCAGCAATCATTATAGCTGATGATATAGGCGCGCTTGTCCGCCGGATTGGTGCAGGTGCCGATCCAGGTGATGGGAGACATTTCCGTGCCCGGCGGGCAGGTGCTGACGCTGCCCCCGCAACAGGTGCACAGAAAGCCGTCAATCGCACAGTAGCGCCAGTAATCGCATTGGGTGCGGTCACCCGGATCCTGCGCCGTTCCGGAGGTGACCGGCGCGTGGCCGACCCCGCCCGCGCCATGTGCGGACTGGGCGTTGGCGCGCGATACCGGCAACACCGGAAACACGGCGGCTCCCGTTGCCGCGCCGCCGAGCCAGGCAAGCAGGCTGCGACGTGATGTGCCGCGCGCAACCCCGCGCACCAGCTTTTCGGCAAATGTGTCCAGATCAGCCATGGATCATGCCTCCCCTTCGCGGCGGGCCAGAAATTCCTGGATCGAAGCCACACCCCGCTCCTTGGCTTCGAACAGGCTTTCAAAATGTTCGCGGCTGTTGATCAGGCCAAGCGAGGCGACGCGCCCGCTTTCATCAATCAGCACGGCATAGGGCAGCTTGGACACGCCGAAGGAACGGCCCAGTGCTTCGGACAGCACGAAGGGCGTGCCCGCCAGCCCCTGTTCCATGATCATCCGCCGCTGCCCGGCCTCATCCCCGTCGCTTGCCAGCACGGTATCGAGCCAGCCCTTTTCCGCGCGCGCCGCCGATTTGAACACGGGCAGCAGTGATTTGCATACCGGGCAATCAGGCGAGACAAAGAAGACGAGCTGGCTGCGGCCATCACGCTTGCCGCCAATTGTGACGCTTTCGCCGCCAAGGGCGTTCAGCACCATCGGCTTTACAGCCTCACCGACAGTGAGTTTCTGGTGCAGCGTCAGCGCGCCTGCCGGGGCAATGCGTTCATGCAATATGCCCACT
Source organism: Sphingomonadales bacterium (assembly GCA_031411035.1). GTDB lineage: Bacteria > Pseudomonadota > Alphaproteobacteria > Sphingomonadales > Sphingomonadaceae > Aquisediminimonas. The sequence continues at coordinate 34,876 of JANOAJ010000203.1, forward strand.
TGCCGGGCGAGCGCCGCCACCAGCGCACCAAGCACGATGATCGCGATCCAGAGCAGGATTTGTGAAACAAGCATCAGCCATGCCTCCATGCCGGGTGGGGAATCGCCAGCAGGGCATCCAGCGCCAGATACAGCGTCAGAAATCCGAATGCGGCGAACAGGGTTTCAATGGAAAAGGGGGAGGGGGGCAGCGTCGCGGCAATGCCTGCGAGCAAAGCCAACGCTGCCGCACGGACCACCAGCGCGGGCGTGACCGGTTTTTCACCACGTCCGAACGAGCAGCCGCAATCAAGGCGCTTGCCAACTTGCCGGGCGAGCGAGCTCGCATAGGCAGACCAGAGGATCGCTGCCAGCACCGCGCCGACCAGCCGGGTTTCGGCGAACAGCAAGGCGAGGGCGGCAGCGCCTTCAACGGCAGCCGCAGCCAGGCCAAGTGGCGCGCCAAGAGCTGCCTGGACCCCCGCCAGTTTCGCGGCGGCCCTGCCCGTGCGTTCGGGCGCTGAGACCTTGTGCGCGGCAGACAGAGCCAGCAACAGGGAGAGACAGAGGGGCAGCGCCAGCATGGCTACATCGCCGTCAGGGTAAGAGGGTTGAACGCCACCGATCTGCCAAGCGTGCGGACAAAGGCACCCGAGGCGGCGTCATAAACATCAATCACGCTGTCACCGCGTGCCACGATCAGATGCGGCACGGCTTCCTTCGTCACTTCAATCGAGGCACCTGTGCCCTTCAGGGCGATCCGCGCCACCCGCGCCTTTTTGGCCGGATCAAGCACCCACACTTCGGTGCCGCCATCCTTGTGGCTGCCTTCGCGGCCTGCAGCGCTCATCAGCACGTACAGCCGGCCGGCAGCATCGCTGGTGATCACCTGCCAGCCCCCGGGGCGCCATTCCGGGGCACCGCCTTCCGCCGCACCAACGGAGAAATCGGCGTTCAGTGCCTTCACCACCGGACCGGACAGATCAAAGCCGCGCACCATGCCGTGATAGGTGACAAACCAGGCCGTCCTGCCAACCATTGCGGGCATGGCGAACATCGCCTGCTTGTCGATATCATGGATCGGCTTGGTGGTCGTGGTAGAGGCCACTTTGCCGGCGGGATCAAGCGTGATGCTGGTCAGCGTGCCATCCGCACAAAAGGTCGTGAAGCCGCGTTCGCCAGTGGGATAGACCATCGAACAGCCAGGCAGTTCGATCTCGCCCAGCACCTTGCGGCCGTCCAGATCGACCACGGTCACCGAATGGGCGGGCGTGAAATTGGTGATCAGCGCCCATTTCTCGGCATTGGTGAACTGGAAGGTGTTCTTGTAGGTCACGACCTGCTGGCGCTTGTTGCCCGGCAGAATGATTTCGCCTTTGGATTTCAGCGTCGCCTTGTCCCAGATGGTGATGGCATCCGTCCGTTCGCCTTCGGAAAGCCGGGAATAGAAAGTTTCCGCGGTGTAGATTTCCGGCCTGGTCGTGGCAGGCAGAATGGATGCGAACTGTGACGCGCGGAACATCCCCTTGAGCGGCATATTCTCTGACGTGGTATCCACCACGACCCCCCGGCCATCGATGATCGCGTTGAAATTGAAATCGCTGACGATCACCCAGCTTGGGGGATAGGCTTCCGGCAGAACAGCCACCGCAGAGAGCGCCTCTTCGGGCAAAGGCGTGTCGAAAGACTGGGCACCCACAGGATGGGATATCATCATCGCGCTGGTCGCAAGCGCCATCAGCATTGTGCGTTTCGCCATGTCTGCTCCCTTTCCGGCACTTGTAATGCCTTGTGTTTCCGCAAAATCTGCCGAGCGCGTAAATTTGTCAAGTGTCCTAATTTGGACAATCGACAAAAATTTGCATTCGGCGCGGATTCGGGCCATTCTGCGGCGATGCCCAATGCCAGTCCTGCCAAGTTTTCTGTCCCTGACTTGCTCATTCGCGAACGCGAGGGCGGCTATGCGCGCGGTCGCGAAGGTCATGAAACGATTCTGCGCGCGGCGCTCTCCCTGCTTGTCGAACACGGCTATCGCGCCATGAGCATGCGCCGCGTTGCGGCCGCGTGCGACATGAAGCTGGGCAACCTCACTTACTATTTCCCGACCAAGGAGGATCTCGTCCGGGAACTGCTTGATGCTGTGATCAGCAGTTACGAAATCGAGTTCGAGGCCATCGTCCACGAAGCAGAGGCGAGTCCCGAACAGCGGCTTGAGGAAATCTGCACGCTGATCCTCGAGGATATCCGCACCAAGAAAACGACGCGGCTGTTTCCGGAACTCTGGGCGCTGTCCAATCACGACCCGTTCGTTTCGGAACGCGTGCAGGAACTCTACGCCCGCGCGCGGGTAGTCCTCAATGACATCATCGCGGAGGTCAATCCCGCGCTCCCCCAGGACGAACGCGAGACGCTGGCACTTTTCATCTCGGCATCGATGGAGGGGCTCACTGTGTTTGCCGGTCATGACAAACCCTTTGAGCCGCAAATGCCCTGGCTGGAACGAATCGCCTGCAAATCCTTCGTGCTGCTGGTGACCGCCATGAAACCGGGGGAGATGAAACTGTTGTTTCAGGATTCCCGATTCGGCGGCACAGACTGAGGCTGAGCGCCTCGGAGCCTAAGTCCTTGTCTTGTCATGACCGGACGATCTAAAAGGCCGCTCCTTCCCCTCAGGTATCGGCAAAAATCCCTATGACCAGCGCTTTGCAAAATGCTCCCGAAACCGCCACAGACATCGCGCGCATTTTCTCCTTGCAGCAAGCGCATCAATGGGATGTGAAAGCCTCAAGCGCGGCGCAGCGCAAGGCAAAGCTGGCCCGGCTGAAGGCCGCTGTCGAAGTCCATGCCGACGATATCGTGGCGGCCGTTCTGGAAGACACCCGCAAACCCGAAGGGGAAATCCGGGTGACCGAAGTGCTGAACGTCACGGCCAATATCCAGCGGAACATCGACAATCTCGATGCATGGATGGCACCGACAGACATCACGCCATCGCTCAACCCGAATGACAAGGCGCAAATCCTGTATGAGGCGCGCGGCGTGTGCCTGATCCTGGGGCCGTGGAATTTCCCCCTAGGCCTGACGCTGGGGCCGGTTGCGGCAGCGGTTGCCGCTGGAAATTGCTGCATGGTCAAGCTGACCGATCTGTGCCCGGCGACAGCGCGTGTGGCAGCGACGATCATCCGGGAGGCCTTTGACGAGAATGAAGTGGCCCTGTTCGAAGGGGATGTCAGCGTGGCGACCACGCTGCTCGAACTCCCTTTCAGCCACATCTTTTTTACCGGCAGCACGCGCGTCGGCAAGCTGGTGATGGCCGCTGCCGCAAAGCATCTGGCGAGTGTTACGCTGGAGTTGGGCGGAAAATCCCCGGTGATCATTGATGACGGGGCCGATATCGATAAGGTCGCTGCGCAGCTTGCCAATGCGAAGCAGTTCAATGGCGGGCAGGCCTGCATCTGCCCGGATTATGTGTTCGTGAAGGAAGATCAGAAAGCGCGTCTGGTGGAAGGCTTCAAGGCCAATGTCGCGACCAATCTTTATGGTGAGGACGGCAAGATCAGGAAGGAAAGCATCGCGCAGATCGTGAATGCGGGCAATTTCGCGCGCGTCAAGGCGCTGTTCGATGATGCGGTCGCCAAAGGGGCAACAATTGCCGCAGGCGGGGAACTCGATGCGACCGACCTGACCATCCACCCCACAATGCTCACGGACGTCACCCCGCAGATGACGATCCTGCAGGAAGAGATTTTCGCGCCCGTGCTGCCGGTGATGACCTACGAGACGCTGGATCAGGTCATCGGCTATATTGCGGCGCGGGATAAGCCGCTGGCGCTGTATATGTACAGCGATGTTGAAGCCAACGTGCAAACAGTCCTCAGCCGCACCTCATCCGGCGGTGTTACCGTCAATGGTGTCTTCTCGCACTATCTGGAAAACCAGCTTCCCTTTGGCGGCGTCAATCATAGCGGCACGGGCAGCTATCACGGATATTTCGGCTTCAAGGCCTTTTCGCACGAACGGGCGATTTACCGGCACCAATAGGGGGTGTCGAAGGAAACGGATGGTCCGCTATCCTATTGCGCCAGCGCCTTCAGCGCCTTGCGAATCGCGGCGTCATCGCTGCCTGCCGATCCGAGTACGGCGACATGGCCGGGATCGACCCGGCGGGCGAGGAGAATCACGAACTCATCGTCACCCGGCATCTCGACAATCGCCTTGGGCGGGATCGCGCGGGCGCGGGCCTGCAAATCCTCGGTATCGACCACCGGCCGGGAAGCAGGCCTCCGTTCGGCCCGTTCGCTGATCACAATGCCTTTCAGGCCGCCGGGATGCGCTTCGAGAAACCCGGCCAGCGCGCCGCGTTCCAGGCCCAGCCGTTCGGCATGGCACAGGGCCAGTGCATATTCGGCCAGGCGCGTCTTGTCATAGGAGATGCCGAACACCAGTTTGACAACCGGCGTCATCGGTGCGCGCACCTGCCCGGAAATGCGGCTTTCGGCCAGCAATTCGGCATAATCGGCCGGATTGGCCTTTGCCGCCAGCGCGAAATCCCAGGCGAGGGACAGCGCGCGATAGAGCGCGGCGCGGCTGCGGCTTTCGGCACCCTTGGCCATTTCGGCACAATCACGGGCGGCGGCAAGCCAGTCACCCAGTCCCTCGCTGCCATCGGCAACGAATTCGGTGGGGAATTCGGCCTGGAAATCCTCGTCACTGGCGACGGAAAGCACGTCGGCGCGGGGCGTGATATGGGGTGTGGGCACATCGGCATTGGGGCCATCGGCCCATACCGGCACGGGCTCTGCCGCGCGCACCGGATTGGCTGCCAGCGCGCGTTCCACTTCATCAAGAAGGCTTTGCGTGGTCGCCTGATCGGCCACTTCTTTCCAGTTGATCACGCCATAGATGAAATCGATGGTGTCATCATCGGACGAAAAGGGCATCAATATGCCGCGATACATGGTGTTGTTGCCGCGTTCGTTCACATATTCGGCCTCAAAGCCGATGGGCGCGCGATTGGCGATGATCTGGAGATAGTGATCAGTCAGGCGCGAAAGCAGTGATCGGCTGGGAATATCTGCCACACTGGCCACACCAATCGGAAGATCGCATTCCTGGCGCAGCGAATTGCCGAGAAAGGAAATGGTGGGATTGTCTGTGCCGGCGGTGAAATCCAGCAGGACGCTGTTCGGCCCGAAATCATCAAGATTTTCCGGATCGAGATCCTCGATCGAGGGATAGGCACGGTTGTCGAGCAGGGATACCCAGTAATTATAGGCACGCACATGCATGCGGCGCTCGTCAGAGCCTACGCCGGCTGGCGCATCGATTCCGCCTTCATGTGCAAGATTGGCCTCTTGCGCATCGTCGCGATTAAAATTGCCAGTCGTATCCATGGCTCATAGCCCCCAAAATCCAGCTCCCTTTCGGGATCGGGGCTTTTTGCACCGAATATGGTTGACGAAGCGTTAAGCCTTTCCAGAGAAATCACCGGCGAGGGTGCTTGTCTTGTCTGATCGGGCCGTGTAAGCGCGCCCGACATTGCCGCCTTAGCTCAGCCGGTAGAGCATCGCATTCGTAATGCGAGGGTCAGGTGTTCGAGTCACCTAGGCGGCACCAC
>JANOAJ010000204.1:0-12210 GCA_031411035.1 Sphingomonadales bacterium
AGCCTGTCCGCATTGACACCAACCAGCACGGCAACAAGCGTTGCATAGACACAGGCCAGGCCAAGTGTGAAGTTGGAGATCATCAGTAGCGAAACCTTAATGTTTTCTCTTGGTGATCACGCGGCGGGATTTGTTAACCCGTCAGTATCCGCTAGCAAAACGGACGCAAGGCGCAAAGCCGCAATCAGCCACGCCTCGCCATAAAAAAAGGGCGACCCATGGGCCGCCCTTTAAAAATTGCCTTTAAGCGGAGGCTTACGGGCTGGAAGGTGAATTGCTGCCATCGGCTGCAATCACGATGCCAGCGATAACCGCTGCTGCTGCGAGCAGAGCGATAATGATGCTGCCGCCACGAAGGTCGTTTTCCTTGGTTGCCTTGGCACCCTGACGGGAAACCGGGGCCGACACCGAGAGCTTGCTCACGGCAGTCTGATTGGCCTGGGCTGCCTGAACGACGGTCGGCACAGCCACCATCGATACGGCAACGATCGCCGCCATTGCTGCTTTACGAATGCTCATTGTTAACTCCCTTGTGGACGCACTCTGATACCGATTGGGCGATTGGCATTGATTCGTTTAGAATTCAACCCAAAAATCCCGGTTTGCCTTAACTTTTCACCGGCTCACCGAAACGACTGCGTGCAAACCGTTTCCTTTCAGGAGGATAGTGCACGCCTCCGTGGTTCCGCTTTGCCTAGCTATGATGAACAATTTGTTACTAAATAAAGCGTTCATCAGCAAATTTGAACAAATTCGACACCGCGGCATTGAATAGTCATGACTCGCTATAGGTTTCATGGCTGGGGCGGCAGGATTCGAACCTGCGAATGGCGGCATCAAAAGCCGCTGCCTTACCACTTGGCGACGCCCCAATGCCGTGCCGAAGGATGCGCGCCTATAGCAGCGCGCGTCCCAAAGACAATCGTTCAATCGATCCGCGAAATCCAGTTGTGCGGATCCGGTGCCACGCCGCGCTGGATGTTCACCAGCCGCTCCTTGATCCGCATCGTCATCTGGCCAGGGCCACCAGCACCGATGGTGAAGCTGCCATCCGCCCCGGTGACACTGCCCACGGGCGTGACCACCGCGGCCGTTCCACAGGCAAATGTTTCGGTCAGGCGCCCGCTTTGCGCGTCCGCGCGCCACTGGTCGATGGCATAGGGCTCTTCGCGAACCGTCATGCCGTCTTCGCGCGCCAGCGTCAGCAACGAATCGCGGGTGATGCCCGGCAGGATCGTGCCGCCAAGCGGAGGGGTCTGGATGGAACCATCATCAAACACGAAGAACAGGTTCATGCCACCCAGTTCTTCGACCCAGCGCCGTTCTGCGGCATCAAGAAAGACAACCTGATCAAAGCCCTTGCGAATCGCCTGAGCCTGGGCGGCAAGGCTGGCGGCATAGTTGCCGCCGCATTTCGCCGCACCCGTGCCACCAGGGGCCGCGCGCGTATAATCTTCCGAAACCCACAGCGACACCGCCGGAGCACCGCTCTTGAAATATCCGCCTGCGGCCGATGCGATCACAAGATAGAGATATTCCGATGAGGGCTTCACACCCAGAAACACTTCGCTGGCGAACATGAATGGCCGCAAATAGAGCGATCCCCCCTCGATTCCGGGAAACCAGTCCCGGTCAATCCGCACCAGTTCCTTGCAGGATTCGACAAACATGTCCTGCGGCAGTTCGGGCATGGCAAGGCGGGTGGCGGACTGCCGGAAACGCAGGGCATTGGCTTCGGGCCGGAACAGCGCCATGCTGCCGTCCGACAGTTGATACGCTTTCAGCCCTTCAAAGATTTCCTGGGCATAGTGCAAAACGGAAGAGGCGGGATCAAGCGTCAGCGGGGCGCGCGCGGTAATCCGCGCATCATGCCAGCCCAGTGTATCGCTGTAGCGGATCATCACCATATGATCCGTAAACACACGCCCAAAACCCGGATCGGCGATCAGCCGGCCGCGTTCGGCAGGATCGACCGGATGCGCGTTAGGCTCTCTCCTGAAAGACCAGCCACCGGTGCTGGCGCTGTCCATGCGCTCCGTCATGTTCGATCCTTACAATTTGCGTCTTGCCCTCGCCTAGCTTTGCCGCCAATATACGTCAATATGTCTGTCCCTTTTTCCTCCCCCCAGAGTCCGGGCGCATCTCCGCTGTTCCTGCGTGAAGCCGAAATCCGGCGTGGTGTGGAGTTGCTCTATTTCGGCTATAGTCACCTGACGCGCGCGATTGACGAAGAACTGTCGGTGCAGGGGCTGGGGCGCGCCCATCATCGTGCCCTGTATTTCATCGCGCGCCAACCGGATCTGACGGTAAGCGAGCTTTTGAAACTGCTGGCGATCACCAAACAGTCTCTCGGGCGGGTTTTAAACGAACTGGCAGAGCGCGGTCTGGTCGAAACGCGGCCGGGTACGGTTGACCGTCGCCAGAAACTGCTGCGGCTGACAACCGAAGGCCGCGCACTTGAAGCGCGGTTGTTTGACGGCCTGAAAGAACGCCTGTCCGGTGCCTATGCCCGCGCCGGACAGACTGCCGTAACGGGCTTCTGGCATGTTCTGGAAGGGCTGGTGCCTGAATCAGAACGCGGACGGGTATTTGCCCTTCAGGCAGGCGATCGTTAGGCTCTGCCCTAACCGCCCGCGAAGACGCGGAGATTTCGCGTCGCATATTCGCTGTGCGCGCTGGCAACCGCATCACTGACGCCCTGCGCGTCAACCGCGTGCGAAAACAGCCAGCCCTGAAGTTCGTCACAGCCCGCAATACGCATCATATCGGCCTGGGCGTCAGTTTCGACGCCTTCTGCCGTCACGGCCATTTTGAGCGCCCGTGCCACGGCAATGCTGGCCTGCAAAACGGAACGGGCCGCTTCACTATCTCCCGCCTCAATCACCAGAGAACGATCCAGTTTCAGCTTTGTGAAGGAAAACTGACGCAAAAAGCCGATCGAGGCATAGCCGGTGCCGAAATCATCCAGCGCGACACCGACCCCGAGGGCTTTGACCTCAGACAGGATCTTCCGCGCGGTTTCAGGATCATAGACAAGGTAGGATTCGGTAATCTCCAGTTCGAGTCGATGGGCCGGGAAGCCGGTTTCGGCAAGGATATGGCCAAGGCGCGCCGGAAAGTCCGGATTGCGCAGTTGCGCGGCAGAAACATTTACCGAAACATGGATTTCCGGCCAGGCAAGGCCGTCCACACACGCGCGGTGGAGAACATGCATGCCGATCCGGTCAATCAGGCCGCTGGCCTCCGCAATCGGGATGAACTGGGAAGGCGCCACTTCACCCCGGGTCGGGCTTGTCCACCGCAACAAGGCTTCAACGGCACTGATCTTTCCGTCCGCCAGACTGTGTACGGGCTGATAGAGAAGTTCAAACTCGTCGCGCTCGATCGCATCGCGCAATTCCATCTCGATCAGATGCGCTGTTGCCTGCTTCTGGTCGAGATGCTCGTCATACCAGGCAAGGCGCATCTTGCCCGCCGATTTGGCGGCGTACATGGCAATATCGGCACGGCGCATCAGTTCCCCCGCATCAATGCGAGCCATGCCCGTGGAGGCCAGTCCGATACTGGCACCGATAACGACGGTCCGTTCGTCAATCCGGAAGGGCCTGGACAGGCGGGCGAGCAAATCCTGGGCAATGACTTCGGCCTTGATGATGGCGTCCGGCCCCGCTGTCATGATCGCGAATTCGTCCCCGCCCAGCCGCGCGACGGAACCGTGGCCACCTAGCATTTCCACAAGCATGTCGGCCGTCACCCTGATCAGCCTGTCTCCGACATTGTGGCCGTAATTGTCATTGATCGCCTTGAAACCATCGAGATCGATCATGGCGAGCGACACTTTCTCCCCCCTGGCCAGCCGCTGCTCCATTTCCCGGCGAATGGCCCGGCGGTTGGGCAGGCCGCTTAGCGAATCGACCATGGCAAGGGTTGCCAGCCGCTCGATGGAGCGCAGACCCTGCCGCCCGACAAATCCTGCAATCCCCAGGAACATCAGCATGGCAACGGCGATCAGCGGCAATGTCCGGAGCAGCGCCTTGTACCCAGGACGCGCCTGCTGCCACGAAAGCGCGCCAATCGTCTCGCCCGAAGCATCTTTCAGGGGGATTTCGATCCGGTCAGTTCCCGCCTTGTCCAGCGAGATGTCCTGCAGAAGCAGATCATGCGCTATGGCCTTGTAAAGCGTGGGCGTCACCATCCGCATGAACACGATCCTGTAGGGGCCGGACTTTGGCACAAGCTGGTGGCGGCCCGGAGAGGCAGGCCGTATCTGGGCCACGCCCACAAGCCTCAGCCCGTCCGCCGTGCGCATGATGCCGCCTGCGGGCTGGCCGGTGCGATCAAGGCGGGAGAGGAGGATCGAAAGCGGCGCGCCCAGTTCTTTGGCAAGATCGAGCCGGACAGCGCGACCATGATCATAGGCGAGCAGGGTATTCCCCCTGCTGTCGAGTATGACCGCCCCATCATAATTCGTGCCCTGGCCGGTCGTGACGCCCCAACTGCTCCAGAAAAAGCGCTGGTCGTTCATGCCCTGATACACGGCAATGGCCGCATCATCCCACAGCCCGTTATCTTCCGCGATGCCGGCGATCTGGGTGATCTTTCCGTCCACGGCAGAATGTACCGCCACCCGGGAACGGGCGGCATCCACCCTGTCTGCTTCGCGCACTGTGCCAAACAGGCTGAACGCAAGCACTGCCACGAACAGGGCAATCAATGCGACGAGGGGAGCAATCGGTCTGATTCTGAAATTGGTACGCACACCCGACCCTTTGAAAACTGTCGGATAATCCTTTACGGCCCCATTTCTTAAAACAGGTTAATCACACCCGATTTTTTGGCGGATTTCCGCCGTTTTCTGTCCAATATGCCGAAAAAATCGTTTCAATTTAGGCGCTTGCGCGATTGTCCTTTTGTTCGTTCAACCACGCCCGAACCACCGGACCGATATCCGCCCTGTCCAGTGCAAGCGCGATATTAGCGGTGATGAAACCGGCCTTGTCGCCACAGTCAAACCGGCGGCCATCAAATTTATACGCATGGAAAGGCTGGGTGCCGATCATCCGCGCCATCGCGTCGGTAAGCTGGATTTCATTGCCCGCCCCGCGTGCCTGGCTTTCCAGGATGCGCATGACTTCGGGCTGCAATATGTAGCGACCCGGAATCATCAGGTTTGACGGCGCGGAACCCTGTGGCGGCTTTTCGACCAGCGCCTGCACCTCGACCAGCGCGCCATCAATCGCGCCCGGTGTGATGATGCCGTATTTGTGTGTTTCGCTTGGCGGCACTTCATAGCCGCACACCAGATTGCCGCCCACGCGATCATAGGCTTCGACCATCTGCTTCATGCAGCCGGGGCTGCCGACCATCAGTTCGTCAGGCAGGAAAACCGCAAAGGGTTCATCCCCCACAATATGGCGTGCGCACCAGATGGCGTGGCCAAGGCCGATGGGTTCCTGCTGGCGGACATAGATGACTTCACCCGGCTTGAACCGGGTTCCCGCAATGGCATCGAGCGCCTTGCCACGTTCGGCCATTGTCGTTTCCAGCTCGTAGGAAATGTCAAAATGATCCTCCAGCGCGGATTTGCCGCGACCAGTGACAAAGATCATCTGCTCGATACCGGCTTCACGCGCTTCATCCACCGCATACTGGATCAGCGGCTGATCAACGACAGTCAGCATTTCCTTGGGCATTGCCTTGGTGGCCGGCAGAAAGCGGGTGCCGAGGCCGCCGACGGGAAATACGGCTTTGCGGAGTTTTTTCATCACTATCCCTTGCGCACTTCAGGCCGCTTATCAGCGCGCGCCTTAACCTGCCAGCCTTGACTAATTCGTGAAGGCGGGAAATAATGGAACATATCAGGAACTTATATGCCCGATTCGTCTTCCCTCACACGGCTGAAACGCCGCCTTGAACAGCTTGAACAGCCGCACGGCACCCGTGCGGCAGAACGCTTCACGTCGGGCTGCGTACGGCTTGATGCCCGGCTGGGCGGTGGGCTGTCCAGAACCGCGTTGCATGAAATCTGCGCGCAGGATGCCAATAATCATGCAGCGGCAACCGGCTTTGCCCTGATGCTCTGTGCCCGGGCAGCGAAGGGAAAGCCGGTTCTGTGGGTGCGGGAAGACGCGGGGGAGCGCTGGCATGGCGGGCTTTATGCCCCTGGCATGATCGAACTGGGGATCAACCCCGAACAGATCATCATGGTGCAGGCCCCCGATACGCTGAGCGCACTGCGCGCCGGGGCTGACATAACAGGCTGCATGGAATTGGGGGCCGTGGTGATCGAACCCTTTGGTGCTGCCGCTGCCCTTGACCTGACGGCCAGCCGCCGTCTGGTTCTGGCATGCGAGAAATCGGGGGTGACGGCCCTTGTGCTGCGTGACGGGGCAAGCGGCTTTGCCAGTGCTGCCGCAACACGCTGGCAAGTGGCGTCAGCCCCCTCTGCCCTCCTGCCCGGCGAGGCACCGGGACAGACACGGCTTTTGGTGGAATTGCTTCGCCATCGCGGCGGGGTGGCCCCTTTTGGAATGATACTGGAGTGGGATCGTGACGGACAGCTTTTCTGCGAACCGGCGCTATCTGGCGCTGTTCCTTCCCCTGCTGAGCGCGGACAGGTGGCTGCGTGAGAAGCGGGGACTGTCCCCAAAACCGATAGTGGGGACAGTCCCTGAAGGGACAGTCCCCACCCCCATAGCCTTCATCGAAAAGCAGCGTGGGGCGATGCGGATTGTCGCCGTCAGCGAAGCGGCCCTGTCACTGGGGATTGGCCCCGGCCTGATGCTGGCAGATGCCCGCGCGCGGGTGCCTGACCTGCTGGCCGTGCCGCATGACACCCGCGCCGATGCGGCCCTGCTGGACGCCATTGCCGATGATTGTGACCGCTACACACCCATGGTCGCGCGGGATCCGCCAGACGGGCTGATTCTGGATATCACGGGCTGCGCCCATATCTGGCATGATGAAGCCGGGCTGGTCAGCAGCCTTGCCGCGCGGCTGGCGCACAGGGGCTTTACCCTGCGACTGGCGCTGGCCGAAACGCCTGACAAGGCCCGGGCGCTGGCGCGGCATGGACAGGGACAGTCCCTGTCGCTCCCCGTTGCCTGCCTTGATCTGGAGGAAAGCCAGACCACGGCCCTGCGTCGCGCGGGTCTGTACACGGTTGGTGATCTGGCCAGTCGCCCCCGCGCGCCACTGGCCGCGCGCTTTGGCATGGCCGCTGTCAGCAAACTCGCCCGCGTGCTGGGAGAGGAGGATGTGCGGATTACCCCGCGCCGCGTGCCGCCTGCCCTGTTTGTCATGCGCCGCTTTGCCGAGCCCGTCGTGCATACGGACTTTGTGCTGGACGTGATCCATGATCTGGCTGCCGAAGCGGCCCGTGAGTTGCGCGCGCGGGGTGAAGGGGGGCGCCGCTTTGTCGCCAGCCTGTTCCGCAGCGATGGCGATGTGCGGCGGCTGGGCATCGAAACCGGCGCTCCCACGCGCGATCCGGCCCTGCTGCTGCGGCTGTTGCGGGAGCGCATCGAGAGCCTGAATGACCCGCTTGATCCCGGTTTCGGCTATGATGCGGTGCGGCTGGATATTGCCATCACCGAGCCGCTGGGCGCGGTGCAGACCGGGCTTGAGGGAGATGTTGCGAATGCCGAGGCGGTGAGTGCGCTGGTGGATCGACTGGGGGTGCGGATCGGCACCAGCCGCATCCGCCGCTTCGCAGCGGGCAACAGCCATATCCCCGAACTGGCGTCGCTGATGTTTCCCGCCAACAGCCCGGCTTTGCCCCTGCCCTGGCCCAGGGCGGAACCCGGCGAGCCACCACTGCGCCCCTTGCACCTGTTCGATCCCCCGCAACGGGTGGAAGTCATCGCCGAAGTGCCTGACGGTCCGCCGCGCCGGTTTCGCTGGCGGCGCGTGATGCACGATGTGGTGGCGCATGAAGGGCCCGAACGGATTGCGTCTGAATGGTGGAAACGCAAAGCGGGGCATGAATCGGGCAAAGGCGGCCTGACGCGCGACTATTTCCGCGTGGAGGATGGGAAAGGCCACCGTTTCTGGCTGTTCCGGCATGGATTATACGGGGTGGAGGCGGGCAGCCCGGACTGGTATCTGCACGGCATGTTTGCGTGAATGGCTATGCCGAACTTGCCGCCGCCACGAACTTCTCCTTCCTGACAGGCGCATCCCAACCCACCGACATGGTGGAAACGGCATTGGCGCTTGGCCATGGCGGGATCGGCATTGCCGACCGCAACACCGTCGCAGGCGTTGTACAGGCATGGCGACACTTGCGTGATGCGCGCGCGAAAGGCCGCGGGGAAGATTTCACCCTGCTGACCGGCGCACGGCTGGTGTTCGCGGACGGCACGCCCGACATCATCGCTTACCCCACCACCCGCAAAGGCTGGGGCCATCTGACGCGGCTGCTTTCAGTGGGGAATCTGAGAACGACCAAGGGCGAATGCGAGCTCCATTTCACAGATTTACTGGAATGGTGCGAGGATATGGCCCTGATCATCCTGCCTCCCCTCCGCGTCTCCGCGTGAACCCGAGAGCCAGACAGCGCCGCAGGCGCAAGCATGGGGTTTTGTTCACGCGGAGACGCAGAGACGCGGAGTCATATTGCATTCCCCTTTCACCATTCTCCGCAATCGCGCGCCTTTGCTCTGGCTGGGAGTCACGCTGAACCGGGCCGGGCGGGATAGGCGCGCCCTTGCGGATTTGAGGGCGCTATCCGCCGAAACCGGCATTCCCCTGATCGCCATCAATGATGCGCTTTATGCCTGCCCCGATGCGCGTCCGCTGCATGACATTCTCACCTGCATCCGCGAGAAAACCACGATTCACAAAGCCGGTCGCCTGCTCGCGGCGAATGCCGAACGCTATCTCAAGCCACCCGGAGAAATGGCCCGCCTGTTCCACGACGCGCCCGAAGCGATTGCGGAGGTGCAAAGGCTGATCAACAGTGTGAACTTTGATCTTTCGCACCTCGCCTATGAATATCCGCACGAGCCCGTGCCGCGCGGTTACACGCCACAGGAGTGGCTGGAGGCTCTCGTCACCCGCAAAGCCCGAAAACGCTGGCCTGAAGGAATGCCGGACGGGTTGCAAACCCTGCTGGACAATGAATTCGGGATCGTCGGGCGACTTGGTTATGCAGCCTATTTCCTGACGGTTCATGACATCGTCCGCTTCGCGAATAAAAGTGGCATTCTTTGCCAGGGTCGCGGGTCGGCGGCCAATTCCGCGATCTGCTATGTGCTCGGGATTACGTCTGTCGATCCCGTCAAGCACAAGCTGCTTTTCGCGCGATTCATGTCCGAAAAGCGGGGCGAAGTTGAGCCGCCCGATATCGACGTCGATTTCGAGCATGAACGGCGCGAAGAGGTGATGCAATATATCTACAAGCGCTACAGCCGGGATCGCGCCGGGGTTGTCTCCACCGTCATCCATTATCGTCCGCGCAGCGCGGTTCGCGAAGTCGGCAAGGCGCTGGGGATGACCGAGGATGTGACCGCCCGCCTTGCAGGACTCGTCTGGGGCAGCTTTGGCAGCAAGCCCGATGAAGCGCGGTTGCGCGGCGCAGGCTTCGATCCCGATAATCCGGAGATTGCCCGGCTCAAGGCGCTTTCAGAACAGATCATGGAGTTCCCCCGCCACCTTTCGCAGCATGTTGGCGGCTTCGTGCTGACGGAGAACCGGCTCGATGAAACCGTGCCAATCCACAATGCCGCGATGGAGAACCGCACCTTCATCGAATGGGACAAGGACGATATCGACGCCCTTGGCCTGATGAAGGTCGATGTCCTCTCACTTGGCATGCTGACCTGCATCCGCAAAGCATTTGCGATGATTGAAGCGCTGGGGACTGTGCCTTGTGGACAGTCCCCGCTCAGGCTCGACAACGTTCCGGATCAGGACGACGCGGTATTCGATATGCTCTGCAAGGCGGACACGATCGGCGTCTTCCAGGTTGAAAGCCGCGCGCAGATGAGCATGCTGCCGCGCCTGCGACCGCGCGAATTTTATGACATCGCCATTCAGGTAGCGATTGTCAGGCCTGGCCCGATCCAGGGCAATATGGTGCATCCCTATCTCCGGCGGCGTGGATTGGCGCAAAAAGGACAAAAGGCTTTCGATTTTCCCAAGCCAGCATTGTCTTATCCCCAGGATGAACTGGAAGATGTTCTCGGCAAGACGCTCGGGGTTCCGCTGTTCCAGGAACAGGCGATGAAGCTGGCGATCGTCGCGGCTGAATTTACAGATTCCGAGGCAAACGAACTCCGTCGCGCCATGGCGACGTTTCGCAACCCTGGAACGATCCACAAGCTGAAGGAAAAAATGACCGGCGGCATGATCCGGCGCGGCTATGATCCCGAATTCGCCGAACGCTGCTTCAAGCAGATCGAGGGTTTTGGCAGCTATGGCTTTCCCGAAAGCCACGCCATCGCCTTTGCCCGCCTCGCCTGGATTTCGGCCTGGATCAAATGGCATTATCCTGCCATTTTCGCGGCGGCGTTGCTGAATTCGCAGCCGATGGGTTTTTACGCGCCCGCTCAAATCGTCGGCATGGCGCGGGGTCATGATGTTCCCATCCTTCCCATTGATGCGAACCACAGTGATTGGGACAATCAAGTAACACCCGACAGCGCCACATCGACCGTTGAAGGGCTCGCCCTCCGCCTCGGGCTGCGACAGATTGACGGATTCCGCGAGGAATGGGCAAAGGCGATGGAACGCCAACGCCCCTTCGCCTCGATTGAGGATATGGCCCGCCGTGCCGGCCTGCCCAAGCACGCGCTAAAGCTGCTCGCAGACGCTGATGCGCTGCGCTCGCTTGGCTTTGATCGCCGCGATGGAGCGTGGGAAGCAAGGCGCGCTGTGCCTGTGCAACTGCCACTGTTCGCCGCCGCTCATGCGGCCGAACTCGCGCCGGAACCGGAGATGCACCTGCCCGCAATGCACCTGGGCGAACATATCGCGGCAGATTACCAGACGGTCCGCCTCTCGCTCAAAGGCCATCCGATGCAGATCTTGCGGCCCATATTCGCAAGCGAAGGCGTGGCGAGCAGCGCGGGCATTGCCGCTTCCCGCAACGGATCACCGGGCCAAGTGGCCGGCATTGTGCTCGTCCGCCAGCGCCCCGGCAATGGCAAGGCGATCTTCGTCACGCTGGAGGATGAAACCGGCGTGACCAACATCATCATGTGGGCGCGCACCTTTGAACGGTACCGCCTTGCCGTGATGTCCGCGCGGCTGATGGAAGTGCAGGGCGAAGTGCAGAAAAGCCCCGAAGGCGTGATCCACCTGATGGCCCACCGGATCATTGACCGTTCGCCCCTGCTCGCCACTTTGTCCGAAGTCCACAAACCCAACCCGCAAATCAGCCGCGCTGATGTGTTCGCCCATCCGCAAGCCCCGCGCCACGCCCGCACCGGCGGCCATCCCCGCGCTGTCCGCACTTTCCCCAAATCGCGCGATTTCCACTGAGCCTCAAAGCGGTTGCAACCGCGTGATTGTCCGCTATCCCTTGCCCCGGAATAAAGACGGGGAGAGAGATGATGATCCTGCTGGCACGCATATTCGCGGGGCTCGCCGCGCTGTTCGGCATCGTGCTGGGCCTTGGTTTCCTGATTCACCCGCTGCAATCGGGCGCGAACTTCTTCCTTTCGCCCATGGGCATTCCCGGTATGGCCGTGCTGCGGGCGGACATGACGGCCTTCTTCCTGACCGGCGGCATTCTTGCGGCTGTGTCTGCCTGGAAGCAGAACCCCACGCTGCTAATCACGCCAATCATGCTGTTTGCCACCGCAATCATCGGCCGCACGGTCAGCCTGGCCCTTGATGGCGTGACGCCAGGTGCTTTCCTGCCGATGGCGGTGGAAGCCACACTGGTGGCAATGCTGCTTTTCGCCCGGCGGACGTTCATGACCGGCGCAGGACGCTAAGCCATGACTCCTGCGGAACGCTGGCACAATTACATGCAATCGCATGACGATGCCGAATTGTGGGCGATGCTCCATCCCGACGCCGTGTTCGAATCGCCGGTGGTGCACACGCCCCAGCGCGGACGCGAGATCACCTACAAATATCTGGCAAGCGCAGGCAAGGTTCTGGGCGGGGACGGCTTCACCTATACCGGCGAGTGGCACGGGCCGGACAGCATGATTCTGGAATTCAAAAGCGAGATTGACGGCATCAAAATCAACGGCATCG
>JANOAJ010000205.1:0-7395 GCA_031411035.1 Sphingomonadales bacterium
GAGCGAGAGATAGGCAAAGAAACGCGGCTGGCTGGGATCCTCTTCCATATAGCCCCAGCTATAGAGATGGACGAGGCTCGATACGCTTGTCACCACCACCAGCATCACTGCGGTCAGCGTATCAACGCGGAGGCTCCAAGCCACGTTCAGATCACCGGATTTGATGAAATCCAGCACCGGCACAACCGACGCTTCGGCATGGCCGCCCAGGAAGGAAAAGAAGATCGGCCAACTAAGCGCCGCCGAAATAAACAGCGCGCCCGTGGTGATCGACTTGGCAATGGTATTGCCCAGCATCCGGTTGCCCAGCCCGGCGACAATCGCCGCAAGCAAGGGCAGGAAAACGATGAGAATAATCGAATTCACGCCGTGTCCCCATCAGCATATGAGCAAAAATGGCTGCAAAAGCGCATCTCTGCGTCCTCTGCGCCTCTGCGCGAACCCAACTGTTTCTCATTTCGCGCAGAGACGCAGAGATCGCCGAGAAGAAGGAGAAGCATTTCTATATCACCCCTTCATCCGGTTGATATCATCAACCGCAATCGTGCCGCGCCCGCGGAAATAGAGGACGAGGATCGCAAGGCCAATCGCCGCTTCACCCGCCGCCACGGTCAGCACGAACATCGCGAACACCTGTCCCACCAGATCGCCAAGGAACGCGCTGAACGCGACGAGATTGATGTTCACCGAAAGCAGGATCAGTTCGATCGCCATCAGAATAATGATCACATTCTTGCGGTTCACAAAGATGCCCAGCACCCCCATGACAAAGAGGATCGCCGATACGGCAAGATAATGGTTGAGGGTGATCATGGGATGAAATCCGAATTCCCGAGCGAAGTCGAGGGACTAGTTCGAGCGATGTCGAGAACGGAACCATGCGCACGAACAAGCCTCGACTTCGCTCGGCATAGTTCCTCGACTTCGCTCGGAAAGGCGGGAATGCCCGCAGCGGTTCGGAACCCCCTCACAATTCCACCCCCGCGCCCACGGCCTGATCGGTAACGTTGCGCGTCGCATCCTGCGGGCGGCGTTTCACCTGATCGCTGATATTTTGTGACCGCAGCCCGCTGCGTTCCCGGTGCGTCAGCACAATCGCGCCGATCATCGCCACCAGCAGCACGAAACCCGCCGCTTCAAAGATGAAAAGATAGCGCGTGTAGATCACCGCGCCCAACGCCTCGATATTGGAAAGCGCTGCCGGGGCAACCGCCGCGCGCTGCGAAAGCGCAATCTTGCCAGCACTCCACGCACCATCGGCAACAATCATCTCCGATGCCAGCAGCACCGCAATCAGCCCGCCAAACGGGCCATAGCGCGCCAGGCCGCTGCGCAGTTCGGCAAAATCAATGTCGAGCATCATCACGACAAACAGGAACAACACCGCGACCGCGCCGACATAGACGATAACCAGCAGCATCGCGATAAACTCCGCCCCCACCAGCAGCATCAGCCCGGCAGCGTTGAAGAAGGCGACGATCAGCCACAGCACCGAATGCACGGGATTGCGCGACAAAATAGTGAGTGCCCCACTCATTATCACCAGCGACGCGAACAGATAAAAGGCCAGAACCTGGATCATGCGCCAACACCCTCCGCGTCTCCGCGTCTCCGCGTGAGCACAAGAAAGTCTGGTTCACGCGGAGGCGCGGAGACGCGGAGAAGAAAATTGGTTGGTTTCACGCCGCGCCCCCTATCGATACGGCGCATCGGCGGCAAGGTTCGCGGCCAGCGCGCGTTCCCATTTGTCGCCGTTGGAGAGGAGCTTTGCCTTGTCATAGAGCAATTCCTCCCGCGTTTCGGTCGCATATTCGAAGTTCGGGCCTTCAACGATGGCATCCACTGGGCAGGCTTCCTGACAGAAGCCGCAGTAAATGCACTTGGTCATGTCAATGTCATACCGCGTGGTGCGGCGTGAGCCGTCGTCGCGCGGTTCGGCCTCAATCGTGATCGCCTGCGCCGGACACACCGCCTCGCACAGCTTGCACGCGATGCAGCGTTCCTCGCCATTGGGATAGCGGCGCAGGGCATGCTCCCCTCGGAACCGCGGGCTGAGCGGGTTCTTCTCATAGGGGTAATTGATCGTCGCCTTGGGCTTGAAGAAATACTTCAAGGTGAGCCAATGGGCTTTGACAAACTCCCACAGCGTGAAGGTTTTGATGAGGTGGGCGATTTGGCTCATACAGAATACCTAGTCATCATCAAATAGCCGGAAATGAGAAACACCCAGAAGAGCGAGATGGGCAGGAAGATTTTCCAGCCCAGCCGCATGAGCTGGTCATAGCGGTAACGCGGGACGGTGGCCTTGATCCAGCTGAAGATGAAGAAGAACACCAGAATCTTCGCAAACATCCAGATGATGCCCGGCACGGCGTAGAGCGGTGCCCAGTCTATCGGCGGCAGATAGCCGCCCCAGAACAGCACGGCGTTAAGCGCGCACATCAGGATCACGTTGGCATATTCGCCGAGCCAGTAGAGCGCGAAGCTCATTGACGAATATTCGGTCTGATAGCCCGCGACCAGCTCGCTTTCCGCTTCGGTAAGATCGAACGGCGCGCGGGCGGTTTCGGCCAGCGACGAGATCAGGAACATCACTGCCATGGGTAGGAACAGCGGATTGAAGCCAAAGCCGTTGGTGATCCACAAATGGTGCCGCTGCGCCTCGACAATGCCGGAAAGGTTGAACGTTCCCGCCCACAACACCACCGAAATCAGGATGAAACCAATGCTGACTTCGTAGGAAACCATCTGCGCGGCGGCGCGCAGCGCGGAATAAAAGGGATATTTGGAATTCGATGCCCAGCCCGCAATGATCACGCCGTAAACGCCAAGCGATGACGCTGCGAGGATATAGAGCAGGCCGACATTGATATCCGCCAGCACCATTTGCGCGCTGAACGGGATCACTGCCCACACAATCAGCGCCACCGTGAAAGTGATAATCGGCGCAAGGAGGAACAGTCCTCGATTGGCCGAAGACGGGATAATCGTTTCCTGCAACGCAACCTTCAGGCCGTCCGCAAAGCTCTGCAACAGGCCCAGCGGCCCGACCACATTCGGCCCCCGCCGCAACGCCATCGCCGCCCAGATTTTCCGGTCCGCATAAATGAGCATCGCGACGGCCAGCATCACCGGCAGCGCAAGGGCCAGAATGAAAATCAGGTTCGCGACGAACCAGCCGCCTTCAAACCCGAGGAAGGTGGATTGGAACCAGGCGGTCATACCAAATCCCTCTTCTCCGCGTCTCCGCGTCTCCGCGTGACCAAAATTGGGAAGGTACGCACGCCCCCAGGCATGGAATCGGGTTCACGCGGAGGCGCGGAGGCGCGGAGGGCAAGAGAGATTCCGGCGTTCGCCGGAATGACGGTGGTTACACTCATTCCGCGGCCTCCAGCATCTCGTCGCCATGCACCAACTCGCTGGAACAGCGCTGCATCGTGGGCGAAGCGCGGCAGATGGCGTTGGTCAGGTAGAAATCGGCAATCGGATAATTGGCGATATCATCCTTGGGTGCGGCAGGCAGATCGGGAACCGACCAGCCATAATCGGCCAGCCCCTCAATGCCAAGTGCAGGTACAACCGCTGCCATTGCCGCCCGCAGTTGATCAAGGGTGTCGAAGGGCAGTTTTTTGCCCAGCACATCGGAAAGCGCGCGGAAAATCGCCCAGTCCTCACGCGCATCGCCCGGCGGGAAAACGGCGTGATCCCCGCGCTGCACCCGGCCTTCGAGGTTCACATAAGTGCCTGATTTTTCAGTGTAAGCCGCACCTGGCAGGATCACATCCGCATGGTGTGCGCCTTTGTCTCCATGATGGCCGACATAAACTTTGAAGCTGCTGCCAAACAGGCTGTAATCCACTTCATCCGCGCCCAGGAAGAAGGCCAGCTTGGGCTTCTTCGCGGCCAGTGCCTTGATGCCACCCTCATGCGCGTAACCGAGCATCAGCCCGCCCATCCGCGCCGCAGCGAAGTGCAGCACGTTAAAACCATTCCATCCCTCGCGCACCAACTTGTGCTTCTTTGCGAACGCCAATGCCGCGCCATGCGCACCTTCGTAACGCAACGCGCCACCGCCCACGATGATCACGGGCCGTTCGGCTGCCTTGAAGGCATCGGTCAGCGCCTTGGGGCTGCGGCTCAGCAAGTTCACACCGGAACCTAGGAATTCTGCCTTGTAGGTCAGATCGGTTTCCGGCCCGATGGCGAACACCTTGGCCCGACCCTTGCGCACGGCCTTTTGCACCCGCGTGTTGACCAGCGGCGCTTCGCGGCGGAGATCACTGCCAACCAGCAGGATGACGTCCGCTCTCTCAAGGTTCGCAATGCCGGTGTTAAAGTTCACAGCAGAGAGCGACGACGTGTCATAGGCAAGGCCCGTCTGCCTTCCTTCGAGCCGTGCAGTTCCCGCCAGGGCGCGCGCGGCAAACATGGTTTCGCAATCGACCGTATCGCCCGCGATGACGGCCATTGACGATTCGGCCTTTGCCGCCTTGATCGCCGCAAATGCCTCATCCCAGCTGGCCGCTTCCAGCTTTCCGTTCTTGCGGACATAGGGCTTGTCCAGCCGCCGGTGGAGCAGGCCGTCCACGGCGTGGCGCGTCTTGTCGCTCGCCCATTCCTCATTCACATCTTCATTGATGCGCGGCAGCGCGCGGAGCACCGCCCTGCCCCGGCTGTCGAGCCGGATATTGGTACCCACGGCATCCATCACATCGATGGAAAGCGTCTTTTTCAGCTCCCAGGGTCGTGCTTCAAAGGCGTAAGGCTTGCTGGTCAGCGCGCCGACCGGGCAGAGATCAACCACATTGCCCGAAAGCTCGCTCGTCACCGCGCGTTCGAGATAGCTGGTGATCTGCATGTTTTCGCCGCGGCCGATTGCGCCGATTTCCTGAATCCCCGCCACTTCCTCGGCAAAGCGAATGCAGCGCGTGCACTGGATGCATCGCGTCATCACGGTCTTGACGATCGGCCCCATATATTTCTCGGTCACCGCGCGCTTGTTCTCGTCATAGCGGGACTTGCCCCGACCATAAGCGACCGACTGATCCTGCAAATCACACTCGCCGCCCTGATCGCAAATGGGGCAATCCAGCGGGTGATTGATCAGAAGGAATTCCATCACCCCTTCGCGCGCCTTCTTGACCATCAGACTGTCAGTCTTGATGATCTGCCCCTCGGATGCGGGCAGCGCGCACGATGCTTGCGGCTTGGGCGGCCCCGGCGCGACTTCGACCAGACACATGCGGCAATTGCCCGCAATGCTCAGGCGTTCATGATAGCAGAAGCGCGGGATTTCCTTCCCCGCCAGCTCGCACGCCTGCAAGACGGTGGCCCCGGCAGGGACTTCGATTTCGAGGCCGTCTACGGTGACTTTAGGCATAAATAGACTCGGAGCTGGCGTGATAGACAGTTTCTTCAATGATGGCGCGCAACCGTGGTCGATCAAATCGAACAGTTACTTTGGGCGGCACACAGGCTGGCAAAAAGGTGATCAACTTGCCCATCGATTCTTTTTCGGGTGCGGTACCTTGTTCAGATTTTACGAGAATACGGCTATTCGTCCAATCAAACCGAGCGAGACATTTTCCAACGGCATACGCTAGGACTGATGCCGACACGCCCGGTTCACGCATGGCTTCTTGACTATACCAGCTGTCTAAGGCCAATTTTGAGGGTGCTGCCTCGGGAACCTTTTGCCAGTTTGTTTCGAGCAAACGGCTTATCAATGCTTCGCGAACTGCCGTCGCCTCGAAAGAATAGCCCCAGCCCTGTTCCGACGCAGATCCGAAACAAACGGGAAAATCGAGGGACAATTTATCAAACGCACGTCGCTCTGCCTTACTTCCATCAAGAAGCTCAAGCCAAAGCCGGATCTTCGTCTCTTGTCGCTGTAAAATGCAATCCGCGCGATACGAATTTAACTGCTTTGCATACTGCCACGGACGCGGGGCCGCATCAGCATGACCACCCGCAAAAAGTGACGCGAAAGACAAAATGATGCGCGCAGCTCTCACTCCGCCGCCTCCAGCATCTGGCCGCCATTGGCTTCCGCAATCCGCCGCTCCATCTCCGGGCGGAAATGCCGGATCAGACCCTGGATCGGCCAGGCTGCCGCGTCGCCCAGCGCGCAGATGGTGTGGCCTTCGACTTGCTTGGTGACTTCGAACAAAGTGTCGATTTCGGAAACGTCCGCATTGCCTTCGCGCAGGCGTTCCATCACGCGCCACATCCAGCCCGTGCCTTCGCGGCAGGGAGTGCACTGACCACATGACTCATGCTTGTAGAAGTAGGACAGCCGCGAAATGGCGCGGACAATGTCTGTGGATTTGTCCATCACGATCACGGCTGCCGTGCCAAGGCCGGAGCCGAGTGCTTTCAGCCCGTCAAAATCCATCGGCGCGTCCATGATCTGCGCCGCAGGGACAAGCGGCACGGAAGAGCCGCCCGGAATCACCGCCAGCAGGTTATCCCAGCCGCCGCGAATGCCGCCCGCGTGCTTTTCGATCAACTCGCGGAAGGGAATGCTCATTGCTTCCTCAACCACGCAGGGCGTGTTCACATGGCCGGAAATCTGGAACAGCTTGGTGCCCGCATTGCCGGGATTGCCAAAGCCCTTGAACCATTCCGCCCCGCGCCGCAGGATCGTGGGGGCAACCGAAATGCTTTCCACATTATTGACCGTGGTGGGGCAGCCATAGAGGCCCGCACCCGCCGGGAAAGGCGGCTTCAGGCGCGGCTGGCCCTTTTTGCCTTCCAGACTTTCGATCATCGCGGTTTCTTCGCCGCAGATATACGCGCCCGCACCGCGATGGACGAACACATCGAAATCATAGCCAGACTTGCAGGCATTCTTGCCGATCAGCCCCGCCGCATAGGCTTCCGCCACGGCCGCTTCGAGAATCCTGGCCTCATAGATGAATTCGCCGCGGATATAGATATAGGCCGCCCGCGCGCGCATCGCGAAGCCCGCGACCAGCGCGCCTTCGATCAGCTTGTGCGGATCATGGCGGATAATCTCGCGATCCTTGCAGGAACCGGGTTCGGATTCGTCGGCGTTGATCACAAGGAAGTTGGGCCGCCCTTCGGTGGGGGCCTTGGGCATGAAGCTCCACTTCATCCCCGTGGGGAACCCCGCCCCGCCGCGCCCGCGCAGGCCGGATGCCTTGATCTGCTCAATGATCTCGTCCGCGCCGATGTCGAGCAGCTTCTTGGTGTTATCCCAATCACCACGTTTTTTGGCAGCGGCAAGGGTCCACGGCTGGAAACCATGGACGTTGGTAAAGATGCGGTCTTTATCGAGCAGACTCACAACACACCCCTAACGATTGTAAAGCACGCCCCAAACTCAGCGCCTCTCTGCGATCTCTGCGCCTCTGCGCGAACTAACTCTATTCG
>JANOAJ010000206.1:0-8366 GCA_031411035.1 Sphingomonadales bacterium
TGGCGGGGGCGATGGGCAGATCGGCTTCGTCCGCCGCGATTTCCTCATCGGTCGGCGCTTCAGCCGCAGCGGCGCTGGCGGCTTTGCTGACCGCGACCAGGCGGCTGACCTTGGCGTAGCTTTCCACCTCTGCGTCGATCAGCGAGTGCAGGCGGCGGCCTTCCTGGCTCAGGAGGAACCCGGCATCGATGATGTGGTGATCGGTCACCCCGCGCCACAGGCGCTGCAGGTGATAGCCGCCTTCCTCGCTCGCGCCGCCCTGCCAGCGGGCTTCAGGATCGGCCCGCGTCAGCCAGTCGGCTGCGCGGCCCGCCGCTGCCGTGCGCCCGGCCTGATCAAGCGCCGGATCAAGCGCGCCCGTCAGCGCAAGTGCTTCGATGATCGTCGTATCATAACGGCGCGGCACATAGCGCATCAGCGCGCGCATCTTGCGGGCGTGGTCCACCAGCGCCTTCAGATCATTGCCGCCCCGCGCGCCGCCCGGCCCTTCGAGCATCGAGCCGCCGACACCGGCTTCCACCAGATAGTCATCCAGCGCCGCATCATCCTTCAGATACATTTCCGATCGCCCGCGCGTGACGCGGTAGAGCGGCGGCTGGGCGATATAGAGATGCCCTGCCGCGATCAGATCCGGCATCTGGCGATAGAAGAAGGTCAAAAGCAGGGTGCGGATATGCGCGCCGTCAACATCGGCGTCCGTCATGATCACGATCTTGTGGTAGCGCAGCTTTTCCAGATTGAAATCATCGCGCCCGATCCCGGTGCCAAGCGCCTGGATCATCGTGCCGATTTCCTTGGAAGAGAGCATCCGGTCAAACCGGGCGCGCTCCACGTTCAGAATCTTGCCCTTCAGGGGCAGGATCGCCTGAATGTTGCGATCCCGCCCCTGTTTGGCAGAGCCACCGGCGCTGTCCCCTTCCACAAGGAAGAGTTCGCACTTGGTGGGATCGCGTTCCTGACAATCGGCGAGCTTGCCGGGGAGCGAAGCGATACCCATCACGCTCTTGCGGCTGGCTTCGCGTGCTTTCTTTGCGGCTTCACGCGCAGCGGCAGCGTCGATCACTTTCTGGATGATGGATTTGGCGTGGCCGGGATTTTCTTCCAGCCATTCCGCCATCTTGTCGGCCATCAGGCTTTCCAGCGGCTGACGCACTTCGGAGGAAACCAGCTTGTCCTTGGTCTGCGACGAGAATTTGGGATCGGGCAGCTTGACCGAAACAATCGCGGTCAGCCCTTCGCGCATATCCTCCCCGGTCAGCGAGACTTTCTCTTTTTTCATCATGCCCGATTTCTCGGCATAATTGTTGAGCGTGCGCGTCAGCGCCGAACGGAACGCGGCCAGATGCGTGCCGCCATCGCGCTGGGGGATGTTGTTGGTGAAGGGCAGCACATTTTCGTAATAACTGTCATTCCATTCGAGCGCGACATCAATGCCCACACCATCACGCTGGCCGTTCACGGCAATCGGATCGGGGAACAGCGGCGTTTTGGCGCGATCCAGATATTTGACGAACGCGGCAATCCCGCCTTCGTAATACAGCTCATGCTCCACCCGTTCGGCGTGGCGCGCATCAACCAGAAAGATGCGGACGCCCGAATTGAGGAAGGCCAGTTCGCGGTAACGATGCTCCAGCTTCTCAAAGTCGAACTCGGTGATCTTGAACGTTTCCGGGGAGGGCAGGAACGTGACGCGTGTGCCTTTCTTGCCTTCGGGCGCGGGGCCGACAATTTTCAAGGGGGCCACCGCATCGCCGTGGCTGAACTGCATGTAATGCTCTTCCCCGTCACGCCAGATCGTCAGATCGAGTGTGATGGAAAGCGCGTTGACCACGGACACGCCGACGCCGTGCAGGCCGCCCGAAACCTTATAGGCGTTGTCATCCGAAGTATTTTCGAACTTCCCGCCCGCGTGGAGTTGGGTCATGATCACTTCGGCGGCAGAAACGCCCTCTTCGGCATGGATGCCGGTGGGAATGCCGCGGCCATTATCCTCAACCGAAACCGAGCCTTCGGGGTTGAGCGTGATGACGATCTTGTCACAATGGCCCGCCAGCGCTTCGTCAATCGCGTTATCGGACACTTCGAAGACCATGTGATGCAGGCCGCTGCCATCATCAGTGTCACCAATATACATGCCGGGCCGTTTGCGGACCGCATCAAGCCCTTTGAGAACCTTGATGGAATCGGCGCCATATTCATTTGCGTTGGGGGTGTTTTCAGGTGTGTCAGACATGCCAAGCCTATAGGCAAGAGGGGCCGAAAACCCAAGGAAAATGCGACGCGCCGCAACATCCCGCGCAATGGCGCACCCGCCACCTCACCAGTCACACCCATTGAAAGGCAATTTGGCACCCTATGTCTGCGCGCCCAGTTGCAAATGCGCGACATTGCCGTCATAGCATTGGCCGTGTTGAGCGCATAAAAACAAGGGAGCCTGCATCGCGTGCTGCTTTCGCGCAACTATCCTCCGTCGGCCGATCTCGCTCCGTTCATCCGTCGCCACTATGTGTTTGCGGCGGAATTGCCTGCCGATTTCGAGGTTGTTGACCGGCTGCTTTCCGAAACCGCTTTTGTCCGCATTCTGTTGCAGGGGGACTGGGCTGCCGAAACATCGCCGGGAACCTGGAGCACAGCGGGGCCGGTTGTGCTGTTCGGCGCGAACATAAACCCCCTTCCCGTGCGGGTGCGCGGTTCCTTTCTTGTGGCCGGTTTCAGTATCAAGCCGGGCGGATGGGAAGCGCTGTTCACCCGGTCTGCGCACGAACTGACGGACAGGATGACATCACTTTCGGGTGAATGGGGCGAGATTGCCGATACCATGTATGCGCAAACCAGCGCGGCTGCCGACGATGCGGCCATTGTCGCCGCGCAGGAAAAGGCGATCCGGGCGCAACTGGCAGCGGTCGGCAAGCCGCATGAAGATACGATGATCAGCCGGTATGAAGCCATTTCCCGGCTGGACAGCACGGCCAAGGTGGAAGATGTCGCCGCGTCTCTGGGGCTTTCGGTGCGCCAGATTGAGCGCCGCTGCCTGAAGAGCTTCGGGATTTCGCCCAAGGCGGTATTCCGGCGCAGCCGCTTTCTGGACATGGCAATGGCAATGCGCGGGTTCAGCAATGCCAGCGAAACCCAGTTGGCCACGCTGCGTTATTTTGACCAGTCCCACCTCAACCGCGAATTCCGCACCTTTGTCGGCATGACGCCCGGCCAGTTCCGCAAGAGCGAAACGCCGCTGCTGACCGCCGGGCTGAAGCTGCGCAGCGAAGGCGAGTTCCTCTTCACCCTGTAGTGATTGTTCCCGCCGCAATCCGGAAATGGCTGGCGCCTGCTGGCAGGCCGGTGAAGAGCGCCGCTTCCGTGCCTGTCATCCACACCTGGCTGCCGGTTTCCTCCAGCCGTTCGAACAGCGCGGCGCGGCGCAGCGGATCAAGATGCGCCGCCACTTCATCGAACAGCAAGAGCGGCGGCGTGCCGACTTGACGGGCCACAAGCGCGGCATGGGCAAGGATGATCCGCAGCAGCAATGCCTTCTGTTCTCCCGTTGAACAGAGCGCGGCGGGTTGGTCCTTGGTTGCATGGGCGACGGCCAGATCGCTGCGGTGAGGCCCGGCCAGCGTCCGTCCCGCGGCCCGGTCCCGGCTGCGTCCGGCGGAAAGCTGCGCGGCCAGATCATCGCGGTAGTCCCAGCCTTCGAGGGACAGGCGCGCGCGCGGGAAACTGCCTTCCTGGGCCTTTGCCATTTCATCGCCCAGTTGCGCCACCAGCCGCGCACGCGCTTCGGCAATAGCCGTGCCATGCGCAGCCATTTGCCCTTCCAACGCGGACAGCCAGTGCGGATCGGGCGTGTCGTCTGCTGCCAGCAGGCGGTTGCGCTGCCGGATCGCGGCATCATAGCGCGCGCTGTGCCCGGCATGGGCAGGTTCAAGCGCCAGCACCAGCCGGTCAAGAAAACGGCGGCGTTCCCCGGCGCTGTCCGTGAACAGCCGGTCCATTGCCGGGGTCAGCCACACGACCGAGAGCCATTCCGACAAAGCGGTTGCCGGTGCCGCCGCCCCGTTGATCCGCACCACACGCCTGTCCGGCGCGCTGGCGAGCGCTCCGGTGCCCAGTTCGACATCGCCGAGCCGGGCGGAGACAGCAAATCCCCCCGGCCCTTCCTGGCGCGCGACGGCGGAAAGCGCGGCACCACGCAGGCCCCGCCCCGGCACCAGCAGCGACACCGCTTCCAATATATTGGTTTTGCCCGCGCCATTGTCTCCGGTCAGGACGACAAACCCGCTGCCGGGCGCGATCGTCGCATCGGCATGATTGCGATAATTGGAAAGGGCAAGGCGGGTGATGCTCATCGGGGCCGAGCCATGCCCAAGCAGAAGGGCCAATGCAAATGCGGCCGGAGTATCGGCGTGAAATTGGCCCGCTGTTTCCCCGTCATTCCGGATTTCGCGGGGGTGACGGGCTGGGGACGTTTGAAATGCCAACCGGCGCACCATCCCGCCCAGCGGCTATCATCCAAAATAAATGGCGGCTGGCATCGCTGCCAGCCGCCACTACGTCGGCCCAGAATTCGCGTGCCTTGCGGCCAGCGGCGTCCTTGCCGGACGTGGGTGCAGTCCTTCGCCCGAAGGCATCCGGCGCTGCGCGGGTTTCCGTTTCAAGCCGGTTGCGGCTTGGGCTTGCGCCCCGGCTTCGCCTGATTGATCCTTTCGCCCTGCCTCCACTCGCTTACCGATCTTCCTCGCGTCCGATCTGCGCGCCGCTTCGGCGGTGTTGCCTGAAAAATTCCTTCCGTTTCCGTCCGGGCCTTTCCGTGGCGACAAGGCAAAGGTCTCATGATGGCCCGAGTCGCACCAGCGAAAAATGGGGGTGCGCGCCTGTGGATAACGAGGATAACGGGGATGAATAAGCCGCTTCAGGAAGCCTTGCCCTCCCCCGCCATTTTTTCGGCGTAACCCTGCTGCATCAGGGCTGCCATACGGTCAAAGGCCGCATCGGGATCGCGCCGCCGCAAATGGGCAAGGGCAGTCTCCGGCCCGGATGACAGGATCAGTTCGCGCTGTTTTGCCGCTATGGCCTCCAGGATCGCTGCCGCCAGTTGTTCGGGCGGCAGGCCGTTTTCGATTGCCGGATCGCTTTCGCCACGCCGGGAGCCGTCCGCGCTCAGCGCATTACGCGATACATTGGTTCGGATCGATCCCGGTGCCACAACCAGAACCTCTACACCCAGATGCGCGGTTTCAGCGCGCAGGGCATCGAAATAGCCGAACACCCCATGCTTGGCCGCGCTATAGGCTGTGCGCAGGGGGACGCCGACAATTCCCGCAACGCTCGAAATCGCCAGCACACGCCCGCCGCCTTTGGCCACCATATGCGGCAGGACCGCCTGGGTAAGCGCAATGGGTGCGAGGAGATCTACCGTGATGATCCGTTCATAGACGGAAAAATCCGTATCCCGCGCCAATGAGCGTTGCGAGATTCCCGCATTGTTGACAAGACAATCGATCTGCCCGGCCCAGGCCAGCGCACGGGCCACAAGGCCCGGCAGCTCCGCGAACGCGGCAGCTTCAAACGGCAGGATCAGGCAGCGATCTGCCCCACAGGCATCCGCAACCCTGGCCAGCGCCGCTTCATCGCGTCCCGAAAGGATCAGCCGCGCGCCGTTCGCTGCTGCCGCGCGGGCCAGTGCCTCGCCAATGCCCGACGACGCTCCGGTAATCCACCAGCATTCCCCGTTTCCCATCGTCCTGCTCCGTTCCACGCAAAAAAGGGGCGGACAAAATGCCCGCCCCCGAATAGCCATCCCTCAATCGCGAACCATCGGATCAGAAGCCGCGATAGGCCTCATTACCGACAAAACCCATCTTGCTGACATTGGCACGCTTGGTTGCCGCAAGCACCTTATCGACAACGTCATAGCGGGCATTGGCATCCGGCTGCAGATGCAATTCCGGAACCGGGGTCATGGTTTGTGTCGCTTCGAGAATGCCCTGGAGCTGCGAAAGCGCAATCGGCTGGTTGTTCCAGAGGATCGCGTCGTTCGGCGCCACATAGAGCACATTCTTGGTCGGAAGGATTTCCGGCGGCGGCGGGCAATTGGGCGCGCAATCCTGCGGAAGATCGATCTTCACCGCGTGGGTGGGTGGCGGCAGGGTAATGATGAACATGATGAGCAGAACCAGCATGACGTCGATGAGCGGCGTCGTGTTGATGTCCATCATCGGTTCGTCGGCACCAGCACTGGTTGAACCCATCGACATAATCTAAAACTCCAAATCTTCGTTTACGACAAACGCGCCAAGTCTAGCGGCTCGTCGCTCCGCCCTTTGGTTCCGAGATAAACCCGACACGAATGAAACCGGCGCTCTGCATGATCGAGATCGTGCCGCCAATGCACCGGTACGGGGTGTTCTGGTCACCGCGAATATGCACTTCGGGGAACAGGTTCGGATCCGTCACGCCCGCACCCAGGCGATCAGCCTCGTTCTTGAACTTGGCCGCCGCAAGACGCAGCAGCTTTGTTGCATCAACCCTGCTCTGGCCCCAATAAACGCCGCACGAACCGTCGCTTTCACCGCGCACCGAAAGAATCACATTCTCGGCCTTGGTGATTGTCGGCTGATACCGCAATGTCGGAAGCTTCATCGGCACCTTTTTCACCACCACCGGAATGGTGATGAGGAAGATGATCAGCAACACCAGCATCACGTCCACCAGCGGGGTCGTGTTGATGTCCGACATCGGGGAGTCTTCACCACCTTCCGAGCCAACACTCATTGCCATCAGTCTGTTCCTATCTGTCTTCTACGCTATCGACCCGGGCGATTGTGAGGGGGAAGGGCGCGGAAATAACCGTGCCCTTCCCCGCCAAAATCACGCCTTGGCAGGAGCCGGCTTGGCGGGAGCAGCGGCAGCCTTGGTCACTTGCGGACGGATTTTGCCACCCGACATCATGTCGCCGTGCAGGTCGTTGCAGAACGTGGCCATGCGTTCGGCGATCAGTTTGTTGCGACGCTGCAGCCAGTTATAGCCCATAACCGCAGGCACAGCCACGATCAGACCGAAAGCGGTCATGTAAAGCGCTTCACCCACCGGACCGGCGATCGAGGCGATATCGGCCTGGCCGGTGCCAGCGATCTTCACCAGTGCGTTCGTGATACCGATAACGGTTCCGAGCAGACCGACGAACGGCGAGGTCGAACCCACGGTAGCAAGGAAGGACAGGCCGGTGCCGAGCTTGGCATTGACCGCATCCTGGCTGCGACGCAGCGAGGTGTGCATCCATTCATGGCTGTCGAGCGCGTCAGTGAACTGGCCATGTTCGGCATCAGCCTTGAGGCCGTCATCAACAAGCTGACGGAACGCCGAGTTCTTTTCGAACTTGCCAACGCCATCGCGGATGCTGGGGGCGGACCAGAAGCTGCGAACGCCATCGCTCGACTGCTTGAGCACCTTGTGCTGTTCAAACAGCTTGGTGAGCATGATGTACCAGGACACGATCGACATGATCGCCAGAATACCGGCAATCGTCCAGGTGACGGGGCCACCTTCTTCAATAGCCTGCATCGGGCCGAAGGTGACCTTGGCGGCGGCGGTGCCGGCTTCAGTGGCGGCTTCCTGGAGCATGGTGAGATCAAACATTGGTGCTACTTTCCTCTCAATAATACCGTGAATCAAATTGGTGTGATCGAAATCGCTATGAAGGCAATTTCCAGCGAACATTCTGTGAGCGGGTTTCCGAAATCGGATTGCCGCTTTCATCAAGCGCGGGCTTGAACCGGAAGCGCCGCTGGATGAGCGAACAAGTCAGCTGGTCCAGCGTCGGGCTGGCACCCGAAGCACTGCAACTGGTAATCTTGCCGTCCGTCCCGATCGTGAAGGTGGCGCGGGACACACCCTGCTCTTCGTTGCGGATTGACGATGAAGGATAATCTTCATCCGTGATCGATCCCCCTCTTTGCGTCGCCTTCTGCGCCACCTTGGGGGCGGCTGGCGGCGGCGGAGGCGGCGGCGGAGGCGGCGGGGCGGGCGTCGCTTCCTGCGTAATCACCGTCTGCGTGTTGGTGGACACGACAGGCGACTGCACGACAGGCGGCGGTGCTGTCACCTTGGGTGGTGGCGGGATGTCAAGCTTTTCAGGCGGTGGCGGTGGCTTGTCCGGCTCTTCCGGTTTTTCCTCCTGCACGTCGAACGTCTTCAGATCCTCGAACGCCTGCTTTGCCGCATCATAGGCAAGCCCGGTTACAAGCGCGTAACCGGCACCCACATGAAGCAAGGCTACGAGACCGATAGAGACGATCCGCCCAGTGCTCATTTCCCTCTGGTCAGTGTAAGAAATTAAAAATCGACTCTCCCACAAGGTATCCAGACCG
>JANOAJ010000207.1:0-4384 GCA_031411035.1 Sphingomonadales bacterium
CTCCCGTGTCTGCCCCCCGCTTTCCTGGGTGTAAACAAGCATCGTGCGCTGCAGCGCAACTTTGCGAATGCCTGTTACCAAATTGCAACAGTGCCGAAACACTTGGAAATCTGCGCGATGCGTGGCAATCATGCCTAAAGACTGATGAATAGGGAAGAATGTGATGGCGTTGGCAAGTCGGCTTGGCATGTTCGGGATGATTGGCGTTGCGGCAGCGACATTTTCTGTCGCGCCCGCTTTCGCAAAGGATGCCCCCCAGCCCCGGCCCGAAATATTCCGCAAGCTGGTGGATTGCCGCTCGGTTGCGGACAACGCCGCGCGTCTGGCCTGTTATGATGCCCAGGTGGCCCGGCTTGATGAAGCGGAAAGCCGCAAGGAACTGGTCGTGGTGGACAAGGAGCAGGTGAAGAAGGCGCGAAAGGGGCTGTTCGGCCTGTCGCTGCCGGATCTCGGGGGCGTGTTTGGCACCGGCGACGACGAAGAGGACGAAAACGGCCTGAGCGAAATCCAGTCCACGATCAAAGCCGCGCTTACCGGCAAGACCGGCAAATGGACGATCATTCTCGAAGACGGTGCGAAATGGGTTCAGACCGATACGACGGCGATCCGCGCGCCCAAGCCGGGTCAGCCGGTGATCATCAGGAAGGGCGCTCTGGGCAGCTTTGTTGCCAAGGTGAATGATCTGCGCGCGTTCAAGGTGGTGCGGGTCAATTAACCCGCGATCGGGATCACATCCACATCCACCCGGATTTTCTGCGCGCCATAGCCGGTGAAGATGCCGTCTATCGGCGCGATATCCAGATAGTCCCGCCCGACGGCGACAAGTATGTGATCGCTTGCCATCAATATGCCGTTGGTGGGATCAAAACCGATCCAGCCGCGTTCCGTGCCGCACCAGACCAGCACCCAGCCGTGCATCGCATCCGCGCCTTGCAGCCGTTCCTTGCCCGGCGGCGGGATGGTGCGGATATAGCCGCTGGCATAGGCGGCCGGAATCCCGGCGGAACGCAGCCCGGAAATCATGATCTGGGCAAAATCCTGACAGACGCCAGCCCGCTTGGCAAAGGCTTCGGCAGGCAGCGTTTCCGTACGCGTGGCATCGGGATCAAAAGTGAAGTCCCGCTGGATCGCCAGTGTGAGATCAAGCGCGGCCTGGGTTAAGGGACGATCCGCCTTCAGCCATTGCCCGCACCATTCGCCCATCGCCCGGTCATGCGCGATAAGCGGCGAGGGAAAGAGGAAATTGGCCGGAGACATATCCGACACATCATTGCTGGCCCGTGCCGATGTGCCGATCTGTGCGACCGTGAGATCATCGGCCCGCACCTCGGGCACACGGCGGAAGACCGCAATCTCGGCATTGCTGACAATATCCAGCTTGTTGATCGCGCCGCCAAGCACCAGCCGTGTGACATTCACCAGGCTGTTGCCGGCCGGCGCGGGCGTGAACACGCCGTCAGGCTCAGACGACAGGCTGTGCGAAAGCAGCGTCTGCCCTTCCCAGTCAATCGGCTTCAGCCGCAAATTGCAGCGGGCGAAGCTTACCGGGCGCTCATAAGCGAAATGCGTGAGATGACGCAGTTGATACCGCATGGAAGGAAGATTCATGCAAGCGTCAGCCCCGCCGCGCGCAGGGTTTCGCTGCCACGCAGGAAGAAACGGTGGCTGATCATGTCTGACAGCGCCAGCAACTTGCGCTCAAGCTGTGTGCAGGCCCAGCCATTGAGCGTGCCGGCCTTGAGCGTGGCAATCCGCGCCGCGAGTTCGGAAGCCGCGCTTTGCTGCGCCTCGTCCATCCCGTCGTCGCGCAGCCGGGGCAGCGCTGCCAGATGTTCGCGGATCACATTCACCTGGAACGCCACCGAGCGCGGGTTGAACGGATCCAGCCCCACCAGATCGCGCACCGGCAGCAGCGCAAGCCCGGTGGAATAACGCTGGCGATAGCTGATCTGCACATCGCACAGTTCGAGCAGGGTCATCAGATCATCCGCGCTGGCATTGTCATCGCCAAAGGCCGCGATCAGGCGGCACTGCGCCACGGCCCGTTCAATCCGGCGCCCCAGATCATGGAAGCGCCAGCCCGCCGTGCGCCCCATATTTTCCGCCGCCAGCCCGGCAAAGGCAGCGAACAGCCCTTTCAGGACGACGTTCTTCTGCTGGAACAGCCCTGCATTCGGGAAAGGCGTATCAAGCAACTGCCAGAAATCGGGCGAGAGCCGTTCGCGGGAGCCCGCCCCGATATTGCGGGCGGAGGCCAGCAGGGACGCCACGCTTGAGGGCGCCGACCGATCATCCAGCGCCGCTGCCAGCACATCCTGAAACGACGCGCGGGATGGCAGGGTCGTCGCATCCACGGCCAGCAGGCGGGTGCGGATGCGCGCGGCCGTGCTGGCGGGAATGGCGCGATCCCGGTCACTGACAAGCGATCCCGTGGTGCCGACGCGCACCAGTGCCAGCACTGCTTCCCCGCGTTCCAGATAGCGGCCGAGCCAGAACAAATTATCTGCCACCCGGCTGGGCAGCGTGCCGGGGTTGCGGCGGATTTCCGTCGCCGAATCGCTGCGCATCAGCGTGATGGGGGCCACCGGCTCCGCGCCGTGCACCACCACATCGGCAGAACGGGTGCCATCGCCGATGGATGTGGCCCGCACATCGGCCACCGGACCGATCCGGGCAAAGCCGCCAGGCATCACACTCCACTGGCCTGCCGCATCGCGCGCGGCAAAGACACGCAGCGAGAAAGGCCGCGCCACGAGCGCGCCTTCATCCACCACCGGCATGGTAGAGAGATTGACCACTTCCTGCCCGATATAATCCTGCGGGCGCCGCGCGATATCCGCGACAAGCATTTCGCGCTGTTCCGGGTTCAGATCACTGCCAAGAATATCATCAACCGGCAGGCCGCCGGGCAGTGGCCCGAACGCGGACGCGATCACCAGTCCGTCGAGCCGGGCGAGAACCTGTGCTGCCGGTTCGGGCTGGCCGCACCACCATGTCGCGATATTGGGCAGTTTCAGCGGTTCCCCCAGCAGGCGCCGGGAAAGCGGCGGCATGAATGCTGCAAACAAGGGCGATTCGAGTACGGCCGCGCCCGGGAAATTCGCCACCGCAATCCCGCCTGCCGCCATCGCGTCAACCAGCCCGGGCACGCCGATCGCCGATCGCGGATCAAGCGCCAGCGGATCAAGCAGCCGCGCATCCATGCGCTGCCACAGCGCATCGACCCGCTTCATGCCCTCGATCGTGCGCAGATACACCTGATCGTCATGCACCGCGATGTCTGCGCCTTCGACCAGCAACAAGCCCAGATAACGGGCAAGATGGGCCTGCTCTGCATAGCTCTGGTTGAAACGGCCTGGCGTCAGCAAGGCAATGCGCGGATCAGCCCGCTTGCAGGATGCCGCGATCCCCGCGCGCATCGCCGTGAAGAAAGGCGCAAGCCGGGCGACGTTGAGACGCTTGGGGATGCCGCTCAACACCTGTGACGCGGCCAGCCGGTTTTCCAGCGCATAGCCCGCGCCCGCCGGAGACCGGGTGTGATCGGCCATCACGCGCCATTCGCCATCCGGCCCGCGCCCCAGATCGACGGCATAGACATGCAGATAATGCCCGCCCACAGGGGCAATGCCCACCATCGGGCGCAGGAAATGCGGGCTGCCCGTCAGCACAGAGGCCGGCAGCACACCTGACGTGATCAGCCGCTGTGGCCCGTAAAGATCGGCAAGCAGGATTTCGGCCAGTTCGGCGCGCTGGGCAACGGCGGCGGCAATGCCTGCCCATTCCTGTTCTCCGATCAGCAGAGGGACAGGAGACAGCGGCCATTGGCGCTCCTCACCATCGCCCGACAGGCGGAAACTGGTGCCCATTTCATCAACCCGGCGCTGAACCCGGTCAGCCACTGCCGCCAGATTGCCATCGCCTGCCAGCAGCAACTCCTCCAGCACCGCATTCCAGGCACCGGCATCAGGCGAATCAGCCAGAACATCGCCCGCACCTGCCGACGCGGCATACGCCATACGCAACCCCGCGCCATCCAGCGCGGCTTCCGTGCGTTCGGCGATGCCAGCAAACGTCATTAACGCGACCCCTGATCCGGTGACCTGATGATCTTCCCCGCACCCGGTTGACCACAAAGGGGCGCGGGGGGCAAGCAGGATCAGACGCGAAAATGGTGCAACTGCACAAAATCCGCACGCCCACCTGCGGGGACTGTCCCTTCAGGGAGTGTCCCCTGATACCTGTCACAAATGGGGACAGTCCCTGAAGGGACAGTCCCCGGTGTCCCCGCCCCCACTTCCCCCCGATGACCGCCGCCGCTAAACGCCCGTCATGACCACAGACCCCTTCCCCCTGTTCGATACATGGTTTGCCGAAGCCCGCGCTT
>JANOAJ010000208.1:0-5598 GCA_031411035.1 Sphingomonadales bacterium
GGGGCCTCGCTTGGCCAGTTCTGCAGCAATTCCACGCTGGTTTTCTTTCTCACCTGGTTCCCGAGCTATCTGGTCGACGAACGGGGCATGAGCTTCATCAAGACCGGGTTCATGGCATCGCTGCCTTATGTGGCAGCGGCGGCAGGCGTGATGCTGGGCGGGATTGTTTCTGACTGGCTGATCCGCAAGACCGGCTCTGCCAGTATCGGGCGAAAGGCTCCCATCATCACGGGGCTGTTGCTGACCGCGACAATGATCCTCGCCAACTATGTCCGCAGCAATGAAGCCGTGATCGCGATCATGTCGGTCGCATTTTTCGGGCAGGGGCTGGCGGGGCTCGGCTGGACGCTGCTTTCGGATGTGGCACCCAAGGAGATGCTTGGCCTGACCGGGGGGCTGTTCAATTTCTTCACCAACCTGTCCGGCATTGTCACGCCCATCGTCATCGGGGTGGTTGTTGGGGCAACGGGAAGCTTCTTTGGCGGGCTGGCCTTTATTGCTGCGCTCGGGCTTGTCGGTGCGCTTTCCTACATCTTCATTCTGGGGCCGGTGGAGCGCGTTTCAATCAGCTAGGCGTTTTTGAATGTTGACATGAACGAGTTCGTACATCAATGGACAATCTAGTTTGTTACGAATCGGTAACTGCTCAAGGGGAGGATATCATGAAGGTTTCTGCACGCCGTTTCGGGCTGGGTGCATCGCTCGTTCCGTTTCTGATGATCGCGGCTGCAGATGCGGCCATTGCGCAATCTGCGCCGGCTGCGGATGAGGACGCTGCCGAAACTGCGGAAATCGTGGTTACTGGTTCGCTGATCCAGCGTCCCAACAATACCGCCGTCAGCCCGATTGTCAGCGTCAGCGATGTCGCGCTCAAGGAATCCGGAACCGCCAACCTGCAGGATGCCATCAACCAGCTTCCCGGCTTCACTGCCGGTGGCAATTCGGGCAATGGCGGCCAGGGTACGGGCGGTCGCGCGACGATCAACCTGCACGGCCTTGGTTCCAACCGCAACCTGGTGCTGCTGGATGGCAAGCGCCTGCCGGTGTCTGACATCTTCGGCAATGTCGATGTCAATATCCTGCCCGACGCAATCATTGGCGGTATCGACGCCATCACCGGCGGTGCTTCGGCCGTCTATGGTTCCGACGCCATGTCGGGTGTGGTCAATTTCAAAACCGTCCGTTCGCTTGATGGCATCAAGGCGGATGTCCTCAGTTCGATCAGCGAACGCGGCGATGCCTGGAAGTTCAACGGATCGCTCGCGCTTGGCACCAGCTTTGCCGATGACCGCGGCCATGTTGTCGCAGCCTTTGCTTACAGCAAACAGGACCCACTGGCCGGTTCCGCGCGGGACAAATTCTTCCACACGCGCATTCCCAGCTCGTTCATTGGCACGGGCACCTATGTGCCAAGCGCGACCAATCTGCCGAGCGCGGCTGTCATCCAGTCGGTCTTCACGCAATATGGCATTACGGGCACGCGCAGCGCGACCGCCAATCTGGGCTTCAACAATGATAACACGCTGTTCGTCCAGAACGGCGCGGTCAATTATCGCGGGCCGACGGATGGCAATGGGTATATGGTCGTTGGGGGCAATGTCCGCATGCCGGTTGGCCAGCAGATCAACATCCTCAACTCGCTGGATCGCAAGACCGCCTTTGTGAAGGCTGACTATGAGCTGACGCCGTCTCTCACGGCTTACGGCCAGTTCATGTATGTCGATCTGACGGTCAACACGGAAAGCGGCGGCAGCCTGACCCAGTTCCCGGCGATCACCACGATTCCGGTCAGCAATCCCTTCATCCCTGCCGACTTGCGGACGATCCTGGCGTCGCGCACCAATCCGACCGCGAATTTTACCTGGAACGGCCGCTATGTCGGCGTGCCCGACAAGAACTGGGACGAAAACTATCTCATCCAGCAATATCTGGTAGGCGCGAAGGGTGACATTTCGGGCAGTTGGAAGTTTGACCTGTTCGCGTCCTATGACCAGTCGCATCATAACCAGACAATGCACAATGCCGTGCTCAAGAGCCAGGTTCAGCGCTTGCTGAGCGCGGCAGATGGCGGCAAATCACTTTGTGCGGGCGGTTTCAACCCGTTCGGTGATGCCAATGCCCGATCGCTCTCTCAGGCGTGCGTCGATTTCATAACCACCGACGCGCGAAGCCAGGAAGTGCTGACGCAGAAGCAGATCCAGGGTCAGGTAAATGGCGAACTGTTCGATATGGGTGCCGGTCCGGCGCAGATCGCGTTTGTGGCTGACTATCGCAAGAACACCTATTCCTTCTCGCCCGATTTCAATCGCACAGCGGCAAGCGGCTTTGCACCGGGTGCCAACATCGAAGCATTTGTCGTGACTCTCCCGGTTTCGAAGAAGGCCATCTCGGTCAAGGAATTCGCGGCGCAGATTGACGTGCCGTTGATTGCGGACAAGCCCTTCTTCCAGGAACTCGCCTTTGGCGCGGCTGGCCGTATCTCTGACTATTCGACGAGCGGTTCGGTGAAGAGCTATGAAGCCGACGCCCGCTGGCGCCCGATCGAAAATCTTCTGTTCCGCGGCAGCTATCAGCGCGCTGTGCGCGCGCCCAATATCGGTGAGCTCTTCTCGCCGCCGCAGGGCACGCAGCTTGCCATCGGTACCGCATCGGCAACCACAGTGGGCGATCCGTGCGACAGCCGTTCGTTCGTTCGTGCTGGCGCGAACGCGACGCAAGTGGCAAACCTGTGCATTGCGCAGGGCGTTCCGACGGCGGCCATCGGCACGTATCAGTTCGCGACCACGGCAACCGGCCAGACAGTCGCTGGCAACACCGGGTTGAGCCCCGAAAAGGCCGATACCTATAATCTCGGCTTCGTGTTTAACGCGCCCCGCAACGACGGGATTTTCGGCGATGTTTCCGTCTCGCTCGATTATTACCACATCAAGATCACGGACGTGATCTCGACCCTTCCCGGCCTCAACGTGCTTTCGGGCTGCTTCAATCTTGATGGCACCAACCCGACCTATTCGAACAGCAACGCCAATTGTGCGCTGATCTCCCGCGATGCGGCTACGGGGCAGTTGCTCAATGTCAGCACGCCGTTCGCCAATTTCGGCTTGCTGCAGACGGACGGGTTCGAAGCCCAGATCCATTGGGGGATGCCGGCACGTTTCATCGGCGCAACGGCAAAGCTGTATGTCGATTCGGCCATCGGGCGGCTTAACAATTATGAAGTTCGCCTCGCCCCTGGTGCTGCGCTGCTCAACTACACCAATGTCAGCCTCGGCACCGCGAACCCGGGTGCCGTGCCGCCCAACGTCACACCACGCTGGAAGGCGCTGACCACTTTCGGCGTCAAATCAGGTAGTGCCGGCATCGGCATGCGGTGGCGCTATCAGGGCAGCCTGCGGGATGCGAGCTTTGTGACCAATGCGGCCAGCACGGCAGTTGGCGTTCCTGCCTATAATCTGTGGGATCTGTTCGGATCCGTGAAGGTGAACGGCAAGATCGAGTTCCGCGCAGGCGTCAACAACCTGTTCGACAAGGGCCTGCCGTTCGTCAACAGCTCACAGAATGGCACCGATCTGTCGATCTATGATGCGGTTGGCCGCTCCTTCTATATCGGCGCAAAGGTTGGCTTCTAAGCGGGGGCGGACTGGCCTCTTCCCCGCATCCCTTTAGGGGAAGGGGCCAGCCTTCGGGTCGCACCAGATCTCGCACAGAAACCATCGGAACGCCTTGTGTCATCCCCTTCCTCTCCCTTTCCCGTTCGGCAAGCCAGTTTCCTGACCGGACTGGTGGGGCGGGATATTCTTGCATCCAGATCTCCCTGGCTGCACGAACAGGAAGCGGATGCCCAGGGTGTCCGGCTTTCCTATTCCCTGTTTGATTTCACTGCGCGCGGCTGGTCGGACGCGGATTTGCCAAAGCTGCTTGATGCCGCCGAACGTCTGGGCTTTGCCGGTGTCAACGTTACATTCCCGTTCAAACAGGCCGTGCTTGCCCATCTGGATGATCTGTCAGAAGGCGCGCGGCGGATCGGGGCTGTCAACACCGTTGCCTTTGCGGGGGGCAAGCGCATTGGCTACAACACGGATGTCACGGGATTTGCGGAGAGTTTCTCGCGTGGTCTGCCTGATGCCGGAACGGACTGTGTTGTGCAGATCGGGGCGGGCGGCGCTGGTTCCGCCACCGCGCAGGCGCTTCTGGAATCCGGCATTGGCACACTGATCCTGTTTGATACCGATGGCACGCGCCGGGACAGCCTGGCAGTCAAGCTCAAGGCGGAATTCGGGGCGGATCGCATCGTGGCGGGGACGGATCTGGCCGCGGCACTCGCATCCGCCGACGGGATCGTCAACGCAACGCCGCTTGGCATGGCGAAGCTGCCTGGCATGCCCGTGCCTGCCGCGCTCATCAACTTGCGCCATTGGGTTGCCGATATCGTGTATTTCCCCCTCGAAACCGAGCTCCTCCGTGAAGCGCGGCAGCGCGGATGCCGGACACTGAACGGCAGCGGCATGGCCATCCACCAGGCCGCCGGTGCGTTCGAGATTTTCACCGGGCTGACGGCTGACCGCGAACGCATGAAGAAAAGCTTCGTCGAATTCGTCAGCGGGCCCGCCGTGCAGGCGGCCTGAGCTTCAGACCAAAGCCAGCACCCGCTCCGCCCATTCGGGGCGGCAGATCAGCAAGTCGGGCATATACACGTCTTTCTGATTATAGATGAGCGGGGTGCCATCCACCCGGCTGACATGCAGGCCGTGCGCGGCAGCAACCGCCACGGGCGCGCAGCTATCCCATTCATATTGACCACCCGTGTGGAGATAGATGTCGGCCTCGCCACGAACGATGGCCATCGCCTTGGCGCCGGCGCTGCCCATCGGCAGCAGTTCCGCACCGATTTTTTCGGCGACATCAACCGCTTCCTTGGCGGGACGCGTGCGGCTGACAACCATACGCGGAGGGGAATTGGCCGGGGGGAGCGGTATCGGCTGATCCGTCCTGAGGACAAGATCGAGCCCCGGCAGCGCGACCGCGCCAATGGTCGCCACCCCATCAATGGCGAGCGCGACATGGACCGCCCAATCCGTGCGTCCCTCGCCATATTCGCGCGTGCCATCAACGGGATCGACGATCCACACGCGTGATTTGGTCAGCCTTTCCGCATTGTCCTTCTCCTCTTCGGACAGCAGACCGTCTTCGGGCCGCTGTTCGACGATGGCGTGGATCAGGAACTGGTTGGCGGTATGATCCCCCGCCTTGCCCAAAGCCTTGGTGGTCAGCAGCCCGCAGTCGCGCACAGTGAGCAGCAGCTTGCCCGCCACGTCTGCCAGATGCGCCGCGAGATCGGCGTCGGTCATCGTTCCGCTCATTTGAGCGGCATGATCTGGCGGATGATGAATTCCGCGGCTTCAGCCGGCGTCATCTCAACCGTGTTGACGCGGATTTCCGGATTCTGGGGCGGTTCATAGGGGCTGTCGATCCCGGTGAAGTTCTTGAGCGCTCCTGAACGCGCCTTTTTGTAAAGGCCTTTCACATCGCGCGCTTCGGCCACTTCCAGCGGCGTATCGACAAAAATCTCGATGAACTCGCCCTCGGGCAGCATCTTGC
>JANOAJ010000209.1:0-5477 GCA_031411035.1 Sphingomonadales bacterium
GATTATGATCCCAATGCCGAACCCGGCGAGATCGCTTCGGACGCTGCCCCGGAAGCCGAGGCTGCCGTTACCGAATAACCAGGAGCCGGGGTATGTTCAGACTGATCCCCGTTCTTTCTGCCGAACAAGTGGCCCAGCTGCGCGCAATCGCAGCTGGGTCTTCTTTTGTGGACGGACGGATCAGCAACCCCCATTCCCAGGTGAAGAACAATCTGCAGCTGC
Organism: Sphingomonadales bacterium; assembly: GCA_031411035.1. Lineage (GTDB taxonomy): Bacteria > Pseudomonadota > Alphaproteobacteria > Sphingomonadales > Sphingomonadaceae > Aquisediminimonas. Next base: position 223 of record JANOAJ010000209.1, read on the forward strand.
ATGAGCCCGAACCGCAAAAGGCAGTGGCCGACATTATTCGCGGCGCGCTGCTTGCCAGCGAAGAGTTCCGCGAATTCACGATACCCAAGGCCATCGCGCCGCCCACGCTGGCAAAATACCAGCCGGACATGTATTATGGCATGCACACCGATACGGCGCTGATGCCCTTTCCGCTGGGCATGATCCGCGCTGATGTGAGCTGCACGATTTTCCTCAGTGATCCCGGCAGCTATGATGGCGGCGCGCTGCGCGTCACGATGGGGGCGGTGGAACTGGCCTTCAAGGAAGCCCCCGGCATCGCCATTGTCTATCCCTCCACCACCCTGCACGCCGTGGAACCCGTCACGCGCGGGGAAAGACTGGTGGGCCTGACCTTCATCCAGAGCCGCGTGGCCGATCCCGCCCAACGCGAAATGCTGTTCGACCTGAACGATGTTGCCGGACGCGAAGGGTTCAACATGGCCCCGGAGAACTATGCCCGCCTGCGCGGCATCCAGGCCAATCTGACCCGCCGCTGGATTGATGCGCCTTAGCCATCAATGGTTGTGTCTCCGTTTGAAATTCTCGTTTCCTGAACCTGTCATTCCGGCGAAAGCCGGAATCTCTCTGTTCTCGGTTGTAGCAATTGCCAGAGACAGAAAGTGGGATTCCGGCTTTCGCCGGAATGACAGCCGCGGAAACTCATCCAAATTCAAGCCGCACCTACACCTAATCAATAGCCCATCAGGCTCAGCACTTCCTTGCGGCTGCGATGATCGTCCAGAAAGCAGCCCAGCAACCGGCTGGTCGTCATGCCGACACCCGGCGTGCGGACACCGCGCCCGGTCATGCAGCCATGCTGGGCTTCGATCACCACGGCCACGCCGTGCGGGTGAAGATTGTCCCAGATGCACTGGGCCACTTCGGCTGTCAGCCGTTCCTGCACCTGAAGGCGCCGGGAATAGCCGTTGAGCACACGCGCCAGCTTGGAAATCCCGACCACCCGGTTGTGGGGCATATAGGCAATGGAGGCCTTTCCGACGATGGGGGCCATGTGATGTTCGCAGTGTGACTGGAACGGAATGTCCTTCAGCAGCACCAGTTCGTCATAGCCGCCCACTTCCTCGAACGTGCGGGACAAATGCAGGCCCGGATCCTCCTCATACCCCTGGCAATATTCGCGCCACGCCCGCGCCACGCGCTTGGGTGTATCCAGCAAGCCTTCGCGCGCCGGGTCTTCACCCGTCCACCGGATCAACGTCCGGATCGCATCTTCAACGTCCTGGGGGACAGGGATTTTGCCCGAGTCAGCGTCGGGTCCATGTTCATGATCAGCCATGCGTGCAGCGTCTAACTTTGCGGGCGCTGTCACGCCAGCATATTTCTTTGAACGGTGATGCAAAGCTGCAACAATACACGCCGCGATACCGCATTCCCCTACGGCAACCAGTAATGAAGAGCATTAACGCCAGCCCTTGATCGTAAAAACCTGCAAATTCCGCGTATTTCGGGCATTGACGTGCGCGTAAACTGGTCGCAAACTGATTTCTGACGAGTGCATGAAGCACCGCCCGTCAAAAACGGCGGACAACGGGAGACGGATCTATGAAAAAGCTTGAACTGCTTGGCGCCACTGCGCTTGCCCTTTTCTTCTCAGCCCCGGCCTTTGCGCAATCAGCGGCACCGCAGGCTGCAGACGATACTAGCGCAGAGGAAGGCATTGGCGACATCGTCGTGACTGCCCAGCGTCAATCGGAAAGCCTGCAAAGCGTTCCCATCGCGGTTTCGGCGTTCACTGCCGAAACGCTGGAAAAGCAGCAGATTGAAAACGCCAGTGATCTTCAGCTGACACTGCCCAACGTCACCTTCTCCAAGGGCAACTTCACCGGTTCAAGCTTTACCATCCGCGGCATCGGCGATCTTTGCGTCGGCGTGTCCTGCGATTCTGCCACAGCCATTCACGTCAACGGCACCCCGCTTCTGGGCACCCGTCTGTTTGAAACTGAATATTTCGATCTGGAACGGGTCGAAGTGCTGCGCGGCCCGCAAGGCACCCTGTTCGGCCGCAACGCTACATCGGGCGTTGTCAACTTCCTGACCGCCAAGCCCGACCTGACGGGCTTCAAGGCATCGGGCGAAGGCGAATACAGCAATTACAATTCTTACAAGATCAAGGGCATGGTCAATGCCGCCCTTGGCGACACGATCGGCGTCCGTCTGGCTGGTTTCTACCAGAAGCGCGGCGGCTTCACCAAGAATGTGTTCGACGGCAGCAATATTGACGGTCGTGACATGTATGCCGTTCGCGGTTCGGTGCGCTGGCAGCCCAGCGACACGACGACCGTGGACTTCATGGGCTATTATTTCCGGGAAAAGGATGATCGCCTGCGCATCCAGAAGCAGCTCTGCCAGCGCGATCCCACCGGCGTGCTGGGCTGTCTGCCCAACCGTCTGGAATATGGCACCACCAATGCCAACTCCTCCTTTGTCGGCGTGCTGACATCGCGGGAATTCCTTACCATTCGCGGCATTCCATCAGGCCTTGGCCTGGGCAGCCTGTATGGCCCGGATGCGTACGCAAACTCCGTCAACCCGGCAGACAAGCGGACGGTGAATACGGATTTCAATCCTGAATATTTCACGGATGAGCAGCAATATCAGTTGCGCATCGAGCAGGAACTGGGTTCCCTCAAGGCACAGGTCACCGGCTTCTATCACAAGGCCCGGGTGGATTCGCGGCAGGATTATAACCTGTCGGTGCAAAATCGGGCGGGATATGCGACCGGCCTCAACACCCTGCAGGCGTTTGCAACCGGTGCCGCTGGCGCGGCGTTGACGCCATATTTTGCGCCGATTGCGGCGGCGGTGATCCCCAACGGTCCCAATGGCGTGCTCTGCACGTCGGATACGGAAGAAACCGGCACGGGCGTGTATGGCAACCACAAATTGTGTTCCGCCACGCCGCAGGATTATGACCGTTCAAACCAGTCCAGCCGCGACTGGTCGGTTGAAGGCATTATCAGCAGCGATTTTGACGGGCCGTTCAATTTCCTCGTCGGCGGCATCTATGTCGATGCCAAACTCAGTGAAAACAGCTATTATGTGAACTCGTTCGGGATTGACTATCTTGCCGGCGTCCTGGGATCGTTCACTGCTGTGGGCAGCGCCCTGCCGCCCGCCTATCTGGGCACGCCCTTCTTCCGCAACAATACGGACAGCTTCACGGTCAAATCCTACGGCATTTTCGGCGAAGCCTATTATGAATTCTCCGACAAGCTGAAACTGACCCTGGGCCTGCGCTACAACGACGACAAGAAGGCTGTTTCGGCACGCTCCACGCTCGCCAGCTTCCTGGTACCGTACGCAGCGACAAGCGCGTTCAGTTCACCCTATGTGGGTTCGTTTGACGCTGATCCGGGCATCGCCGGAAACCAGTTGTTCCAGAACCGCAAGGTTTCGTTCAACGAATGGACTGGCCGTGCGGTGCTGGACTACCAGATTTCGAACAACAACCTGCTCTACGCGTCTTATTCGCGCGGCTATAAATCAGGGGGCATCAACCCGCCCTTGCAGCCGATTTTCGCCGTTCCGGACAGCTTCAAGCCCGAGTTTATCGACTCGTTTGAAATCGGTTCGAAAAACACCTTTGCCAACGGCAAGTTCCGCTTCAACCTGACCGGCTTCTACTACAAGTACAAGGCGCTTCAGTTGAGCCGGATTGTGGCCCGCACCTCGGTCAACGACAATGTGGACGCTGATATCTACGGCGTGGAAGCCGAAGGCATCATCGCCCCCAGCCGCAACCTGCTGGTCAACCTGGGCTTCAGCTATCTGCATACCAAGGTGAACCAGGACAAGTTCCTGAGCGATCCGCGCGATCCGTCCGGCGGGCGTTCCGACGCGGTCATCATCAAGGATATCACCAACGGTTCCAACTGTGCCGTGGTGCCAACGGCAGCCGGCAATGCCGCCGGCACGAACACGCTGGTCGGTGCGATCAACGGAAGCCTCGGCCTTCGCGCTCCCACCGGTTTTGGTTCCGATAGCGGCATCGCGGCAACCGGTGCGTTCGGCATCTGCTCGGCAATTGCCGGGGCGATCGCCGCACCATCTGCTGGTCTGCGGGCGCTGTTTGCCACACCGACGGGCGCATTGCCCTTCACGGTTGAAAATGCCGGCGTTGCGAAAAACCTGAAGGGCAACAAGCTGCCACAGGCCCCGAACTTCAAGTTCTCGGCCGGCGTGCAGCACACCACCTTCTTCGACAGCGGAATGACTCTCGTTCCCCGGTTCGACGTGACCTACACGGGTGACAGCTATGGCAACATTTTCAACGGACGGGTCAACAAGGTGAAGGGCTATGCCCAGATGAACGCCTCGATCCAGTTGAACGGGCAGGATGACCGGTGGTTCGTTCGCGGGTTCATCCAGAACATCGCCAACAACAGCGCGACAACCGGCCTGTACGTCACAGACCAGTCATCGGGCCTTTACACCAACATCTTCACGCTTGACCCGCGCCGCTATGGCATCGCGGCAGGCTTCAAATTCTGATCATCTGATCAGCGCAAGAAATGGCCCCGGTGCAGCGATGCACCGGGGCTTTTTTGTGTCCGTGAAGTCCGACTACCTAAACGGCGGCTCGTTAAACGCCCGTAGTTTGCGGCTGTGGAGTTTGGCCCCTTCGGCCCGCAACTGGCGGCAGGTTTCGATGCCGATCAGCATATGTTCGGCTATCGCGCGCTCGTAGAATTTGTTCGCCTGTCCCGGCAGCTTGAGTTCGCCGTGCATCGGCTTGTCGGATACGCAGAGCAAAGTGCCGTAAGGCACGCGGAACCGGTATCCCTGCGCCGCAATGGTGGCGGATTCCATATCGATCCCCACAGCCCGGCTTTGCGAGAAGCGCAGCGCCGATTTGGAATAGCGCAATTCCCAGTTGCGATCATCGGTCGTCACGATCGTGCCCGTGCGCAGGCGGGACTTCAGCTTGTCCGCGCTTTCGCCCGAAACCACTTCGGCCGCGCGCGCCAGTGCCTGCTGCACTTCGGCGATCGGCGGGATGGGAATTTCGGGCGGCAGCATATCATCAAGCACAGGGTCATCGCGCAGATAGGCGTGCGCCAGCACATAGTCACCGATCCGCTGGGTGGGGCGCAGCCCCCCGCAATGGCCGATCATCAGCCAGGCTTCGGGACGCATCACGGCCAGATGGTCGGTGATTGTCTTGGCGTTGGACGGGCCGACGCCGATATTGACCAGCGTGATCCCGCTGCCGC
>JANOAJ010000210.1:0-1798 GCA_031411035.1 Sphingomonadales bacterium
TCGAGTTCGTCATGAAATGCGGTGACCGCGCTTTCGTCTTCCTTGAAGAAGCGCATGGCCTCTCCAATGCTGCGGCCGCTTTCATTCATGAAGGTCTTGGGCTTCAGGATCCCGATAATGGCGCTGCCCCTCCGCCCTTCGCTGGCCAGCCCCTGAAAGCGAACCTTCCAGGGGCTGAATCCATGCATGTCCCGGATCACGTCCACCGCCATGAAACCGACATTGTGCCGGTGCAGGGCATATTGCGCGCCGGGATTGCCAAGGCCTGCCCAGATTTGCATCTGGGTAAGGCTTACTCGCCTTCAGCCTTGGTCGTGTCACCTTCGGTCGATTTGAGACCTGAGGGCGCAACCATTGTCGCGATCGTGAAATCGCGGTCCGTGATCGCGCTCTTCGCGCCGACGGGCAGGGTGATGGACGAAATGTGGATCGAATCGCCGATATCGAGGCCCTTCAGGGAAATCTCGATTTCGTCGGGGATCAGGGCTGCGTCGCAGACCAGTTCCAGGGTATGGCGAACGACGTTCAGAACCGCGCCACGCTTCATGCCGGGCGAAAGCACTTCATCAGTGAAGTGGACGGGCACTTCCACATGCACTTCGCTATGTTCGCCGATGCGCAGGAAATCTGCGTGCAGCGGGCGATCGGAAACGGGATGGAATTGCACATCCTTGGGCAGAGTGCGGACTTCCTTGCCACCCACTTCGATCATCACGATCGAATTGAAGAAGTGGCCGGTCATCAGCGCCTTCATGAGGAGCTTTTCCTCGATATGAATGCCTTGGGGGGCTTCCTTGTTGCCGTAAATCACGGCGGGTACACGGCCATTGCGGCGCAAATCGCGGGAGGCTCCCTTGCCATCCCGATCGCGCGCATCGGCCGACAATGTCAGCAGATCGCTCATCTTTATTCTCCGTAGGTTATATTTCCGCCCACGCCTCCAGGGATGACCATGGAACGGAAGAGCGCGCCGTTAGGGGAAAACGCCCGCAAAGGCAAGCTATTGCACGCGTGTCACCGTCAGCCCGCGCCTGGTGAGCATGGCCTGCACCGAATCGTCCCCGGCCAGATGCCCGGCGCCAACCGCGACCAGCACCACACCTGGCCTGTCGAGCCGCTTTGCCAGCCATTCCGTCCAGTTGGCATTGCGTTCATGCAGCAGCACCCGCGAAAGTTCCGGCGACAATTGCGCTTCATCATCAAACGAGATCGCGATCGCCTTGTCATCCCCCTTGCTCCAGGAAGAGAGCATGGCATCGAATTCCGTGGCAGGGTCAGCCTGTTCGTCGATCATGCCGACAAGGAAGGTGCGCTGCGCCTCTTCGGGCAGCTTGTCGAACAGGCCCAACTGCCATTCGGAGGTTTCCAGCCCGCTGATCGGCTTTTTCGCGGCCTGGAATTGCTTGGTGAGCAAACGCTCCACCCCGTTATCGGGGCTGACATCAAGTTCCTGCAGCATCCCTGCCGCCAGCGTTACCGCAACGGCCCAGGTGTCAAACTGGTTGAGCGTGGATGATGCCATGCCGGATTTGAGAATGACATTGGCCAGAAGGGCGCGCTTCTCGGGCGGCACGCGATCCAGCACCGGGGGCAGGCCCGTGGTCAGCGCCAGCTTCATGAAGGTCTGCGCTGTCTTGGCCTGATCATCCAGATCAGCCACTTCCAGCACCAGTTCATTGGCGCTTTTGGCAGCAGCGTTGAAGGCGGGCGTGCGCCAGCGATAATCCTTGGGCAGCACGTGGATCGTGCCGAACATATAGATCGTCGTATCCGCATCTGACAGCTTCCACAGGCCGGG
>JANOAJ010000211.1:0-2901 GCA_031411035.1 Sphingomonadales bacterium
TCGACGCCGAGATGCTCGACGACAATTTTCTTCACGCGATCTGCGGTGTCGCTCATGGATGGTCCTTCTCGTTCATGTGTGAGCAATATTCTGGAGTCGCCCTAATGGGGGCTTTGGTTACTGGCAAGCCCCCCTTTAGGAAAGCATGGCCATCCCGCCATTCACATGGATCGTCTGGCCCGTCACATAGGCGGCCTCGCGTGAGGCGAGATAGGCCACGGCCGCGCCCACGTCCGCGCCATCCCCCAGCCGCCCTGCGGGGATCCGCGTGGTGAGCGCCTCTTTCTGCGCGTCGGGCAGGGCATCCGTCATCGGGGACGTGATGAAGCCGGGCGCGACGCAATTGACCGTGATGTTGCGGCTCGCCAGTTCCTGCGCCAGCGCCTTGGACATTGCCGTCAGCCCGCCCTTGGACGCGGCATAATTGGCCTGCCCCGGATTGCCCGTTGCCCCCACCACGCTGGTGATCGAAATCACCCGGCCAAATCGCGCTTTCATCATCGGCTTGGCTGCCGCGCGGATCAGGCGGAACGCAGCTTCAAGATTGACGCGGATCACGGTATCCCATTCCTCATCCTTCATCCGCATCGCCAGATTGTCACGCGTGACCCCGGCATTGTTGACGAGGATGTCAAGCTGCCCCAACGCCGCGACAGCCGCAGGCACCAGCCCGTCCACGGCCGCACCGTCAGCCAGATCACACGGGATCGCCACATGATCCCCGCCAAGCGACGCGCGAAACGCTTCCAGCTTTTCCGCATTGGACCCCGACAAGGCCAGCCGCGCCCCCTGCCCCGCCAGCGCCTTCGCCACGGCGGAGCCAATGCCGCCCGATGCGCCGGTTACCAATGCTGTCATTCCTGTAAGATCAAACATGTTTTATCCTATTTTTGGTTCACGCGAAGGCGCGAAGACGCGGAGGGGCGATGGTCATTGACGACACGATGGAGCCCTTCCTTCAACGTCGCACCGCCGAAATTTATGAGCAGCCCAACGGGCTGCTTGAGTAAACGGAGATAGGTAAGCAACTGCTTCCTATGCGCCATGTTCAGTCGCTCGACCGATTCGATTTCGACAATCAACCGGCTGTCCACAAGCAGATCGACTTTGAAAGCCGCTTCAAATCTCAAACCTTCAAATTCAATATTGACCGGCTTTTGCCGTTCAACCGAATAGCCCAGTCCCATAAGTGCGCCAGCGAGAACCGTTTCGTAAACGCTCTCTAGCAGGCCAGGCCCCAGATCACGGTGCAGCCTAATCGCCACATTGACGACGTCTCCACTGACTTCATCAATGTCTTTCACAAACTCCCTCCGCGCCTTCGCGTCTCCGCGTGAACCCTACAAATGCTTTAACAACGCCTCAATGTCATCCATGGACACCACACTTGTTGTCACCGCGTCAGGGACGCTGCGTTTTATCATCGGGGCGAGTACCTTGCCGCCGAATTCCACATAGTCATGCACACCGCGCGCGAACATCGCGATCATGGACTCGCGCCAGCGCACCCGGCCCGTCACCTGCTCCACCAGAAGCCGCTTGATCGTTTCGACATCCGCTACCGGTGCCGCCGTGACATTGGCATAGACCGGCACCAGAGGCGCCTGCATCGCCGCCCCGGCCAGCGCTGCGGCCATTGCTTCGGCAGCGGGCTGCATCAGCGGGCAATGGAACGGCGCGGAAACGGGCAGGAGCACGCCCCGCTTGATCCCGTGATCCTTGACCAGCGCGACCGCGCGTTCAATTGCGGCCTTGTTGCCCGAAATGACGACCTGCCCCGGATCATTGTCATTCGCGACAGTGCAAACGTCACCTTCTGCTACCGCGTCCGCCAGCGCCTGCGCCTTGTCAATATCCGCGCCGAGCAACGCCGCCATCGCGCCCGTGCCCACCGGTGTCGCGGCCTGCATCGCCTGTCCGCGCAGCTTCAGGAGCCGGGCCGTCGTGGCAAGATCAAGCGCGCCTGCCGCACACAGTGCCGAATATTCGCCCAGCGAATGGCCCGCTACGAAATCCGCCTTTTCCGCCAGACGGATGCCCCCTTCGACTTCCAGAACGCGCAGCGTGGCAATGGCGTTGGCCATGATCGCGGGCTGGGCATTTTCGGTGAGCGTAAGCTGGTCTTCCGGGCCATCGGACATCAGCTTGAACAGGTGCTGCCCCAGCGCGTCATCCACTTCCTGAAACACCGCGCGCGCAGCAGGGCTCGCGGCCGCCAGCGCGCTCCCCATGCCTACGGCCTGACTGCCCTGCCCCGGAAATACGAATGCGCGCATCTGTGCGTCCCCCTGTAAGTGCGTGCCGCCGCGCCTAATCCTAGACGCACAAAAAGGGAAGTGAGGCTCGTGCGCAAATCTGCGCGGCTGGGACTGTCCCTTCAGGGACTGTTCCCCAATCGCCGCCGTGATGGGGACAGTCCCTGGAGGGACAGTCCCCGAACACGTGCCGTTAATCTGCACCTCGCTATCTGTCCCCTTATGGCACGCCCGAATTTTGGGGGCAGCCGGGCCGCAAGATTGGCGCTATGCGCGCCGTTTCCGGGGTGTGAAGAAGGTTTCGGGGCAGCGTTCAGGGCATGACGAGGCAAAGGATCAGACGCAAGGGCCATAACGGCCTGCTGACCCGTATCGGGCTGCGCAGCGCTGCTGTGCTTGGTCTGGCCGGGCTGGTCGCGATCCTGTTCGTGCCGATTGCTGCCTCTCGCGGGATGGCCGCCCGGCTTGGCTCGGTCACGGTGCCGCTGGCGCCCGCCCCACCCTACAGCCCCGACGCCGATCCTGCGGCCCTGCTTGGGGCGACTACCCTGTCACCGGCGGCGCCCGGCACCAGCCCGGCGGAAATCGGCGCGATGGTGGAAGCCGCGCTTGACGGCAATGCGACGCCATTCGTGGTCCCCGCGCT
>JANOAJ010000212.1:0-3553 GCA_031411035.1 Sphingomonadales bacterium
CTTTGCTATTCACTTTATTCACATTCTGTCCACCCGGACCGCTACTGCGCGCGAACGACCACTGCAAATGATCGATTGAAGCGGCGACCTTAGGCGGAAGCGGCGCATTCGGGAAGATGGCGATTTGGGGCCGCACACAAAAGTGTGGCCTGCGCGATCAACGTAATCGAAGGGGCAGCATGGCGACGCGGGTGCGGTCGGCATCAATCGTTACAAGAACACCTTCGACCAACGCATCGGCCAGCGTCAGAATTGCTGACGCAACAAAAGCACCCACTTGTTCGGGGTTCAGATTCTCGGCTCGCAACTGGATCACGCTTGGCTTCGAACCCTGATTCGCCGCAAGGATTGCACCAAAATCAAGGTCGTTGGTCAGAATAACAAACTCGTTGGCGGCCGCGTAGGCCATGATTTCTGTATCGGCTGTGGTCGCAGCACCAACTTTTGACCAGTGCACAGCGTGAATGTCGGATTGCGCCAGCCACGCCTCCCAGCGCGGCGAAAGATTCATGTCGATCAGCAGCTTCATGCCGCTGCCAATATGACCTCGCGTTCTTCCGAACGCCACGCTGCGTAGCGTAGCGCCTGCAAAATATCCTCACGCTCGAGATAGGGGTAGTCAGTCAGGATTGTGTCAATCGATACGCCCGCACCAACCTGTCCGACGATCATTCCCACTGTAACGCGCATGCCACGAATACAGGGCCTTCCACCCATCATGGCGCTATTCTGGGTGATCCGTTCAAACCCGTTCATGAAACACCTCACCAGCCGAAATGCGATATTATCACTCAAAACGTGATTCTTGCAAGTTGAGCCATGCGCCAAATCCGCTATCGCCTTCCCGATGGCTGACGCTTCCCCTGCCCCCACCCCGATGATGGCGCAATATTTTGCGCTGAAGGCAGAGGCGCCCGATTGTCTGCTTTTCTACCGCATGGGGGATTTCTTCGAGCTTTTCTTTGACGATGCCAAGGCTGCGGCTGCCACGCTCGACATTGCGCTCACCGCACGTGGGGAACATCTGGGCCAGCCGGTACCGATGTGCGGGGTGCCGGTGCACGCGGCAGAAGGCTATCTCGCGCGGCTGATCAAGGGCGGGCACCGGGTTGCCATTGCCGAACAGATTGAAAGCCCGGCGGCAGCAAAAGCGCGCGGCGGAAAATCCATCGTCGCGCGCGGGATCGTGCGGGTGGTGACAGCCGGAACCCTGACCGAGGAAGCCCTGCTCGAATCCCGCGCCGCAAACTGGCTGGTGGCTGTTGCCAAAGCGGGCGGCGAATATGGGCTGGCTGCGGCCGATATCTCGACCGGACGGTTTGAACTGGGGGCCGCCTCTGTAGAAACGCTGGACGCCGAACTGGCGCGGCTGGGCGCGGCAGAGATTGTTGTCGCTGAAAATGATCGTCGCCCCCGCGAAGGCGGGGGCCGGTTGGACGCGTTGGCACCTGACTCCGCAGAGGCCCCGGCCTTCGCCGGGGCGACGGTCCGTCCCAAAGCCGACTTCGATTCCGTCGCGGGCGAGCGGCTGCTGAAAACACAATTCGGTGTTTCCACGCTGGATGGCTTTGGCAGTTTCAGCCGCGCCGAACTGGCCGCAGCGGGCGGGCTTCTTGCCTATCTCGATCATGCGGGCAAAGGGTCCCTGCCTTTCCTTCAACCCCCCGTGCGCCGCGCGGCCAGTGATCATATGATGATTGACGCGGCCACACGCGAAAGCCTGGAACTGACGAGCGCACAAGGCGGTGGGCGCAAGGGCAGCCTGCTCGATGCAGTCGATCGCACAGTGACCGGGGCAGGCGCGCGCTTGCTGGCGGCAGATATTGGCGCCCCCCTGATGCACCGCCCGCAGATCGAAGCGCGGCTGGCGCTGGTCGGCCATTTCACGGAGGGTGGCAGCGCGCGGGACGCCATCCGCACGGCGTTGCGGGCGCTGCCCGATATTGGCCGGGCGCTCGGGCGGATCGCTGCCGGGCGGGGTTCTCCGCGTGATCTCGGCAATCTGCGCGACGGCCTCAATGAAGCCTGGATGCTGCGCGAACGCTGGGGGCGGGAGGCGGACTTGCCACCCTTGTTCCGGGCCTTGCTCCCCGCGCTGGACGGGCATGGCGCGCTGGTGGATCAGCTGCAGCGCGCATTGGTTGCCAGCCCGCCCATTGATGCAGCCCAAGGCGGCTATATCGCCGAAGGCTATGACGCTGCCCTTGATGACCTGCGCGCCACGGGCGGCAGCGGGCGACGCGACATCGCCACGCTGGAGGCGCAATACCGGGGCCGCACCGGGATCACCGCGCTCAAGATCCGCCACAATGGCGTGCTGGGCTATCATATCGAAGTGGCGGCCCGTTACGCCGACCCGCTGATGGCAGCGGACTCCGGCTTCACGCACCGCCAGACGCTGGCAGGCGTTGTCCGCTTCAACGCGCCCGAACTGCACGATCTGGCGATGAAGGTCACTCAGGCAGGGAATCATGCCCTTGCCGCGGAAGCCGCGCATCTTGAGGAACTGATGACGTTGGCGCTGGCGCGCAAGCAGGAGATTGCGGCCACGGCGGATGCGCTCGCCCGGCTGGATGTGGCTGCCGCTCTGGCGGAGCGTGCGGTGGAAGGCGGCTGGTGCGCGCCGCGCTTTTCGGACGCGCCGGTCTTTGCCATCGAAGGCGGCAGGCATCCGGTGGTGGAGGCCGCCCTGTCTGTCACGGGCACCCGATTCGTCGCCAATGATTGTGCGCTTGGCGATGCATCGCGGTTATGGCTGGTGACGGGCCCGAACATGGGCGGCAAATCCACCTTTCTGCGCCAGAACGCCCTGATCGCCGTGCTGGCACAGGCGGGCAGTTACGTGCCTGCATCGTGTGCAGAGCTGGGGCTGGTGGATCGCCTGTTCAGCCGCGTTGGCGCGTCTGACAATCTGGCGCGGGGCCGCTCCACCTTCATGGTCGAGATGGTGGAAACGGCTGCGATCCTTGCGCAAGCCACGCCGCACAGCCTTGTGATCCTCGACGAAGTCGGGCGTGGCACGTCGACCTATGACGGGCTGGCCATTGCCTGGGCGGTGGTGGAGGCCGTGCATGAGGTCAATCGCTGCCGCTGCCTGTTCGCCACCCACTATCACGAACTGACCCGGCTGGCCGAAACGCTGGATTCCCTCTCGCTACACCATGTCCGCGCGACCGAATACAAGGGCAATCTCGTGCTGCTGCATGAAGTCGCGGACGGCCCGGCTGACCGCAGTTATGGCATCGCGGTGGGCAGGCTGGCCGGCTTACCCCCTGCCGTGCTCGCCCGCGCCAAATCCGTGCTGGCCAAGCTGGAGGCAGGCCGTGCCAAGACCGGGGGGCTGGCAGCCGGGCTGGACGATCTGCCGCTGTTCGCCGCGACCCTGCCGGAACCAGCGGCCCCCGATCCGCTCCACGCCGCGATCACCGCGCTGGATGTGGACGCGCTCAGCCCCCGGGACGCGCTGGAGAGGCTATACGAACTCAAGCGGCTGGCGGGATAGAGAGTATTTCCGACTGAGATAGAATCGTCGCCCCTGCGGAGGCAGGGGCCT
>JANOAJ010000213.1:0-3595 GCA_031411035.1 Sphingomonadales bacterium
GCTATGGCCCGCGCGTGAGTGAAGCCGTGCCCCATGACGAAACCAGCCTGACGAACCGCGTGCGCAGCGCCGTTTTCTGGCGTTCCGGCAGCCAGATCGTTGCCCAGATGGTGATGTGGGCCGCAACCATTATCGTTGTTCGCCTGCTTGATCCCAAGGATTATGGCCTGTTCGCGATGACGCAGGTGGTGCTGGTCGCTTTCAATTTTCTCAACGGATACAGTTTTGCCACCTCGCTGATTCAGGCCGAATCCGTGGATCGGCATCGAATTGCGCAGGTTTTCGGGATGCTGCTGCTGCTCAATGGCAGCCTGGCCCTGCTGCAGCTGCTGATCGCGCCATTGGCGGCGTCCTATTACGGGCAACCGCAAGTGGCGAACATGTTGCGGGTGCAAAGCCTGTTATTCCTCACCACGCCGTTCATTGCCCTGCCCTCCGCCCTTCTGGCGCGCAGCCTGGATTTCCGCAAACAGGCCTGGATCAATCTGGGTGGCGCGCTGACCGGCGCTGTCACGGCGCTGGGCTGCGCCTGGGCCGGATTTGGCGTGTGGACTCTGGTGTTTGCGCCCATTGCGATGTTCACCGTTCGCGCCATCGGCCTTACGATCGCCGCACGGCTGCTTGTCTGGCCGAGTTTCGATTTCCGCGGCAGCAGTGATGTGGTGCGATTCGGCACGGCGCTGCTGCTCAGTCAATTGTTCTGGATCGTGCAGAGCCAGACTGACATCTTTATTGCGGGACGCCTGCTCAATCCGCACGATCTGGGACTCTATTCCGAATCGCTGTTCCTCACCCTGATCTTCACCGGCCGCTTTCTGCCACCGCTCAACGAGGTCGCCTTTCCGGCCTATGCACATCTCGTGAAAGCCGGCGAAAGCGTCGGCCCCGCCTTTCTGACAACCGCGCGCCTGATCATGCTGCTCTCCGCCCCGCTCTATATCGGCCTCAGCCTCACCGCAGGGCCGCTGGTGCAGACGCTGTTCGGGCCCAAATGGGTGGAAATGATTCCCCTGGTTGCCGGGCTGGCACTGGCCATGCCGTTCATGGCGCTGCAGATCATGTGCTCACCTGCCACCAACGCCATGTCCCGCCCCCGGATCTATGTGCATTCCAGCATTGCCGGCGCCATCGTCATGCCGGTTGCCTACATCATCGGCATTCGGTGGGGCGCGCCGGGGTTGGTGCATGCGTGGCAGATCGCCGCCCCGCTTCTTCTTGCCATTACCTTGTGGCTGACCCTGCCTGCCATCGGCGCCAGCTGGGGCACGCTGGCGCGCGCCATGATCCCTGTCGCTACGGCCACCCTGGCAATGGCTGCGGCCGTTTTTGCGGCGCAATCTCTGGTGGCCACCCTGCCCCCATATCGCCAGCTTGCGTCACTCGTCGCTTTGGGTGCTGCCATTTACGGACTGACACTCAAGCTGATCTGGCCGGATCTGGTCTCGCAAGTGCTGAACCTGATACTGCGGCGCAGCCCCCCGGTCCCCGCCGCGCCCGTGGCGGATACACCCGATCTCCGCCAGCCGAGTCGCATGGGCGTGGACGCCTTCTAGGCCGTCTGGATATAGTCCCGCAGGGCCGCAGCTTCCGCCTCGATCTTGTCGATCCGGTGTTTGACCAGATCACCGATAGACACAAAGCCCAACACAACATTGCCGCTGAGAACCGGCAAATGGCGGATGCGGCGCCGGGTCATCAGACCGAGCGCGCCCATCACACTTTCTTCGGGCGCAACGGTAATGGCAGGCGAGATCATGACTTCGGCCACCTTTCGGTCAAGCAGGGCAGCGCCATCGCGTGCGAGCCCGTACACCACGTCCCGTTCGGAAAAAATGCCGCGCACTTCGTCGTGATCCATCACCGGAAGCGCGCCGATCCGCTTTTCGGCAAGAAAGGCAATGGCTTCCCGCACTGTCGCCTCACCCGAAACCGACAGGATTTCGTCGCCCTTGGTCTGGAGAATCGCCCGGATGGTCATGATGCCTGCCTCCTATGCTGGGGGCATCTTGCCCATTTCACGCGACTGGTTCAAGACAGGTCATGCCTTCTGGAGCAAGCAGCCTTGATGATCCCGAATATGCCAGCTTCGCATGGGCCCGCTATCGCGCGCTGATGCGCTGGATGGTGCTCGCGTCCACGCTGGCGGTGATATGCGGACTGGGCCTGTTGCGATGGATGGCGGGTCCGGTGCCGTGGCAGATGCTGGCGCTGACGGCAGGCGGAATATTCTTTTCCGTGCTCCTGGCCGCAGCCCTGATGGGGCTGGTGTTTCTGAGTTCGGGCAGCGGGCATGATGCTTCGGTTGCCGATCCACTGGCGGAGATGGAATGAGCGCGTTGCGGGATCCTGTGCTGCGGGTTGTTCCCGAACCTGCGGATATCAATTCCAATGGCCATATCTTCGGCGGCTGGGTGCTGGCGATGATGGACAGGGCGGGCGGCCTCGCCGCGCGTCAGGTTGCCCGCGGTCGCTGCGCGACTGTCGCCATCGAAGCCATGGAGTTTATTTCCCCGATCCTGCTGGGCGACCTGGTGTCGATCTATTCGTCAATAGAACGGCGCGGTCGCACCTCCGTCGCGATCCGGCTGGATGTCATTGCCTCTCGCGATTGCGGGGAAGTGGAAGTCAAAGTGACCACAGGTGTATTCACCTTCGTGGCGCTGGATGACAATTTCAAACCAACGCCCATTCCCACAGCATAGAAAAGCCCGCCGGAGTTAACCAGCGGGCCTTCCTGTTCAATTGCCATCAGGCGTTAGCGCTTATTCCGCATCCGCCGATGTTTCACTCGAATGCACCACGGCACCCAGCGCATCATCGCCGGTATCGGCTTCAAGCGGCATGCGCAGTTCGGCGTCATGTTCTTCCTTGGCAGATTTGGGCGCGATCAGGCTTTCCTGCCAGGCGCGTTGCTGGACGCGAAGGGCAGCATCGCGGCTGGTGGCGGCGACGCGCAGGCGGTTCATGCCCGCACCCGTACCCGCCGGGATCAACCGGCCCACAATGACGTTTTCCTTCAGACCAACCAGCGTGTCCTTCTTTCCTTCCACTGCAGCCTGAGTCAGCACGCGGGTCGTTTCCTGGAAAGACGCTGCCGAAATGAACGAACGCGTTTGCAGCGACGCCTTGGTGATGCCCAGCAGGATGGGCTTGCCCGCTGCCGGCTTCCCGCCCGTCAATGCCGCCTTGTCATTGATTTCGACCATTTCTTCGCGATCGACCTGTTCGCCGACAAGCAGAGTCGTATCACCGGATTCGATGATTTCCACCTTTTGCAGCATCTGGCGAACGATCGTTTCGATGTGCTTGTCGTTGATGCGCACGCCCTGCAAGCGATACACTTCCTGGATTTCCGCAACAAGGAATTCGGCCAGCGGCTCGATCCCCATCACTTCCAGAATGTCATGCGGGTTCGGCGAACCACCGATGAGGTTGTCGCCGCGCTTGACGTAATCGCCTTCCTGCACGTCGATCACCTTCGACTTCGGCACCAGATACTCGACGATCTCGCTGCCATCCTCGGGCTGGATACCGATCTTGCGCTTTGCCTTGTAATCCTTGCCGAACACGACCCGGCCCGAAGCGCGCGCGATGA
>JANOAJ010000214.1:0-1873 GCA_031411035.1 Sphingomonadales bacterium
ACCATTTCCGAGCTGATCAAGATGGGCGAGGCCAGCGATTTATTGACGATCCGGCTTTCCGACAGCAAGCTTGAGTGCAAGAGCCAGACTGGTGAGCTCGTCACCAAGCTGATCGACGGCACCTTCCCCGACTACCAGCGCGTCATCCCGAGCGGCAATTCCATTCTGTTCGAAATCGACAAACAAGGCCTCGCCACCGCCGCAGACCGCGTCGCCACCATCTCCTCAGAGCGCGGCCGCGCCGTCAAACTGGCCTTTGATGAAGGCACGCTGACTCTGACTGTCAACAACCGCGATTCAGGCAGCGCCACCGAGGAACTCGCAGTGGAAGGGCAAGCCGCCGTCGACATCGGCTTCAATGCCAAATACCTCGCCGAGGCGCTGGCCCACCTTGAAGGCGACACCATCACCATGGCCCTCGCCGACGCCGGAAGCCCCGCCCTGTTAACCGCAAAAGCCGACAGCGACACGCTGATCGTGCTGATGCCTATGCGGGTGTAGCCATGACCGTAAAACCCTCAACCATCTTCTGGGCCTATCTGGCCATTGCGATTTTCACTTTCGGCCACAGCGCCGCTGGCAACGCGTCTTATTCGGTAAACCCTGAAAGATCCGGCACTGCGCTCTTCGCCGGCATTTTCTGGCCGCTCTATTGGTCTTGGGAGTTTCAGAAATGAAAAACCGTCTATCCGATCTCAATGACCATCTGTTTGCCATGCTTGAAGGCCTGTCCGACGCGCAAATCACAGGGGACAAGCTGAAAGAGGAAATCGCCCGGGCCGAAGCCGTGGTCAAGGTTTCCGATCAGATCGTCAGCAACGCCAACCTCGTCTTCAAGGCCGCGTCACTGGTCGCCGAGCACAGCGGAAAGGCCGACATGCCGCGCTTCCTTCTGGAAGGAAAGCCAGAATGAAGGGCCGCGCCATCACCTATAGCGACAGCGAACTTGCGTGGATCAAGGCCAATGCGCAAATGCCGCGTGCCGAGGCGCTTTCGCTTTTTTCCGCCCTGTTCCATCGCACCGGCATAACGGTCACAAACTTTAACGCCCTGTGTAAGCGCAAAGGCTGGCTGACGGGCCGCAACGGCCGGTTTTCGGCAGGTCAAATCCCACTCAACAAGGGCAAGAAAATGCCCTTCAATCCGAACAGCGCCCGAACACAATTCAAGACCGGCCAGATGCCGCACAACACAAAATTTGCCGGCCACGAGCGCGTTTCGAAGGATGGCTATATCGAGATCAGCATCGAGGACACCAACCCGCACACCGGCTTTTCCCGCCGCTACGTCCTCAAGCAGCGATACCTGTGGGAACAGGCCAATGGCTCGCTGCCCGAAGGTATGGTCTTGAAATGCCTGGACGGAGAAAAGACCAACACCGATCCGTCAAACTGGGAAGCCATCCCCCGCGCCATGCTGCCCCGCCTCAACGGCATCCATGGCCGCGGCTATGACAAAGCGCCCGCGCAAATCAAGCCAACGATTCTCGCCATCACCAAACTTGAACACAAAGCGCGATCAGCGCGGAAAGGCGAGCAGCCATGACAGCCTACCTCACCCCCGCTGCCGTTGTGGACAACCTGTTGAAAACCGGCGTGAAAATCTCCGAGCGCACTTTGCGCGAGAAGGCGCGGGCCATCGGCGCCTATCGTCAGGTCGGCCGGGCGATGTTCTTCTTGCCCGCCGATGTTGAAAAGATCATGGAGCCGACATGCTTAAACTCGTCAAACGCCCCGGCTCCCCGTTCTGGGTCGCGCGCGGCACCATCAACCGGGTCCGCATCGAAAGAAGCACTGGATGCTGTAAAAAGGATGATGCGCGAAGGGTCGCAGACGACTTCGCCGCCGAGGAAACCCGCAATGCGGCTGGTGCA
>JANOAJ010000215.1:0-4324 GCA_031411035.1 Sphingomonadales bacterium
GGCTTCATCCAGCGTCATCACATTGCGCCGGGCGACAACATGAAACACCGGCTGGGTGCGTGCCTGCACATGGCCATAGGCCTGGATCAGATCAAATATCTGCGCGTCCCAGCGCGCCTTGCGGATCACGCGCAGCCCTTCGGGAGCAGGCCGCGCAAAGACATCGCGACCCAGCCGATCCCGCGCCAGCAGCCGCGCGCCTGCCTCGCGCATCGCCGCCAGCCGTTCCAGCCGCAGTTGCAACCGCAGGGCGAGTTCTTCCGGGCTTGGTTCGACATGCGGTTCGCGGGGCAGCAACAGGCAGGATTTGAGGTAGGCCAGCCATGCGGCCATCACCAGATAATCCGCCGCAATCTCCAGCTTCAAGGCCTTGGCATTGGCAATGAAGGACAGATATTGTTCCACCAGCGCCAGGATCGAAATCTCGCGCAGATCCACCTTCTGGTTGCGCGCCAGCGCCAGCAACAGATCCAGCGGCCCTTCCCACGCGCCGAGTTCCAGCGTCAGTGTGTCCGGGTCTGGCGCTACCGTTTCGAACGGGTCAAGAATCAACTGGTCTTGCATTGTGTGTCTTTAGCCACCGACATCCAATTGCTCCACCGTCATTCCGGCGAAGGCCGGAATCTCACTTCTTTTCGGGAATGCCACAAAAGAAAAATGAGATTCCGGCCTTCGCCGGAATGACGAAGGGACGTTACGCCGCATATGCCAGCAGCGAATCCCGCTTGGCAATCAGATCGTCAAGCTGAGCCAGGTCAGGCGTGGCGGTGGCAATCGTGCCCATCGCGCGGGCAAGACGATCATGCCCGGCATTGCTCATGCTGCCCACGCTATTGGCAATATCGATCATGTCCGGCATCCGCCCCCAGCAATCGAGCGCCACGTCGCAGCCCGCAGCCACCACATTGCGCGCCTTTTCGCCCGGCGAGCCGACCAGCGCCTTCATGTCCAGATCGTCCGACATCAGCCAGCCGTCAAAGCCGATGCGCTGGCGGATAATCTCCTCGATCACCACCGGCGAATTGCTGGCGCAGCGCTCCGCGTCCCAGGCAGGGTAGAGGATATGGGCCGTCATTGCCATCGGCGCCCGGCTGAGGGCGCGGAACGGCGCGATATCGCTTTCCAGCTCGGCGGCGCTCGCCTCCACGCGCGGCAGTTCCAGATGGCTGTCCGCCATGGAACGGCCATGCCCCGGCATATGCTTGACGATGCCAACCACGCCGCCGCTTTGCAGCCCTTCGATCACGGCCCGGCCAAGGGCTGCGACCCGCACCGGTTCATTGCCCAGTGCGCGATCCCCGATGATATCGTTCGCGCCGGGCTGGCGCACATCAAGCAGCGGCAGGCAGTTCACGGTGATGCCGACTTCTGCCAGAGTCAGCGCAATCGCATGGGCATTGGCCCGCGCGGCTTCAATCGCGGAAATCGGCGCAATCTCATAGAGTTCGGCGAAACGCTGACCTGCGGGGAAGGGGGGCCATTCAGGCATGTTCATCCGCTGCACCCGCCCGCCTTCCTGATCGATCAGGATCGGCACATCATCGCGTCCGTGCAGGTGCCGCAACGAATCCGTCAGTGCGCGCACCTGCGCCCGGTTTTCGATGTTGCGCTTGAACAGGATATAACCGGCCGGATGGGCATCCCGGAAAAAAGCCGCCTCGTCTGGCGTAAGGACGGGGCCGGACAGGCCGAAGATGGAGGCAGTCATATCGCCGCGATTAGCGGGATATGGGGTTCGATAACAGTCACTGTTTTCCCACAAACAGAAATGCCACGGCTGCCATGATGCAGGCAAAGGCCGCCACATGCCGCCAGGTCAGGGGCTCACCGAGTACCCACACCATGAATCCGCCAAAAACGGTAAGGGCCAGCGCTTCCTGCACGATCTTCAACTGCCCCGCGCTCCAGCCGCTGGCATAGCCGATCCGGTTTGCCGGCACGGCAAGGCTGTATTCGATCAGCGCAATGGCCCAGCTTATCAGCACGACCGCCCAAAGCGGCTTGGCCATGTTGCTGCCCTTCAAATGCCAATACCACGCCACAGTCATGAAAATATTGGAAAGCGCGAGCAGCACAACCGTGGGCATTTAGCTGCCCTTGTTCAGCAGGAACTTGATCTTGCGGTTGGTGAAGTCCACCGAAATGCGCTGAAATCCGCGCAGACCTTCCATGCCGAGCAGCATGGACGGCTTGTTGACCAGGTTGAACAGGCGGAACGGATGCACATCGGCAAACGCAATCGCGGCGTTGGACATGATCACGCCGCCAAAGCGCATTTTGCCGACAAGCGCATATTCCGCAGGCGTGGATCGCCCCAACACGTCCGTCATCGTAATGGCCTTGATGTCTATGCCTGCCGTGCGCTTGATCAGCAGCTTTTTCAGCCTGGAATTGCCGACGGAGTTTTGCGCGCCGGTATCCACCACCACCCACACTTTCTGGCCATTGGCATCGGCATCAACCATCACCAACTGCCCCACCCGGGATTTTGCGGTGACGACAATCATGCCTTCATCCTCGGGATCAGCCGGTTCATTCTTGCGTGAAGGGACGACCTGCATGGTCTGTGCCTTGAAATCCATGATCACGCGCTGGCCCTGAAGGCTGTCCACACCCAGCAGGCCGTCTGCCCCCACATTGCGGGCCGGAAGTGCTGCCGCCTTCACATCGCGCACGATATTGGTGGAAACCTGCACGGTGTCGATCTTCACCACCCGCACGCTGCTGCTGCCGCTCATCGCGTGGAGCCGGGCTTTCTCGCCTTCGGGCAGGCCAAGCCGTTCTGCCAGCTCTGTTGAAATCACGGTCCGGTCCGCACCGGTGTCGATCACGAACTGAAACGGCCCCTGGCCGTTCACCATCACGGGCACGGTCATGCGCCGGGCAAGATCATTGCCGGTGTTGACGATTTCGCCTGCCGGTTCGGATGCCACGGTCTGCGCGAAAAGAGGAGGGGCGCTGGCTGCCAGCAGAAACACTGCCCCCGAAAGAGCCCGTCTTGGCATCTCCGTCCATCCTCCTGATCCTTGTGCGCACAGCCTAGCAGCAGAATGGCCGCCTGCAAGCGGGGCAGCGACGAACGGTCAGGCCAGTTCGACCGGCGAAACCTCATAGCCGCCATCGGTAAGCGCGGCCATCAGCCGATCCAGATGCTCGGGTCCGCGCGTTTCGCACTCGATATCGGTGATAAGCCCCTTGGCAGGCAGGGTCGTGAAGACGCGCTGGTGATAGATTTCGATGATGTTCACATTCTGCTCGTCGAAAATCCGCGCGACGTTGAACAGCGCGCCGGGGCGATCCTGCAGCCGCAGGCGCAGGCGCGCCAGCCGTCCCGAACGGGCCAGATCTCGCAGCAACACATTGGCCAGCAGGCGCGTGTCGATATTCCCGCCGCACAGCACGATGCCCACAGTCCGGCCCTTGAAATGGGCAGGGTGGGAAAGCAGCGCGGCAAGACCGGCAGCGCCCGCTCCTTCGACAACCGTTTTTTCGATCTGCAACAACAGGCTGACCGATTCTTCGAGATGCCGTTCCCCGACCAGAACGATCTCGTCCACCAGTGCTGCCACAAACTGGCGAGTCAGAGTGCCGGGTTCCTTGACGGCAATGCCTTCAGCCAGCGTATCGCCGCCAATAGGCATGTGTCCGCCAGTGATGACATTGTACATTGACGGGTAAAGTTCGGCCTGCACGCCCACCAGCCTCAGATCCGGCTTCAGCGCCTTGGCCGCCGTGCCCATGCCCGAAATCAGACCGCCGCCGCCAATCGGAATCACCAGCGTATCAATGTCCGGCGCGTCCTGCAGCATTTCCAGCGCCACTGTGCCCTGCCCGGCAATGATGTCCGGTTCGTCAAAGGGGTGGACAAAGGTCAGGCTGCGTTCGGCTTCCAGTGTGCGGGCATAGGCATAGGCCGCGTCAAAGGTTTCGCCGTGCAGCACCACTGTGGCGCCGTGCGCTTCGGTCTGCATCACTTTCACGGTCGGCGTGGATTTGGGCATCACGATGGTCACCGGCACGCCCAGCCTTTTGCCGTGATAGGCCAGCCCCTGCGCATGATTGCCGGCAGAGGCCGCGATCACGCCGTTCTTCAGCGCGTTATCACCCATCACCAGCAAACGGTTCAGCGCGCCGCGTTCCTTGTAGGCCGCCGTGAACTGAAGGTTTTCAAACTTCAGATAGACTTTCGCGCCGGTCAGTTGCGAAAGCGTCTGGCTGACCAGTGTGGGCGTGCGGATAATGGAAGCCGCAATGCGGGCATGCGCGGCTTTCACATCGGCAAGCGTTACGGGCAGGGCGGTATCAAGTTTTGCTGCGGTGGCCA
>JANOAJ010000216.1:0-13602 GCA_031411035.1 Sphingomonadales bacterium
GCGAAGAAGGCAATCGAACGCAAAACCGGCGCGCGCGGCCTGCGCTCGATCCTCGAAGCGATCCTGCTTGATACGATGTTCGATCTTCCGGGTGAGGAAGGCCTTGAATCCGTGCTGATTGACAAGGATGTCGTGGCTGGCTCGAAGGAACCGGTGCGGGTGTACGGCAACAAGGAAGCCGAGCTCGCCGAAGACGCTGCGTAACCCGTCGCCCCTGCGAAGGCAGGGGCCCGTATGCCGTCTTGGCACGTCACTCCGCCAAAGACACCTGCCTTCGCAGGGCTGACGTTGCTTGCTAAAGCCGCAACCCCGTCGTTTCGTCCAGCCCGGCCATTATATTGAGCGACTGAACGCAAGCGCCTGCCGCTCCTTTGCCCAGATTGTCGAGCGCCGCGCACAGGCGCACCTGGGTGCCGTCCGCATTGTCGAACACGAACAGGTCAAGCCGGTCCGTGCCCGCAGCCTGTTCCAGCGTCAGGTTGGCCGCATCGAAATCGTCAATCAGCCGGACAATCTTCGATCCCGCATAAGCCGACTGAAGCACTGCGCGCATCGCCTCAGCGCTTGGGCGTCCCGGCATTGCGGCGGTTACCAGTGGCACATCCACCACCATCCCGCGATAGGTGCGCGCGACCGAAGGGGCGAATACCGGCGCGTAAGCAAGCCCTGCGTGCTTCTGCATTTCGGGCACATGCTTGTGCGCCAGCGTCAGGGCGTAGGTCCGCCAGGCCGTGTCTGTTCCGCCATTTTCAAATTCGGCAATCATCGCCTTGCCGCCACCCGAATAGCCCGAAACGGCGTTCACGGTCAGCGGCCAGTCCGTCGGGATCAGGCACGCTTCGACCAGCGGTTTGACCAGCGCCAGAAACCCGGTGGGGTAGCAGCCGGGATTAGAGACGCGCGTGGCGCCGGCCACATCAAAGCCGATTTCGGGAAAACCGAACGTCCAGCCATCGGCCGTGCGGTGCGCGGTGGAGGCGTCAATGACCCGCGTATGCGGATTGTCGATCAGGCTGACGGCTTCGCGCGCGGCATCGTCAGGCAGGCACAGGATCACGATATCCGCCGCATTCAGCGCGTCGCGCCGGGCGCCCGCCTGTTTGCGCTGGGCGTCATCAAGCGTGATCAGCGAAAGTTCCGCCCGGCCTTCCAGCCGCTCCCGGATTTCCAGCCCCGTTGTGCCCACCGCGCCATCGATGAAAATGGTGCTGGTCATATGCCAACCCGCTTCCGCGCGAGAACCGCCACCGGCTGCTCGGCGGATACCCGCGCGATGACATCGGCAAGCGGCTCTTCCACCGTCGCACCATGATGCCGTGTCGCATGGATCAGCGTTTCCGCGTCTGCCATGATGCCCACATGTCCGGGAAAAAAGACAAGATCGCCCCGCGCCAGCGGCGCATCGTCAGGAAGGGCAGTACCCAGTGCATGGCGTT
The DNA here is from genome assembly GCA_031411035.1 of Sphingomonadales bacterium. GTDB lineage: Bacteria > Pseudomonadota > Alphaproteobacteria > Sphingomonadales > Sphingomonadaceae > Aquisediminimonas. The sequence continues at coordinate 1,437 of JANOAJ010000216.1, forward strand.
GCATATCGCTGTCACGCGGCGCGGCAATTCCCACTGCTGCCAGCGCGCGCTGGATAACCCCGGAACAGTCGATCCCGGCACCGCCGCGGCCGCCCCAGACATAGGGCTGACCCAGGAAAGATCGTGCGCGATCAACGGGATCACCCGCCGCCTCAACGCGCGCGGCACCATCCACTGGCCCCAGCCGGTCTGCCGGAAGATAGCCGACATAATGATCATGCCCGCACCAACCCCAGGCCCAGCCGCCGGTCTGGTCAAGCAGCCAGAAACGCTCGCCCTTCAGCAGTTCGGACGAAAGCGCACCATTGGGCTTGTCGTAAAGAGGGGTGGATTCCGCGATCACCGCGCGCTCGACCGCCTGCGCATAGTGCGGGGCGAACAAAGTGCTGGCAAGAGTGACGTCCGCAAGATCAGGGCGCACGGCCTGAACGCGCGGATCGAAGTGAACCGAATGGCCGGAGAGGCTGAAAGAGGGGCGCGTCGCATTCATGATGGCGCGCAGATAGACGAGGGGATGCCATTTACGCAATGGCAGCAATAAGGGGACACCCTGACGGGCGTCCCCTTACATGTTCAGGTCAGTCCTTCAGGTCGGCAGGCACATGGCCGCCATTGGCGGCAAGCTGGTTCATAACCTGCTTGTGGAGCCAGATATTCATCGACGCGGAATCGCCTGTATCGCCGGTGTACCCGAGTTCAGTGGCCAGTTCCTTGCGGTTGGAAAGGCTCGAATCAAGGCCGCAGAGCTTCATCAGATCAACGATCGAGGTGCGCCAGTTGGTGTCATAATCCACCGAAGCGGCAGCCGCGGTAAGGATGGCTTCGACATCCACCGGAGCGGAGGGCGCTGCCGCAACGGCGGCGGCGGCAGGGGCTGCAACGGGGGCCGGGGTGGCAGCGGCAGCGGGTGTGCCGAAAATCGCGTTCTTGATCGCGCTGAAAATACTCATGGGATACTCCTGTTTCACTGTTTTCCGCCGAACGAATCGGCGTGCGCCGAGTTATAGCGGTGTTGACGTGACATGCCTTTGACAATTTGCGCCGCGCCGCGCAGAACCTCTGCTCCACGATAGAGTAGGGAGTATGCGTGATGGACATATTGGGAAGCCTGATTCAGGGCGCGATTGGCGGATCAGGAACGGGCGGCAATCCGCAAATCGATGTTGGTGGCCTTGCCAGCCAGTTCGGCCTGACGCCCGAACAGGCAAATGCGGCGGTCGGTGCGCTGCTTCCCGCAGTGCTGGGCGGCCTGCACAAGACGGAGGAAGCCGGCGGTCTTGGCCAGCTTGGCAGCATCGTCAGCGGGATGGGCGCGCCCGAACAGGATATTGATAGTGGCAATAACATCCTTGGCCAGATTTTCGGCTCCAAGGAAGTCAGCCGTCAGGTAGCGAGCCACGCTTCGGCGCAGACCGGCATCAGCGATACGATCCTGAAAGCGATGCTGCCGGTGATCGCGGGCCTGGTGGCGCAACAGGTTTCCAAGAAAATGGGCGGGGGCGTGATGGGCGGTCTCGCCAGTTCTGTGCTGGCATCCATGATCAGCGGCGGATCTGCCGCTGCGGCGCCTGCCGGTGGCGGCCTTGGCGACTTGCTGGGTGGCCTTGCCGGTGCCTTTGGCGGGCAGGGCGGTGGCCAGCAGGCTGCGGCGCCCAATCCACTCGATTCGATTCTGGGCGGTTTGATGGGCGGGAATCGCTAGACCACCGGATAGCGCGCCTTGAGCGCGGCATAGACAGCGCGCATCCCAAGGGCTTCACCGCCCTTGGGGCGTCCTGGCTTGGCCGCGCTGCGCCACGCAAACGTATCCAGGTGCGCCCAGGCTGTGCCTTCGGGAATGAATCTCTGCAAGAAAAGCGCGGCCGTGATCGCGCCAGCCATGCCACTGTCCGATGAATTGGCCACGTCCGCAATTTCCGATTTCAGCATGTCATTATATCCGCGCCACAAGGGCAGCCGCCATACGGGATCATCCTGCGCCACCGAGGCGTTGGAAATCGCTGCGGCCAGATCATGATCATTGGCAAACAGGGCAGGCAGATCGGGGCCCAACGCCGTTCGTGCCGCGCCCGTCAGCGTCGCAAAATCCACAATCAGGACCGGCTCTTCTTCCGCAGCCCGCGTGATCGCATCGGCCAGCACGAGCCGACCTTCGGCGTCGGTATTGTCGATTTCCACCGTCATGCCATTGCGGGATTTTACAATGTCTCCGGGGCGGAAGGCATTGCCGGCAATCGCATTCTCCACAGCGGGAATGAGCATGTGCAGCCGCACCGGCAGGCGTGCGGCCATGATCAGTTGCGCCAGCGCCAGTGCGTGGGCCGCGCCGCCCATATCCTTTTTCATCGTTCGCATGCCCGAAGGGGGCTTGATGTCCAGTCCGCCTGAGTCAAACGCCACGCCTTTGCCGATGATTGCAATCCGGGGATTGGCCGGATCGCCCCATTCCAGCTCGATCATGCGCGGGGCGTGGCTGGCTGCTGCTGCCCGGCCCACGGCCTGCACCAGAGGATAGCCCTGCGCCAGTGCGTCGCCGCGCGTCACCCTGAGTAATGCGCCCTCAGCCTTGGCAACTTTGCCCGCCTCCGCTTCTATCGCAGCCGGCCCCATATCCTCGGCAGGCGTGTTGACCATATCGCGCACCAGCGCCGTTGCCCGAGCCTCTCGGATGGTTTCCGCGATGCTCGCCGGATCAGGCGTCAGCAATATCCGCACGGGCGCGGGCTCGCCCACGGGAAGATAGCGGTCAAACCGGTATTGGGTGAGCAGCCACCCCAGTGCCCGCGCACCCGGAGACCCGTCCGCCAGCCGGTATGTGCCCGCGGGCAGCCGGGAGGCCGCTCCGGCCAGATCCCACACGCCCGTCGCCTCTGGCGCGCCGAGGGCCACAGACCAGTCCTCCGCCGCTTCGCCGGGGACGATCAGCAACTCGCCAGGCTTGGCAAGAAACTGCGCGGCTTGCGCAGCGGTGCGGGCGCGGGGTGCCTGTGCGGTCAGCCAGTCTTCAAAGCCAGCCTTGGTGATGATGGCGATGGCGCGGGCATCCTGGCCCTGATCGGGGAGAAGCAGGTCTGTAAAATTGGTCATGATCCACTCTTGCCAAGGCGCACCGCCCCCGTCGAGTGGTTTTGCCTGCTTCATGCATGGCTAAGCGCGCGCGCATGGTTTACGGACTTTCCATGACAGACAAACCCGCCCGGCAGATTGCAGCGCTTCCTTACCGCCTTGAGGCTGACGGATCTGCGCAGGTGATGCTGATTACCTCGCGGGAAACGAAGCGCTGGGTGATCCCCAAGGGCAATCCGATACGTGGGTTGAAGCCGCATGAGGCCGCCGCGGAAGAGGCGTTTGAGGAAGCGGGGCTGAGCGGCATCGGCTGCCCGTCCGCACTTGGCGTCTTCCGGTATGACAAGCGTCTGAACAATGGTGGCTCCCGCCTGACGGAAGTGGATGTATTTCCGCTGTCGGTCACACGACAAGCCGAAGTCTGGCCTGAACTGGGAGAAAGGGAATGCCGCTGGTTCACCTTGCCTGATGCTGCGGCGGCAGTGGACGAGCCCGAACTCAAGGCGATGATCATGGGCTTCCGGTCACCGCCGCGTGTGGCTGGGCAAGGCTCTGTCCGGCTGCTAAGGCCGCGCGGGAATTCAGGGGAAGGGATCGCTATCGTGCGCTGGTTTCAGGCGTTGATGCCCAAACAGGGGCGTTTTTTCGAACAATTTGAGGCACATTCCGCCACACTTGTCGCCGGTGCCGATTCGCTTGGCAAACTGTTACAGGGCGGCGGCGATGTCGCGGCCTTTTGCGCCGAGATCGAAAAGCATGAACATGATGCGGATGATGTGATCCGCGAAGTGCTGCACGATGTCCACCGCACTTTCATCACGCCTTTTGATCGCACGGCCATCACTAGCCTCATCGGATCAATGGATGACGCGATCGACCAGATGAACGCGACCGCCAAGACCATCACGCTCTATGGCGTTACAGAATTCACGCCGCAGATGCGTGATATGGGCGGGATCATTGTCGAAGCGGCGCGGCTGGCCGAAGAGGCCATGCCGCTGCTCCGTGAAATGAGCCGTAACGCTTCGCGGCTGATCACGCTCACGGGCCGCCTCGTTCAGATTGAAGGCCATGCCGATGAAATCCACGAAGCGGGGCTGAAAACGCTGTTCGCGGAAAAAGGGCAGACGGATCCGATGGGCTTCATCATCGGGCGCGAGATTTACGGCAATCTTGAAAAGGTCGTCGACAAGTTTGAGGATGTGGCGAACGAGATCCAGGGTCTCGTTCTCGACCACGCCTGACGAAGGGATACGCAGATGCACGAGCTTGCGTTCCCGCTGCTTGTCGGCCTGATCATCGTCGCGCTGGCGTTCGATTTTCTGAACGGCCTTCATGATGCCGCCAATTCGATTGCCACTGTTGTCGCCACGCGCTTGCTCAGCCCGGTGCGGGCCGTGGCATTTGCCGCGTTCTTCAACTTTGCGGCCTATTTCCTCACAATCCTCTATCCCAGCCTGCACAAGGTTGCAGAAACGATTGGCAAGGGGATCATCGACAAGGATCTGGTGACGCCCTCGGTGGTGTTCGGCGCGCTGGTCGGGGCGATGTTCTGGAATGTCGTGACCTGGTGGAAAGGCATTCCCTCATCATCCAGCCATGCGCTCGTCGGCGGGCTGGTGGGCGCGGGCGTCGCCCATGCGGGGATATCGGGCATTCAGTGGAGCGGCCTCAACAAGACGGTGATCGCGATTTTCCTTTCACCCATGTTGGGCATGTTCCTCTCAATGATGATCATGCTGGCGACAAGCTGGATTTACAAAGGCGCCAGCCCCCGCGCTGCGGAAGGCCAGTTCCGCTGGCTCCACCTGGCATCCTCGGCCACTTACTCGCTAAGCCATGGCCTGAATGACGCCCAGAAGACGATGGGTATCATCACTGTCCTGCTCTATTCCACGGGCTATCTGCACGGCGATTTCCATGTGCCGCACTGGGTGGCGATCAGTTGCTATATCGCGATTGCGCTGGGCACGCTTTCAGGCGGGTGGAAGATCATCCAGACGATGGGAACCAAGATCACCAAATTGTCCCAGCATCAGGGATTCAGCGCTTCGCTGGGCGGATCGATCATGGTCTTTGCCGCATCCTGGCTGGGCATTCCGGTTTCGACAACCCACACAATCACCGGCTGCATCATTGGCGCGGGCACGGCGCGGCGGACCTCGGCCGTGCGCTGGGGCGTGGCGAGCAATGTGGTGACGGCCTGGATCATCACCATTCCCGCTTCGGCCACTGTTGGCGCGCTCTTTTACGGGCTGACGACGCTTTTCTAGGCTGAGGCGGAAACAGATCGGGCCGTCGTATGGAGATGCAAGACTTTCACCGACTGATCGATGGCGCGCTGGCAAAGGGTGATGTCGCGGGCGCAGCCGATCTTGCCGAGACGGCACTGGCGGCGGGTGCAGAATCGCCGTTGTTCCTCAATCTCGTGGCGTGGAAGCGCGAAGACGCGCGAGATTTTATTGGCGCACAGGCATTGCTGGACCGGGCTCTGGTGCTGGCACCGGGCGATCCGCACATCTGGACAGGTATCGGCACGTTGCTGAGGAAGCAGGGCCGGTTCGACGAAGCCGTCTCTGTCTTGACCCAGATCAGCAGGGAATGGCCGGACATTTCGGCAGCATGGCTGGAGCAGGGCTATGCCCTGGAATTCAGCGGCGCATTGCAGGAAGCGATTGCTCCCTATGCGCGCGCGGCGGAGCTTGATCCTGGCCTGGCCCCGCCCTGGGCCGGATTGGCGTCTGTCCACGCCCGATTGCGGCGGATCGCGGAAGCGCGGGATTTTGCGACGCGGGCGCTGCGGATCGAAGCGGGAAACGCAGCCGCGCATATCGCGCTGGCCCGTTGCGATGGTGAGGAGCGCCAGTTCGCAGCGGTTGTGAAACGGCTTGAGCCGCTGGTGCGCAGCCTTGTCAGCGAGGATCGCATCCTTGCGCTCGGCTTGCTGGGCGAAGCGCACGACGGGCTCGCTCAAACAGAGGCGGCGTATTGCGCCTTTGCGGAGGCCAATGCCGTGTTTTCGACGGTGCACACGCGCGCGGCGGGAACAGAAACCCAAAGGGCGTTTGTTGAGCGCATCGCGGCAACCATTGCGACCCTGCCGCCGCGTGATGCTCCACCGGCCAGCGATCATCCGGCGGGCCATGCGTTCCTGCTTGGCTTTCCCCGGTCCGGCACGACATTGGTGGAAACCATCCTCGCTGGTTCGGAAAAGGTCGTTTCTCTCGAAGAACGACCCACACTGGCTGCCGCTGATCGCGCGCTTCTCAGTGAAAGCTGGGGGCTGGCAGATATGGCATCTGTGAAGGACGCCGACCTGGGGGAATTTCGTGATGCCTATTGGCAGTCGGTGCGATCACTGGGCGTTGATGTTGCGGGCAAGCTTTTTGTCGATATGGATCCGCTGAAGGGCATCAAGCTGCCGATTATCGCCCGCCTGTTTCCGGACGCCAAAATCATCCTTATGCGCCGTGATCCGCGCGATATCGTCTGGAGCTGCTTCCGCACGAACTTCGCGCCCACGGCCGCAGCGTTCGAATTCATCAGTATCGAAGGGGCGGCCCGGCATTTCGATGCGGTGATGCGGGTTACAGAGGCGTCTATGGCGCGCTTTCCGCTGGCGACCCATATCGTCCGCTATGACAGGCTGGTTTCGGACTTTGACGGGGAGACACAGGCATTGTGTGCCTTTCTCGGCCTGGAATGGACGGAGTCTTTGCGGCAATTTGACCGCACAGCGGCGCAACAATCCGTGTCGACCGCCAGTGCGACGCAGGTGCGCCGTGGATTGTTCGACGGGCGGGGCCAATGGCGGCCTTATGCCCGGTACATGGATGCCGCACTGCCCATCCTTGCGCCCTGGGTCGAAGCGTTCGGTTTCGAGCCATGAAGCGGCAACAGGGAAAATCGATGACTGTAACGGGGAAATCGCGCTGGCGCTGATGGCCCGGTGTAACTAACTGCGCTCCCCAGGCGGAGAGAATTCCATGACGTTTGATTTTGATCTTTTCATCATAGGTGCCGGTTCGGGCGGCGTACGTGCCGCGCGTGTGGCCGCGCAGCATGGTGCGCGTGTGGCGGTGGCGGAGGAGTATCGCGTCGGCGGCACCTGCGTCATCCGGGGCTGCGTGCCCAAAAAGATGCTCGTCTATGGTGCGCATTTTGCCGAAGACCTGCATGAGGCCGCCAGCTTCGGCTGGGACATCGAAGGGGCGCGCTTCAACTGGCCGCGCTTGCGGGATCTGGTGCAGGCCGATGTCTCGCGGCTGGAAGGGTTATATACCAACACGCTCAACAGCAATCACGCGACGATTTTCCCGGAGCGCGCCAAGGTGAGCGGGCCGAACAGCGTCACACTGGCCAGCGGCAAGGAAGTGACCGCGAAGATCATCCTGATTGCCACGGGAGCCTGGCCTAGCGTGCCATCAATTCCCGGATCGGAGCTGGGCATCACTTCCAACGAAGTCTTTCATCTCGATGCCTTGCCGCGACGTGCGGTGATTGCCGGAGCAGGCTATATTGCGAACGAGTTTGCCGGCATCCTTCATAGCTTCGGCACGCGTGTGACGCTGGTGACGCGCGGTGACCGGATGCTGCGCAGCTATGATGGCGAGATTGTCGATCATCTCGTCAAACTGACCCGCGCCAAAGGCATCGACCTGCGCCTGAACTTTCCTTTCAAAGCCATCACCAAACAGGCCGATGGCACTCTGCTGGTTGATGGCGGCGATCAGGGCATGTTTGAAACGGATATGGTGCTGTTCGCCACCGGTCGCGTGCCCAATACCAAAGGGCTGGGGTTGGAGGCCGCAGGGGTGGCCTTGGACAAGGACGGTGCGGTTGTGGTGGACGAGTACAGCAAGTCCAGCGTGCCGAGCATCTACGCCGTTGGCGACGTCACCAATCGTGTGCAACTGACGCCTGTCGCCATCCGCGAAGGCCATGCCTTTGCCGACACAGTGTTTGGCGGCAAGCCGCGCACAGTTGATTATCGCAGCATCCCGACCGCGGTTTTCGCCAGCCCGCCCATTTCCGGCGTCGGCCTTACCGAAGAACAGGCGCGCGCCGAACATGGGGACAGCGTGCATGTGTATCGCAGCGATTTCCGCCCGATGAAAAATGTCGTTTCCGGGCGGCAGGAACGCGGGCTCTACAAGATGATCACGGCGGGATCTGGTGAGACAGTCGTCGGCCTGCACCTGATCGGGCCGGATTCGTCCGAAATCCTTCAGGCGGCTGCCGTGGCGGTAAAGGCGGGGCTGACAAAGGCTGCGTTTGACGACACAGTGGCACTGCATCCATCCATGGCCGAGGAACTTGTGCTGCTGAAGTAGGAAATCCTCCCTCTTTCCATCCCCGGCGAAGCTGCTAAACCGTTCTTCGTATCCGAACGGCCTCGATTCAAACGAAGGCCGAAGGCGAAACGGGCCGCGCAACTGAACCACCTGAAGGGGGAGTGCAATGGCCGTTTCCGATCATGTCGATCTCAATACTTTTGTCGAGGGCGTCAAAAAGCGCAATCCGGGACAGCCGGAATTTGTCCAGGCCGTTCAGGAAGTTGCTGAAGATATTTTCGATTTTATCGAAGATAAGGAACAATATCACACCGCCCAGATCCTGCGCCGCATTGCCGAACCGGATCGGGTCATTTCGTTCCGTGTCTGCTGGCAGGATGACCAGGGTCATATCCGCGTGCAGCGCGCATGGAGGGTGCAGAACAACAACTCGATCGGGCCTTACAAGGGCGGTATCCGCTTTCACCCTTCGGTTACCGAAAGCGTTCTCAAATTCCTCGCGTTCGAGCAGACGTTCAAGAACGCGCTGACGGGTCTGCCCATGGGCGGCGGCAAGGGCGGTTCCAACTTCAACCCCAAAGGCAAGTCGGATGGCGAAGTGATGCGCTTCTGCCAGTCGCTGATGACCGAGCTCTATCGCTATATCGGCGCAGACATTGACGTGCCTGCCGGCGACATCGGCGTGGGGGGCCGCGAAATCGGCTATATGTTTGGCCAGTACAAGCGGCTGACCAACGAATTCACGGGCGTGCTGACCGGCAAGGGACTGGAATATGGCGGCTCGCTGATCCGCACCGAAGCCACCGGTTATGGCGCCACCTACTTCCTCCAGAATATGCTGACGACCAAAGGCCAGTCGCTGGAAGGGAAAACCGCCGTCATATCCGGGTCCGGCAACGTCGCCACGCATGCCGCCGAAAAGGTGACAATGCTGGGCGGCAAGGTGTTGACCCTGTCAGACAGCGAAGGCTTTATCCATGATCCCGATGGCATGACGCAGGAAAAGATCGACTGGGTCAAAAATCTCAAGAACGTCCGCCGCGGGCGGATCCGGGAATATTGCGACGAGTTCAAGGGCGCCAGCTTCACGCCGGGCAAAACGCCGTGGGGCGTTATCTGCGATGTTGCGCTTCCATGCGCCACTCAGAACGAATTGCTTGGTGCGGACGCGGAAATGCTCGTCAAAAATGGCTGTATCGCGGTTTCGGAAGGCGCCAACATGCCGACTGACCTTGACGGCGTGCATGTCTTCAAGAAGGCCAAGATCCTGTTCGCACCCGGCAAAGCGGCCAATGCTGGCGGTGTTGCGGTGTCCGGCCTCGAAATGAGCCAGAACTCCGCGCGTATCAGTTGGAAGGAAGAGGAGCTTCAAAAGCTGCTGCTCGATATTATGGCCGGCATCCACAGCCGGTGTCAGGAATATGGCACGGATTCAACGGGCTACTGCGACTATGTGAAGGGCGCGAACATCGCGGGCTTCAAGAAGGTCGCAGATGCCATGCTGGCTTACGGCGTGGTATAACCAAATCCCGCCAGGACGGGTCTCTTCGGGTTCGGGCGCGATGGCAATCCCAAGATTGCCGGGCGTCCACAGGTGCAAATCCGGAATGAAGGAGGCCCGTCATGGTGCAACCAAAAGACTATATTCACAAGCTTGACCCCGCCAAGCGCCCGCTGCTCACGCGTGTGTCCGAAAAGGTCGTGGCTGATATTGCCTGGTATAACGCCAACAAGTCCACGGCGCGCAAGTTTGATCCGATCAACGGGATTGAGGGCATCGTCATCCATGCGACAGCGGGCGGCACTTCCGGCGGCGCGCTTAGCTGGTGGAAAAACCCGGCAGCGCCGCCAGCATCAGCCCATTGGCTGATCCCTGCGGAATCCGAGGCGTTGCATGGCAAGGCTATCATCGCGGCTGTCTATGAAGCACGGGCTGCGTGGCATGTCCGCAATGACAAGGCCAATCCGCGCGTCAATGGCGGCAAGGCCATGATCAACCACTGGACGCTGGGCATCGAAGTGGTGAACACCCAAGCCGCCGGAGACAGTTTTTCCGACTGGCAAGTGCAGATCACAGCCGATCTTGTGCGCTATTGCTGGGCGAAATATCCGAATTTCAAATGGATATTTTCGCACGCGGCGGTCGATCCGCAACGGCGGATGGATCCTGGTGCTGCCTTTCCCTGGGACAAGTTCATCGCGCTGGTGAACGCGCCGGCCATGCAGTCAGACGATGATGGAAGTGATGGGCTGCTGGTAGCCGCGGTGCCTGCCGGGCTGAACGATGGAACGTCCTGCTGCGACATGGGGTAATCGCGAAGAGTCGTCCGGTTTGCCGGGGCACTCCCGAAGCGCTAGCATTTGTCTGAAACTCGTGGGAGGAATGCCGTGAAGCGTCTCAAGCTGGGCCTGTTGCCCCTTGCCAGTCTCTTGTCAGTACCCGCCCAAGCCGAGGTGAAGTCCGCCACCGATTATGGTTTTGAAACCGTGCGAGTCGTCACGGTCAAGGCAAGCCCGGCGGCGGCTTATGCCATGCTGGGCAAACCGGCGCTGTGGTGGAGCGGCGCGCATACCTATTCGGGCAGTGCAAAAAACCTGTCCCTGCAATTGCGTGCGGGCGGATGTTTCTGCGAGGCGATCCCGGCAGACACGGCAATGGTCGAACATGCCCGCGTCGTTTTCGCTCAACCGGGCAAGATGCTGCGAGTGCTGGGCGGATTCGGTCCGCTGCAGCAGGAAGGGGTTTCGGGTGCGCTGACCTTTGCCCTGAAGCCGGTTGATGGCGGTACAGAAGTGACAATGCGCTATGTGGTCGGCGGATATATCCGCATGGGACCCAAGGTGATGGCCCCGCTGGTCGATCAGGTATTGGGCGAACAACTGGTTGGCCTGAAAGTGGCGCTTGACCGTTAGAGGGTTGCGACTGGAATCAGCTAGCGGTTGAGGCTGACCGAAAGGAAGCCGGGCAGGGGGCCATTCCAGCCATCGTCAGGCCCTTCACTCGCCTGTCGGGGGGCTGGAGCGGGCTTGACGGGCTGCGGCGCGCGTTCGGGGCGTGGCGCCCGTTCGGGACGTGCTTCGCGTTCCGGGCGCGCTTCCCGCTCAGCACGCGGTTCGCGGGCCGGACGCGCTTCGCGTGCGGGCCGGGGTTCGCGGGCGGGCTTTTCGCGGACAGGCTTTGCCCTGGCGTCGGGGGCATCTGCCACATCGTCGCTCTTGGCAGCGCCAACGCGCTCAATCTTGTGCTTGGTCAGCTTCTCGATTTCGGCAATCGCATCCTCGTCCGCAGGCGTTACCAGCGTGAAGGCAAAGCCTGTCGCGCCCGCGCGGCCGGTGCGACCGATCCGGTGGACATAGTCATCGGGATGCCAGGGCGCGTCAAAATTGAACACATGGCTGACGCCCTTGATGTCCAGACCACGTGCCGCCACGTCAGAGGCAACAAGGATATTGATTTCGCCCGCCTTGAAGAAGTCCAGTTCCTTGATGCGCGATGCCTGATCCATGTCCCCATGAATTTCGCCAGCCTTATAGCCAGATTGCTTCAGGCTCTTGGCCAGTTCGCGTACCGTGGTTTTGCGGTTGCAGAAAATGATCGCAGTGCGGACATTCTCGCTCTCGATCAGGCCGCGCAACACATCCTTTTTCTTGCGCGGATCGACAGCCACCAGCCGCTCCGTGATCAGCGTGTTGGTGGAGGCAGGTCGCGCCACTTCAATGGTTTTGGGATTGGAAAGGAACTTGTCTGCCAGCTTCTTGATCGGGCCGGGCATCGTTGCCGAAAACAGCAGCGTCTGGCGGTTGGC
>JANOAJ010000217.1:0-4908 GCA_031411035.1 Sphingomonadales bacterium
CAAACGCAGCGACGAACAGCTCAAACGATCGCAGGAACGCCAGGACGACAAGTTTGACCTTCCCCCTCCGGGCTGAAAGTCGGCGTTTCTGCTTACCATGTCATTCCGCCCCCACGGGGACTGTCCCTTGCGGACTGTCCCCAGCCAAGGGCGCAGGCAGAGCAATGGGGGACAGTCCGCAAGGGACAGTCCCCGGACAGGCATCATTCCAGACCCGAGAGATAGCAAAATGGATCATTTCACCCTGAAGAACGGCGTGATGCACGCCGAAAATGTGCCTCTTCCCCTTATTGCCGAACAAGTCGGCACACCCGTTTACGTCTATTCGCGCGCCACGCTGGAACGCCATGCCCAGGTGTTCCGCGATGGTCTGTCCGCCATAGACCGCAAGCATATTGCCTATGCGATCAAGGCCAATCCGAACCGCGCCGTGCTGCGTGTGCTGGCCAGGCAGGGTTACGGTGCGGACGTGGTTTCGGCAGGCGAGATTGCCCGCGCGCTGGCGGCAGGGATGAAGCCCGAAGATGTGGTGTTCTCCGGCGTCGGCAAGACGCGCGCCGAGCTGGCATATGCACTGGATGCCGGGATCGGCCAGTTCAATCTGGAACTGGAGGAAGAAGGCCGGGCGCTGGCGGAAATCGCCGCAGCCTCCGGCCGCACCGCGATTGCCACGCTGCGCGTCAATCCGGATGTGGACGCGGGCACTCATGCCAAGATTTCCACGGGCAAGAAGGAAAACAAGTTCGGCGTCGCCATTGATCAGGCACACGGCATCTTTTCCCGGCTGGCCGTCCTGCCCGGCCTGTCGATGCGTGGCATTGCGCTCCATATCGGCAGTCAGTTGTTCGATCTCGATCCGCTGGCCGCTGCCTACACCCGTGTTGGCCAGTTGGTGGCGGAATTGCGCGCATCCGGCCATGTGATTGACCGGGTGGATCTGGGTGGCGGTCTGGGCGTGCCATACCGGGCGGACGAAGCCCCGCCGAGTCCCGCCGATTATGGCGCGATGGTCGCGCGCGTCACCAAGGGCTGGGATGCCACGCTGATGTTCGAACCCGGCCGGGTGATCGTCGGCAATGCCGGTGTGCTGATGACCAAGGTGATCTGGGTGAAGCCCGGCGTGATCAACCCCTATGTGATTGTGGACGCCGCAATGAACGATCTTGCCCGCCCCGCGCTTTATGATGCCTGGCATGATTTTGCCGCCGTGCAGCCGAATGGCGCGCGGATGACGGCCAATATTGCAGGGCCAGTGTGTGAAACCGGTGACACGTTCGCAATGGGCCGCGATATTGACGCGGTGGCATCCGGCGATCTGGCAATTTTCCGCACCGCCGGGGCTTACGGTGCAACAATGGCCAGCACGTACAACAGCCGGCCGCTGGTGCCCGAAGTGATGGTGGATGGCGACAGGTTCGCAGTGGTTGCAGACCGGATCGCGGCGGAAACGATCCTGGCTGCTGAGCGGATTCCGGAGTGGCTGGATTGACCGGAAACGGCAGTATGGGAATTTATTTATAACCATATTGGATTGTTCTCTTGACATCGTCACGCTGTTTTGGTAACTTTCGTAACTGTGGGATGGTGTGAGTCAAAGAGGAGTTGCGTATGCGTCTATTGTCCCTGATCCTGCTGGCTTTGCTATGTGTCGCAGCGAAACCGGCCCCCGTGCAGCCGGAAATCGTCGTCGTGCCGGGCCAGCCCGTCACGGTGACTGTGCGGGGGGTGCCGATCACCGCGCTGCCACAGGCTGACGGTTTTTCCACGCTGGTGCTAAACGGCGATGTGGCCATGCGGATGGGCATCAAGGCGGGGATGATCGGCGGCACCGGCAAGATCGGCCCGGTGAAGATTGCGGTATCTTCTGCCGTGGTTCCCTACGGAGTTGGCACGCCCGAAGCCAAAAGGCGCATTCTGTGGTTTGCCGAACCAATGGCCGCAAAAGGGGATGGGGCGTTGGGGCCAGCGGCGTTTCCCCAAAATGTCGTGATCTTTCAGCTCCGGCCCAGCCTTGCCGGGGAACGCGAATTCAGCTTTCCCATGACAGGCAAGGGTGCCTCCTATGGCAGCCTTGGGCTGGTGGTGCGTGATGGTGACCGGGATGTGCTGGCGCTGTTTGATCTGGATCGCGCGCATAGCATTGTCAGCGCACCGACCGCGAACGGGCTTGCGGCGCGGCATGGCGGTACGCTTTCGGCAGCCACAACGAGAGAAATGATCAGGATGGGGGTTGAACGCCCGGCCCGGCGGCTGACGCTGGCAACGCCGTTCCTTGTCGGGCCGCTGAAGATCAGCGCGGTGATGGCCCGCACCAACGATTATGGCAATGCCAACGCCATCCGCAGCGAGGATGATGATCCTGACGAGATTGTCGTTACGGGCGCTGCGACAGACAAGCCCCAACTGATCCGCATTGGGGCTGAGGATATGGCAGGCTGTTCCCGCCTGACCTTCGACAAGGTGCAGAAGACTATCCGGCTCACCTGTCGATCTGAGTGACTGTTACGCAAAGCTTGCGCGCACGCCGTCGATCACGAATTGTGCGGCGAGCGCGGCGAGCAATACGCCCAGTATCCGCGTGATCATCGCTTCCACCTTGTATCCCAGCAGCTTCATCAGTGGCCCGGCCAGCAACAGCGCCAGCATGGTGATGATCAGCACGATGGCCAGCGCAGCCAGCACGATCAGGCTTTGCTCCAGCCCGGTGCTGCGCGCCATCATCAGCATGGCGGATGCGATCGATCCGGGCCCGGCGATCATGGGGATAGCCATGGGAAAGATGGAGATATCCTCGTGCTCGGGCTTGCCCTTCACATCCTCGGCCCGGCTTTCGCGGCGCTCCTGACGCTTTTCGAACACCATTTCGAGCGCGATCAGAAACAGCATAATCCCGCCCGCAATGCGGAACGCCTCCAGGCTGATCCCCAGCGTGCGCAGCAGATCTTCCCCGAAAATCGCAAAGACCAGCAGGATGCCGCTGGCCACCAGGACAGACCGGATTGCCATCGTCCGGCGGTGCGCGGCAGGGGTGCCCGCCGTCAGGCTCGCAAAGATCGGCGCGCAGCCGGGCGGATCAATCACCACGAAGAATGTGGCAAAGGCGGAGAGGAAAAGCGCAATCATCGCCGCGCCATAGCGGCTGGCAGCGTGTTTGTCTTCAAGGAGAACCTAGACTCTCTGCCCGTCCCGCTCCAGCACCATATCTTCGCGATTGACCTCGAAATCGCGCGCGTCGTGGCGTTCGCGAAGCTGGGTTTCGGGCCTGCCGAAAGTGCGGTTGACCATGCGTCCGCGCTTCACGGCGTCGCGTTCGCCCACTTGCGTCACCCAGCGATCAAGATGGGTATATTCATGAACGGAGAGGAATTCCTGGCAGTTATAGGCTTCCCGCATGATCGAGCCATACCAGGGCCATATCGCCATATCGGCAATCGTATAGTCGCTGCCCGCCATATATTCATTCTGCGCCAGATGGGTGTCCAGCACATGGAGCTGCCGTTTGGTTTCCATCGCAAAGCGGTCAATCGGATATTGCATCTTGAACGGGGCATAAGCGTAAAAATGGCCCAGCCCGCCGCCAACATAAGGTGCGCTGCCCATCTGCCACATCAGCCAGTTCATGGTTTCGGCCCGTTTGTGCGGGTCTGCGGGCAGGAAGGCGCCAAATTTTTCGGCCAGATAGAACAGGATCGATCCGCTTTCGAACAGCCGCACCGGCGGATTGGTGCTGTGATCGCGCATCGCAGGGATTTTGGAGTTGGGGTTGATCGAGACGAAATCGCTGCCAAACTGGTCGCCCGCGCCGATCAGGATCATCCAGGCATCATATTCTGCGCCGGAATGGCCCGCTGCCAGCAGTTCTTCCAGCATGATGGTCACTTTCACGCCATTGGGCGTGCCCATCGAATAGAGTTGCAGGGGATGTTTGCCGACCGGCAATGCTTTCTCATGCGTCGCGCCGGACGTGGGGCGGTTGATGTTGGCGAACTGCCCGCCATTCGCGCTATCCCATGTCCAGACTGCGGGCGGCACATAGCCCGGCGGCTGGTTGTTGGCGGGGTCAGCTTCATCGGCCATCAATCGTCTCCTTATGTGGGTCGTCTTGTCTAGAATCTTGTGTCCTGTGGCAAGCCATCGCGCATCCGGGCGGCTTGCAGTGTGTTGTGGAGCAGACAGGCAATCGTCATCGGGCCGACCCCGCCGGGAACCGGAGTGAGGGAACCGGCCACTTCCGCGCATTCGGCGTAAGCGACATCGCCGACAAGCCGGGTCTTGCCTCCTGAGCCTGTCGAAGGATCCGCTGCAGGAACCCGGTTGATGCCCACATCGATCACACACGCGCCGGGCTTGATCCAGTCTGCCTTGACCATCTCCGGGCGACCCACCGCAGCCACGACGATATCGGCGCGGCGCACCACGTCCGCCAGATTCCGCGTGCGGCTATGCGCCATCGTGACGGTGCAATTCGCCGCGAGCAGCAGTTGCGACACCGGCTTGCCCACCAGAATCGAACGCCCGATCACCACCGCATCCTTGCCGGACAGATCCTTGCCCAGCGTATCGCGGATCAGCATCATGCAACCCAGCGGCGTGCAACTGACCAGCCCCGGCAGGCCCGCGACAAGCCGCCCGGCACTCACCACATGCAAGCCGTCCACATCCTTGTCCGGGTGGATCGTGGAAATGACCGCCAGTTCGTCGAGATGCCTGGGCAAGGGGAGCTGCACCAGAATGCCATCCACGGCCGGATCGGCGTTGAGCCGTTCAACAAGCGCCACCAGATCGGCTTGCGGCGTATCGGCAGGCAGCTTGTGTTCAAAGCTCTGCATGCCGACTTCCACGGTCTGCTTTGCTTTGTTGCGGACATAGACAGCGCTTGCCGGGTCTTCGCCGACCAGCACCACAGCA
>JANOAJ010000218.1:0-44414 GCA_031411035.1 Sphingomonadales bacterium
ATGCGATGTTGCCGCGCCGCTATCAGCCGCATCTGCAAGGCAATATCTATGAACGTCGCGCCGCATCGATTGCACGCCAACTGATCGGCAATGAGGCCGCGCTCGACTATGACCAGTTTCTTGCCAAGCGGCCGGGCAAACCCGATGCCGTGTTTACCTGGCATCAGGACCTTGGCTATTGGCCAACCAATACCCCAGAAACTTTCACCGCGACCTGTTCGCTGGCGATAGACGATGCTGATGAGGAGAACGGGTGCCTTCAGGTGCTGCCGGGTTCGCAGAAAGGTCCGCTCCGTGCGCATCGACCCTTGCACGGTGAGGGCAAGGACGAGTTCCACATCCTCGGCATCACGCTCGATCCAAACGAGCAAGTGGTCAAGCTGCCGCTCCGGCGCGGCGACATTACCGTCCACGATGAACGGATCGTCCACGGCTCTGGCGGCAATCGCTCACAAACCCGTTGGCGGCGCACATACATTGTAGCGTTCCGTCCTAAGGCAACGGTCGAGTACGAACGCGCAATCGGTTTCACGCACTCGCATAATGACAAGATCAACTGGCAGACGCACCTCGGCGCGCTGGATATGGGCTGAGCGCGATGCATATCCATATCTTTCTTTTTCGTTGGAAATCTGACGCGACGTCTGCCGACCACAAGCGCGCGATCAGCGAGATCGAAGCTTTCTGCGGCGCTGTCCCGGGATTGCTGAAAGTCGTGGTCGGACCAAATCTTGCGACAAATAGTGGTGGGTACAGCTTCGGTGGCTGCCTCATGTTTGCGAGTGCTGCAGCCTGCGAGGCTTATGCCAGCCACCCGCTGCATGTCGCGCTGCTCGAATGGCTGGTGCCGCTTATCGATGC
This sequence comes from Sphingomonadales bacterium, assembly GCA_031411035.1. Lineage (GTDB taxonomy): Bacteria > Pseudomonadota > Alphaproteobacteria > Sphingomonadales > Sphingomonadaceae > Aquisediminimonas. Next base: position 862 of record JANOAJ010000218.1, read on the forward strand.
AGCCGAACTCGACCTGGACGCCAGCACTATGAAGGGAGCTATGTGAAATGCGGATGAAATTGCTGGCGGCCCTGACCGGGCTTGCTTTCGCGTCGAGCGGAGAGGCTCAGACAACCCCAGGCACCCCGCCCCCGGCAGTCGATCTTCCCTCAATCCAGGTCGTCCCCGGCACGCCTCGCTTTGCGGCGCAGAAACTTGCGCTAAGCGATATTCCACGGGCGACCGGACGCGCGGAGTCATTATTCAACGGCTATGATCTCAACGCCTTCACGCCGTGGCTCGGAAAGCCCGGCGGTGGCATGATTTTCCCCGGATCTCCCGAAAAGCCTTTGGGGAGAACCGGCGTTGGCGAGATATTCCGCGTGGTTCAAGTCGATGGTGCACCCGCCATCTACGTTTCGGGCCGTAGCTGGGGTGCGCTCAATACGCGTCGCGCGTACGGAAATTACCATCTGAGCCTCTCCTACAAGTTCGGCACCCAGTGGTCTCTCCAGACCCCGCCCAACAGTGGAGTTCTGTACCACAGCTTCGGCGCGGAAGGGGTTATCCTTGGCGCGTGGATGAACTCTGTCGAGTTCGAGATATCCTCGCCGAGGACGGGCATGATCATGCCCGTCGGCCTCAACGTGCGGATGGATGCGACGCTCGGCGAAGGCCCCGAGACCGGATCGATGGGCGGCCCCGACTATCGTTTCATGGTAGGCGGCAAGGCGGCAACAGTTCGCTTCCCAACGCAGGTCAGACAGGCCGGGGACGCGGAACATCCCCTGGGCCAATGGAACCGCCTCGATCTCTACGTGGTCGGGGACAAGGCTGTGCATGTCGTCAACGGCGTGCCGGTGATGGCCGTTTCCAACCTGAAGGTCATTGGGGACGATGGAGTTGCGCGACCGCTCACCAGCGGGCTGATCCAGCTCCAGTCCGAGGGTACCGAAGTGTATTTCCGGGACATTCGGATCGAGCCGATCCGGAGCGTGCCGCGCATTGTCGTAGGGAACTGATCATGAAGACGACGCAAAGTGGTCCACGGCTCGATCTGACCCGGCGGCGTCTGCTAAAATCGACTTCCAGCCTCGCTGCGCTGGGCTTGGTACCTGCGAACCTTTCCGTCGCTGCCACCGCCAAGGAACCGCATGCGCCCGCCCTCTGGCAAGGACGGTGGCCAATCCATCCTTTGCTCAAGGCGGATCTGACGAAGCTGCTCGATCAGAAGGGTCGTGCAAAGCCGGTGCATGAGCGCAGGCTGATCGACGATATGGAGGCCGATTCCGGCTGGGAGGCGTCTGCGGCCGTTACGCTCAGCTATAGCAGCGAGAAGGTTCGTTCAGGCAGCCGTTCACTTCGTTTCAGCACGCTACTCCGTAACGAGGACTATATCCGGGCAGCACGTCGGCCCAATGGCACCTTCAAAGGTGACGGCGTGCTGTTTGACGGTCAGCCGTTTGCTGCCTTCGCCCGCCGCCGGTTCAAGGAACCCGAGGACTGGCGCGCTTTCAATCGCATCTCGATGTGGGCCTACGTCCATCCGACAAGCAATCCGGTCAACGTGATCTCGCTCCAGTTCACCTGCGAAGGCGCGTCTGCGGGGCCGCTCGATCCCGTCGCAGTCCACTATATCGGCGATCTGCGACCAGGCGAGTGGAATCATCTTGTGTGGGAGATTCCCGAGCACCGCCGTGACCGCGTGATCGAGTTCATGATTTTTCAGACCCTGTCTGGTGTCAGCATCGCGGGCATCGACCCCCGCATAACATATGATTTCGACGAGCTTGCTGTCGAACTTGTCGATGCGGAACCACCCAAGGGATGGGCTGTCGCGCCGGGCACCATTGCCTTCAGTCATGTCGGATATCAGCCGGCCGGCGCAAAGATCGCCATCGCAGCGGATGGCCCTGCCAGATTTGAACTTCTCGAAGCTTCAAGCGGACGAACCGTTGCTTGGTTCGATGCTATTGCGGTCAACAATGCGCGCGGTATCTATCGCAAACTCGATTTCACAACGTTCGCGCAGCCCGGCCGCTTCCGCTTGCGGCATGGCTCGACAACCAGCGATGCGTTCACAATTGCCGACGATGCATGGGAGACTGTGATCGAGGCGACACTCAACGCCTTTTATGGCCTTCGCTGCGGCTTTCCCGTACCCGGCGTTCAGGATGCCTGCCACCGTGACGTGTTCGCCCTCCACGATGGGGAGAAACGCAGCGTCGAAGGCGGGTGGCATGACGCTGCGAACCTGACGCAGAGCCCCTACCGCACCCATTTGTCGATCTACGCGCTGTTCGAATTGCACGACGCGTTGAAAGCGCGGGGCAGGACGGCGATAGCCGAGCGTGCCTTGGAAGAAGCCCTTTGGGGCTTGGACTGGTCGCTTCGTACTCGCTTCGCACCTGGTCTGCGCGCGCTCTATAACCATGTTTCCTACTGGACCGACAACAAGGTTGGCACTGCCGATGACGTCATACAAGACGACCAACGCAGCTCGGTTGGTCGCGACGATTTCCAGAACGTCCTGAGCGTGCTTGCCGGTGCGCGCGCATCGCGCGCCTTGCATCGTCGCGACCCGAAGCTTGCGGCGAGCGTGCTCAAGGCGGCTCGCGAGGACTTTGCTCTGGTTGCCGCAGCAATCCAGCCACCCAAGGAAGCTCCTCCGCTCGAGATCAATCAGCCCAGCTGGCGCGACTTTGTCGGCTATGCGACCCTGGCGGCTGTCGAGATGCACCTCGCCACCGGCGAGAGCCATTTCGCCGACGAGGCGTCGCGTCTCGCCAAGTGGCTGGTTGCGACCCAGGAGCGCAGTTTCGTCGACGGGATCGGCATCGCCGGATATTTCTATGAGGACGCAGGCAGGACGCGGATCGTTCACGAATACCACAACAGTTTCGAGGATTGTGGCCTTCTGGCATTCGCAGCGATGTGCGAGGCTATGCCGGATCATCCTGAATGGATGGACTGGTATGCGGGTCTGGCGATCTATGCGGATCATTTCTGCGCTGCCGGCTCACAGGCTTCGGCTCCCTTCGACATCATTCCGGCAGCGGTCTGGCGCAAGAGCGACCTCGATGCGCCGCAGCCACTCGACCGGACAGGTACGATGCTCGCGCAAAAGCCCAATGCGGTGTTCCCGACGCCCCCGACGCCCGAAGTCATTCGCCAGCAAATGCAGCAGCAGTATGATGCGGGAACCAGGCTCGGACCAAATCATGCGCTGCGGGTATTTTCGCTGTGGTACGATCACGTCCGCAAGGGTTCGAGCACGGTGCATATGAGCAAGACCATCGGGCTTGGCGCTGCTGCTGCGGTTCTGCAGCGCGCTGATCTGTCAGACCTTGCCGCGCGCCAGGTCCAATGGGTCCTTGGGGCAAATCCGTTTTCACGCTCGTTGCTCTACGGGGTCGGCAATGCCTTCTGGCAGAACTTCACCGTGGCGCTTCCAAACTTCGTCGGCGGGATGTCGCTGGGGTTCAACTCGTATGAAGACGACGCTCCGGCGTGGGGCAATAATGCGGTGTTCCCCTACAAGGAGATGTGGGTCTATTCGAGTTGCCGTATGGCGATGAACTTCGCGCGCGTTGGCGCGGGCGCAAGGATCAAGGGAGCCGCGTCGGCCGGAGCCAAATTCCGGCATTTACGGACTGGAAAAGTCACCTCCCTTCGTCCTGGCAGGTTCGACCTGCAAATTGACGCGGGCGCGTATGCGGTGCGGTACGGTGCCATCGAACGCACGGTCACGCTTGCCGACGGCGGATCGCTCGAGCTTTCGTTGGATCCGAACCACACGGCAGTCATGTCGGCGACTTCACATTTGACAGGCCCGGGACGCCACCAAATTGATCTGGCGGTTTTGGGCACGGGAACGCACGACCTGAAGGTGCGCAGCTGGAATGCGGCCGTCACTGGTCCAAAGCAGATTGAGGCGTCCAGCACGGTCGCCATCCATCCCGTCTCGGTCGAGGTCGCGGATCAATCACAACCATGGATCGTCACTTTCAGCACAACCAGCGATCCACGCAACCTGATCACCATAAGCGGGAAGTGAGCATGCGCAAATCAAGCAGATCTGCAGTTTCTCGACGTCGCGCGGTGCTTGCGAGCCTCTGCGTGGCCTGCGCTCTCATTGTTCCAACGGCGGCATCTGCGCGGGTGCTTGATTGCCCTTTGCGGGACAAAGCATTTTCCGTCGACCTTCCGATGATCGACATACTCTTGAGCCCCGCCGCCACCGGGGTTGTTAACCGCCTTGCTCCCGGCTTGGTTCGGAACTTGCCGCCCATTTTCCGTAATACCTCAGCGCCGTCTTTTGGATCGATCATGACGCTTCGGATGATCGCCTCCTCTGGCCTAGCCGCGGAAAAAGTGGCTAATTTCGATCAACTGAATCGCGAACTTGGCAAGCTGGCCGTGACAGCTGCAGATCGCCGAGCGCGTTGTGTTCGTTATGACGACGAACTGCCTCACTTTACTATGCCTCACGGCAAGGTCAGGGTGTTGCTCTTCGAAAAAATGACGGGATTCCGCGATGGCCCATCGGTAGAGGCAGCAGCTGCTGCTATTCGCTCCTTGGCCACAGAACAAGGATGGGCTCTCGTTGAGGCGGACAAAGGGGGAGTGATGCGGCCTGAAGTGTTGAAGCACTTCGACGTTGTCTTCTGGAACAATGTAAGCGGCGATGTCCTGACCCTGACCCAACGGGCGGCGTTCAAGGCCTACATCGAAAACGGTGGGGGATTTGTAGCGGTCCACGGGTCAGACGGCGACCCGGCGAGTTTCTGGCCTTGGTATTCGGATGAACTGATTGGCGCGAGGTTTAAGACCCATCCCTCAAACCCTCAATTCCAAGAGGCAGAGATTTCCATCGAGCTAACCCTGAGTCCCCTTACTGCAGGCCTTCCAGTGAAGTGGAAGATGACCGACGAATGGTACTCATTCGTGCGGAGTGCGCGCCTCACGAACTCAAACATCGTTGCCACCATTGATGAACGCACCTACTCACCTGGTACCAACCCATTCAGTGCAGAGCCAGTGGCCATGGGTGGCAATCATCCCATCGTATGGACGCGCTGCGTCGGGAAGGGGCGCTCGTTCTATTCGGCGATCGGGCATTTGCCCGAGACATATTCGGACAGCCGGTATCGGCAATTGCTCGCCAACGCTGTCCAATGGGCTGGCGGGAAGAGCTGCTGATCGGCACGGCGTACACCTTCACGTTCAGTGCACGTATTTTGGCAACACGACAGGGCGAGATCGGTCACTTGGCATTGGGGCTGGAAAGGAGGCTGTTCTTCCAACTGCCTCCCCGAAGATCACATGCAGACAGACGCCTAATTCGGGAGCTTCTTGTCCAAAGAATTGCCTTGCAACGTATCTTGCGCGGCACGCTTCTGGGCTCGACGCAGTGCCTGGCCGATTGCACCAAATCCTAGAAGCATTGCCATCCATGTTGCGGGTTCAGGTACAGAGGGGGAAGGTGGCGGCGGATCAGCGACATCATAGCGCCGCTCCAGGGTCAGCCTGTACCGCTGGTTATGGTAATCATTGGCGTTGCCCGCAGAATTGATCAACTCGCGCGTCCAGTCGCTGCCGCTAAGGCTGCCACCGTCGGAAAAATTGGCCGTGATTGTAATTCTGTCATTATCCAGGAAAGGACGAACATCGACAACGGCACTCCCGCAGCTTGCTGTTTCGGGGTCGACAGCAAAGCCGGAAAAGTCCCCCGTGTTAAAACTTGTATAGTTGTAAGTAATTCCTGCCGTGCAGCCGTTGTTTCCGTCGGTCGTCCGTTCCTCACCTTCAATCAGGGTGCGTGCCCCGCCAGAAGGGTTGAAATTCTCACTTTCTGATCCGATCGGCCCGTTCGCCACCCAATCCCACGGGGCTCCGCCCGACATGCGGATGCGGGTAATGTCGATACCGCTAGTGGAGAGGTTGTAAAACCGGAAGATGGGAAACGAAAACGCCGATCCTGCATTGCTGACGACCGTCGCATCAATCCGGTCAATGATCGTCGCCGCTGATGCCTGCCCCGCCATTGCCGCGCCTGACGCCACCGCTACGACCAATCCACTCAAAAGCCTCATTGTTTTGCCCCTGTTATAAACCTGCCAACTGCAGGTGACATCTCGCGATCCCGGGAGGCGGTGCGAACCCCCAATTGCGGGGTGCGTTCCTTGACAGAGCAAAAAAGGACACGAATATCATCGGTAAACACCTAAAACGCAGGGATTTTTGGATCATTGTCCCAACATGGCACGGAACTGACGGCAGTTGATCGATGGATGGCTGCACCAGACGCGTTTGGCGCGCTGGTCTTGCGAGATGATGACGCGTTGGAGCGGGCACTGGCGAGTGATGCCTCCGTCTCCGAACCGCATTGTCCGGTGGTTGATCGTCATGCTCTGGCGTTTGCCGCACTGACGACCACTGGTGCCATTGTATGGGCGGACGAGAATTTTTTGGAGTGGTTTGGAGACGCCCCCATCGGGGCCAGCGACGTTCTCAAAAACAGTGCTGTCTTGATCCTTGACCGGGCTGGGGCGCTCGCGCCGATAGCGAGGGTGGATTGTCTGGACAGGGCGCGCTGGTTTCTTCCCGACGCGGCGGTGGCCTTGCTCCGGAACGGACAAGCTTCGACCGTGCTTGTCGGCGTGCATTCAAGCCGGTCACCGGCAGTCCGCGGTGAAATGGCGTTTGCCTTTGGCTTTACCCCAGCCGAAGTGCGGCTTGCCTTGGCCCTGATCGAAGCCGGAAAATTGCGCGATGCGGCGGCCCTTGCCAATATATCCTACCAAACCGCGCGCGATGTTCTCGCTGCGATCATGCGTAAACTTGGTGCGCGCAGCCAAGCTGTGATTGTTTCCCGGATTTTGGAAGCCAAAATCGGCATCTGGCAGCGGGAGTATGGCGCAGATCGTAACGTGCTGGCGCGGTTGCTTGGCCTTACCGTGCGACAGACCTGTCTTGCCCTTGCCATGGCGCGGGGGGTGACACGTGCTCAGGCAGCGCATGATGTCAGCATCTCGCCGGCTGTGGCCAAGGACGAAATGGCACGGATTTACGCGACGCTGGGAATTGGAAGCCTGGTCCGGCTTTCCCGCTTGATGACTGATTCAATGGCGCTGCTTGCGCTGCTTGCGAGCGAACGCGGAGATCTGTCTGATAACCTCGTTAATGGAGAGGGAACACGCTTTTGCACGCGGGTAGACGGAAGCCGCATTGCATTTTCCGATCTTGGCCCGGCCGATGGCGCGGCTGTGTTTGTCCTTCACGCGACGGGCACAACAAGGCATGTCTCCCACACGCTGGCAAGCGCTTTGCAGTCTGCCGGATTGCGCGTCATTGCAGTTGATCGTCCCGGTTTCGGTCAGACCGACATGGTGCAGGCGGAAAACCCCTTTGCTGCGGCAGCGGCCGATGTGATCACCGTTGCCGAAAGATTGCAGATAGGACGGTTTCGCGTAGTTGCCCGGGGTAGCGTGGCAACCGCACTGGCAATTCACGGCATCGCGGCTGAGCGAATGGATGGCGCGACGCTCATCAATCCCGATTTGCCCGGGCCAGTGGATACGCACCAGAAGGGCCCTCTTGCCATGGTAAAGCGCGCATTGTTCCGCCATCCTCGTGCGATTGGTATGATAGCGCGGCTGTTGGCGCACGCTGGATCGGAAGATTTTCTCGCCCGCTCGCTTCTTCACAATCTGGCAAGCAGCCCCCCCGACCTGGCTGTTTTTGCGGATGCCGCGCAGATTTCCGATTATTATCGTTCGACAAGGCTGTTTTCTGTCACGTCGATGCAAGGCTATGTGGCCGAACATAGCGCCTATGCCCGCGGCTGGATGCCTCAGGCAATTGAAGCAGATTTCCCGTGGACAGTCATCTTGGGCCACTATGATCCCCTTCTAGATTGGCAGGAAAGCGCCACGTTCTGGCGAGAAAGGCTGCCCGGCGCGAAGTTCTACGATCTGCCAGATGCGGGCAGGTTTCTGCATATTTCTCATGCAAATTTTGTTGCGGAACGTGTCGTGCGGTAGGGGCGCTTGGGCATGCGACAGTCGAATTGGTAAACTGGTTCTCGAATTGCAAGGGCGTCAAATCCTTTGGCAGACCCTTAGATACGTTCAGTGCAGCGGGGCTTTATCGCTGGGTATATCGAAAAGGGAACACGGCGTCCGGCAAGGCGTTTGTTTGTTTCGAGACTGCTTGTGGCATGCACTGGCGCGAAAAACTGGTCGCCTCAGACCCTCGCAAAAGCGAGACGAATTTGCATGACGCCAACGGCAGCTTTCCCCGACATAGCGGCCTTCTGTCGGGCTGCGGCACTCCCTCAAAAGCGGGCAGTCGCTAATCAAAGCGTATGCCGGCCCCCAATAAATTTTGAAGGTCGGCAAGAAATCAGATGTCTGTACGTTCGGACAGTGTCAGGGCGTCATCTACATCAACGCCAAGATACCTGACGGTGTTCTCAATGTTGGTATGGCCCAAAAGTATCTGGACAGCTCGCAAATTGCCCGTGGCTTTGTAGATCAGCGAGGCCTTTGTCCGGCGCATTGAGTGCGTGCCGTATTCTCGCTTATCGAGTCCGATCGTGGAGACCCATTCGTCAACAAGCCGCGCATATTGTCGGGTGCTGAGATGACCATTCCCCGCTTCAGATCTGCCCATGGAAAGCTGCCATTCGTTCAGGAAATCGCGAACGGCAGCGATGAGGCCGTGTCCGGAATGGTAGTTCGTGACGGACTCGCACCGAAGGTGCCATTCGGGCGGCTATCTCAGGCTCTGGTAATCGACGCACCACCATCCAGGAGCGAAGCTGTTCCGGTGACGAAGCTCGCATCGTCGGATGCGAGATAAAGTACAGATCTGGCGATCTCCGCAGGCTGGGCAACACGTTTCAGGGCATGCAGCCTGGTAATGTAGGCCTGCTTGTCATCCGTATCATTCATCTCGCGATACATGTCGGTTTCGACAGCGCCAGGCAGGATGGCGTTCACGCGTACTTGCTGAGGCCCGAATTCAGCAGCAAGCGCCTGAGTCAGTCCGATCAGGCCTGATTTACTGGCTGCATAAGCAGCCGTCCCCGGAAATGCGAAGCTGTAACCGACAAAGGTGGAGGTGAATATCACGGAGCCGCCGCCAGACTTCACCATTGCGGCTATCTGATGTTTGGCGGCGAGGAATGACGCGGTCAGATTAACCGCCACTGTGTCCGCAAATCCTTGCGCAGACACTTGTGTGCTGGGGCCACCTTCGCCCAGAACGCCGGCATTGTTGAACGCGATGTCGAGTGCGCCATAATTGTCAATTGCAGCGCGAACCAGGGCTTCGTGGAAGGATTCGCTGCGCACATCGCCGGCAACGGCGACGGCTTCACCGCCGGCACTCCGGATTTCGGCGACCAGGCTGTCCAGTTCCGCTTGTCGGCGGGCGCCGACCACAACGCGAGCGCCTTCAGCGGCAAAAAGTTTTGCGGTTTCGCGTCCGATGCCGGCGCTGGCACCGGTGACAATGGCAACCTTGTTAATCAAACGGTCCATTTTTCGTCTCCTTGTTGATGAGCGGGGCCACATCCCCGAGCTGATAAGCGGACAATGTACTTGCATTATCGTTCCGAATAGTGCTCGTATTTGAGTTCTATAATTCGAGAATACCGAACAATGATCCGGATCGAAGGAATTGCAGCCTTTGTTGCCACTGTAGAGAATGGTTCAATCAGCGGCGCCGCTCGGCAGCTTCGTTTGTCCAAATCGGTTGTGAGCGAAAGACTGGCAGAACTTGAACGTTCGCTGGGATGCAAATTGCTTCATCGCACCACGCGAAAACTGAACCTGACCGAAGACGGAACTGCCTTCCTCCCGCGCGCCCGGCGTATCACGCGCGACATTGCCGATGCCACCGCAGAGGTGACCGAACGCCGGGGTACCTTGTCCGGCCCGCTACGCATTGCCGCACCGGTCACGTTCGGACGAATGCACCTGGGCCCGGCGCTTTATCCCTTTTTGAAGGCGCATCCAAATATCCAATTGGCTCTGGATCTCGATGATCGACGGATCGACGTCGCTTCCAGCGGTCATGATGCGATCATTCGCCATGGCCCGATCGACGACACTCGCCTTATCGTCTGGAAGTTGGCGGCAAGTCGGCGCATCCTTACAGCCTCAGCCGGTTATCTGGAAGAGCACGGCGTACCGGAGACGCTCGAAGACCTGCACCGCCATCGCGGAATTTTCTATACCAATCGCGGCGTCGGTGATTGGCGCTTTGAAACCGCGAACGGCGGGGTTTCCGTACAGGCTCGTCAAACGCTTGGCGTCAATAATGGAGACATAATGCGTGACGCGGCGGTTGCCGGCCTTGGCCTTGCCATGCTGCCCGCATTCATCGCAGGCCCTGCGATCAAGGCCGGTGAGCTCATTGCCGTGGCACTTGATTTCAAACCGACCGACGAATTTATCTACATCGCTCATGCGCAAGGTCGTGAACCCTCAGTCAAGCTTCGAGCGCTAGTCGATCATCTTCGCCATATGTTCGGCAACCCGCCCTATTGGGACTAAGTCTGGAATTACAACGATGCTCTCGAAAGCAAAGATGCGAACGCTGCTTGCGCCAACAAAGCGGACTCTTGTTATTGCACCGGACGTTCCCATTAGCGGTCGTTTGTCTGCGTGAAGTGTAGAGCACCGGCTTTCGATTGCCGCCGTCTCAATCAAGGAATATTGCGTACTATCGCGGGAGCGGAAGGAAGAGTCATGATGCGGTTCGTACCGAGTGGGATGTCCATGATGTTGGCTATGGGTTCAATCGCGCCCGCTTATGCCCAGCCTCCCAGATTGCCGATCGCCGAGGGGGTCTGGGTAAAAACCGATACCCAGTGCAGCGTTGCCTTCATTGCCCATGTCTACAACGGGAATCGGTTCGGTACGGCCTATCTCTATGGCCCCAACCATACGATGGGGCCCGCCAACGAGACCGAAGTTCTCACCAAAATTGGTAGAGGCAAAAACGGCTTTACCATCGTCAACGACGGACCGCTTGAAGTCACAGCCGGGCCGAAAGGCGAAGCGGTTGTTCGGGCGGTGTCTCTGAGCGAAGGGGTGCAGTGGAGTGACACAGTGCGGCTTTGTCCGGCAGCGTCCCTTTCCGTCAAGTTTCGGGCTGGTCTCGTTCGCCAAGGCTTGATAGCGGCCCTCCGTCGACCTTAATTCACGCCGACCACATGATGGTAGTCCCAGCCAATGGCACGGAACACGCCGACGGCCTCCGCTGACAATGCAGTCATTCGCGGTAACAAGCGCCCGTCCCGTTAGCCGTCATTCCTTCACGCCATTCGCGTGAAGGAAGGGGCAAAGGAATTAAGCAGTGAGGGCAAATGGATTGTCCAGTTGCGCTGCGGTGTAACACCGGTCAACCCTCTTGCTTCCCCGGGGAACTCAGAGCGCGGCTCTGCTTCTTCGGCGTAGTACCAAAATTTTGGCTATGCCAGCGCGTGAATGCCCCTATCGAGCCATAGCCGAGCATCCCGGCAACATCGGTGATCCGCGTGCGCGGGTTTGAGAGGTATTTCGTCGCCAGCTGCACCCGCGCCTTGTTGAGCAGCGTGCTGAACTGTGCGCCCTCAGCATCGAGATTGCGCTGCAAGGTGCGTACCGTCATGCCGAGCATCTCGCTGCATGTTTGTATGTTGGCGAGGCCGGCAGGCATCAGCAGCAAGATTGATTGTTCGACCTGTTGTGCAACGCTGTGCCGATCTGGACTCATCACGGATTCAATCAGGCTGCGGGCGTGTTCGGCGAGCGCCGGATCCGCGCGCTGGTTTGGCCGATCCAGTTCGCGCGGGTTGATGACAATGCCATTAAATTCCGAATTGAATTCCGGCCTGCATCCAAAAAGCCGCCGGTAAATTGCCATTTCGGCGATCGGTGGCGCAGTATGCGTGAAGCAAACCGATTCAGCCTGCCAATCATCCCCGAGCACATCCCGGCACAGCCTGGCCAGCACGCCAAGCGCGAGGTCGGACGCCTGTCTGGACGCTTCAGGCCCATCCAGCGCGAAATCTTCGCGAATAAGGATGCTGTCACCAAAATCGTCCAGGTGGAGCACAAGCGTTGAATTGATCCGGTTGCGATATTGCCTGAGCGCAGACAGCGCCGCGCGCAGCGTCGGTTGGTGCGCGATGAGCAAGCTTGTTGCGCCAAGGTTGGCCAGTCTCCGGCTTTCCGCCATCCGAAGGCCGAAGGTTGCGCACCCTGTTATCTCGGCTCCGCGTTCAAGCAGCCGCATCGCAGCACGTGCGGGAATCATCTGTTCGGCGTTGCCCAATAATCGTGGCGAAAGGCCAACTTCTTTCAGCAGCGGCGCGGGATCGGCAGCCAGCGCTTCCATCGTCGGGAAAAAGCCCGACAAAGCTGCCACGCGCACCAATTCCGCCACACTATTCTCCCCAACATTCAAGCAGATGTCGTCGAATGCAAAAAATATGTCATGAAATGTGAAAAATGCAAGTCACCCTGCACTTAGAGCGAAAGCAGACAGGAAATCGAGGACAGGCATCATGGCCAAGGCAGTGCGCATTTATGAAACCGGCGGCCCCGAAGTCCTGAAAGTAGAGGATGTTGACGTTGGAAATCCCGGCCCCGGTGAAGTGCGCATTCGCCACGCAGCGGTTGGTTGCAACTTTGCCGACACCTATTTTCGTTCAGGCTATTATCCGGTGCAGCCGCCATGCGGTATGGGCGTTGAAGGTGCCGGGACTGTTGAGGCCGTGGGTGCCGGCGTGACTTCGGTGACAGTGGGGGATCGGGTAGCCTATAATGGCAGCCCGCTTGGCGCCTATAGCAGCGCGCGCATAATGCCTGCAGCGCCCTTGTTCACGCTGCCCGATGGCATATCGTTTGAAACGGCAGCCGCTTCAACCATGCGCGGACTGTCCGCCACCTACTGGCTGAAAAAGACTAATCCCTGGCTCAAATCGGGCGACACCATCCTGCTCCACGCGGCAGCAGGCGGGGTGGGCTTGCTCGCCGTGCAGTTGGCCAAGCTGATGGGTCTGCGCGTGATCGGAACGGTTTCGTCCGAAACGAAGGCTGAAAAAGCCAGAGCGATGGGCTGTGACGAGATCATCTTCTACCGCCGCGAAGATGTCGCCGCACGGGTGAAAGAACTGACCGGCGGCGAAGGAGTCAGCACGGTGTTCGATTCTGTTGGCAAAGACACATTTGCCGGATCGCTGAAATCATTGAAGCGACGCGGTGTTCTCGTCGGCTGCGGTACCGCGTCGGGCGCGTTTCCTCCCATAGATGCCATGCAACTGGTGATGCAGGGCTCCGTTTATTTCACGCGGCCTGCGTTTGCCGATTACTATGCAGATCCGGCGGAACGCGCCGAACTGGCAGCATTCTGGTTTGATCATTTGTCTTCGGGTCGTGTGAAGGTGGAGATCGGACAGCGCTATGCGCTTGACGACTGTGTTCAGGCGCACCGCGATCTGGAGGCTGGAACGACCATTGGTTCGTCGGTGTTCGTGCTGTGAAGGTCGAACCACTCACCTGCTGCATCGGCGCGGAACTTTCGGGCATCAGCCTTTCCGAGGCCGCGCGTAACGAGGATATGTTTGAAGCAGTGAAAGCTGCCCTGCTCACCCACAAGGTGCTGTTCCTGCGTAATCAGGAAATCTCCAAGGCCGATCATATAGCGTTTGCCAGCCGCTTGGGTTGCCTGGAAGATCATCCCGTTGTTGGCAGCGATCCCGAACACCCCGGCCTCGTCCAGATCTACAAAGACGAGAATTCGCCGCCCGATCATTTTGAAAATGCCTGGCATTGCGATGCGACCTGGCGGGACAGTCCGCCGATGGGCGCGGTGCTGCGGTGCGTGGCATGTCCGCCGGTTGGCGGTGATACACTGTGGGCGAATATGTGCAAGGCGTATGCTGACCTGCCAGTTCACATCAAGGAAACGATTGACGGTTTGAAGGCGCGGCACAGCATCGAAGCCACCTTTGGCGCCCGTATGACGGAGGAAAAACGCCACGCGCTGAAGGTACAATTCCCCGATGCGGAACACCCTGTCGTTCGCACCCATCCCGAAACTGGTGAGAAGGTGTTGTTCGTATCTGGCTTTGCTACGCACTTCACCAATTTTCACACCAGCGCCAATGTGCGTTACGGGCAGGACTATGCGCCCGGCGGCGCAAACTTGCTCGCTTATCTTATCGGGCGTGCAGCCATACCCGAATATCAGGTGCGCTGGCGCTGGCAGCCAAACAGCGTGGCGATCTGGGATAATCGCTGCACCCAGCATTATGCCGTGATGGATTACCCCCCCTGCATTCGCCGGATGGATCGTGCCGCGATCATCGGCGACCGGCCATTCTGAATTAGAAAAGGAGACTTTCCATGCAGTTTTTTGACGATAGCCTGCTTCCCGAAACGCAGGATCCGCTGGTCATCCAGGTTGCGCCTTATGCGCCAAGCTTCTTTCCGCGCGACAGCGATGATATTCCGCTGACGATGACCGAACAGGTACAGAAAGCGGTCGATTGCTACAATGCCGGGGCGACCTTGCTGCACGTCCATGTCCGCGAGATGGACGGCAAAGGTTCGAAGGATCTGGGCAAGTTCAACGAGATGCTGGACAAGCTGCGTCACGCCGTGCCGAAAATGATCCTTCAGGTCGGCGGCTCGATTAGCTTTGCCCCGAAGAATGAAGGCGAAGCAGCGCTGTGGCTGTCTGACGATACGCGCCACATGCTCGCCGAGCTTGATCCCAAGCCCGATCAGGTGACGCTCGCGGTGAATACCAACCAGATGAATGTGATGGAGCTGATCACCGAGGATGATTGCGCCGGAACCTCGATGGGCGAAGCCAACTACACCGAAGCCTATACCGAAATGTATTACGAAGCCGGCCCCAAATTCATGAAGGAGCACATGAGGCGGCTGACAGCGGCGGGCATCCAGACCCATTTCATGGTCGGTTGCAGTCGCGACCTCGAAACTGTCGAGCGGCTGGTGCGGAGCGGTCATTATATGGGTCCGCTGGCCATCAACTGGGTGGCCATTGGCGGCGGGCATGATGGCCCCAATCCGCGCAACCTGATGGAATTCATCAACCGCCTGCCACAAAATGCGATCTTCACCGTCGAAGGCCTGATGCGCAATGTCTATCCGTTGAACGCGATGGGCATTGCGATGGGGATGCATGTCCGCGTCGGGCAGGAGGATAACCTCTGGGGCCGCAAGGGCGAGCGCGCCACCTCGGTTCAGCAGATTGAACGGATGGTGCGGATTTCCGAGGAATTGTTCCGTCCGGTCGCAACCGGTGAACAGGCCCGCGCGATCTACAGGATTGGCGAGTTCTATTCGAGTGCCAATGAAACGCTGGAGAAAAATGGCTGGCTGCCCAATCGGAATCAGAACTTCGGGGCCGCCAATGTCCGATCCGCACCCCTGATCGCTGCATAACGTGCATATAAGCGCACCTATCTCAGATGCAGTCGTTGGCAGGGAGGCCAACGACCGGGCCACGGCTTATGGCTGGGCGGTGTTTGCCCTGGCGTTCGGGCTGCTGATTTCCGACTATATGGCGCGGCAGGTGTTGAACGCGGTCTTTCCGCTGCTGAAAGCACAATGGACACTCAGCGATGCGCAGCTCGGGTGGCTTTCAGGCGTAGTCGCCTTGATGGTGGGTTTGCTGACCTTTCCGCTGTCCTTGCTGGCGGATCGCTGGGGCCGGGTGAAAAGCCTGACCGTGATGGCAATGCTGTGGAGTGTAGCAACATTGCTCTGCGCGGCCGCTGCCAATTATCCGCAAATGCTTGTCGGTCGGGTGCTCGTCGGCGTTGGCGAGGCAGCTTATGGCAGCGTTGGCATTGCGCTCGTCATTAGCGTTTTCCCTGACCGGATGCGTGCCACCCTGTCAGCGGCCTTCATGGCTGGCGGTCTGTTTGGCCAGGTACTCGGTGTTGCCGCGGGCGGAGAAATTGCTGGCACCTATAGCTGGCGTGCTGCATTTCTGGCGATTGGTCTGTCAGGGCTGGTTTTGGCGATCCTGTTTCCGATTGTGGTCAAGGAACACCGCGTCAGCCGCATTTCCGGGCAAAAAGGAGTGGTCGGCGATCAGGGCGTTCGCCCGCCACTCGCATCACTGTTCGGCAGTCGCTCGGTGCGGCTGGCATATATCGGCAGCGGGCTGCAATTGTTCAGCGCGGCAGCCCTTCCCGCATGGCTGCCCACCTATCTGGGGCGTTATCACGCCATGTCAGTGGCAGAAGCGGGACGCATGTCGGCGCTACTGTTTCTGGCCTGCGGGGCGGGGATGATCCTGTGCGGGATCGCAAGCGACCGTGTGGCACGGCATCGGCCTGACCGCAAAATCATGCTGGCCACTGGCTATTGCCTTGGTGCGGCGGTTTCGCTTTCCGCCGCCATGCTGTGTGCGCCCGGCGCGACGCAGTTGGTCTTGCTGGCCTTGGCCATGTTCCTTGTGGCCGGAACAACCGGGCCTGCAGGGGCAATGGTCGCCAATCTGACACCGGTCGCGATCCACGGCACGGCCTTTGCGACCCTGACTCTGGCGAACAATCTGATTGGTCTTGCCCCCGGTCCGATTGTCACCGGCTGGATCGCTGACAAGTCTGAACTGCACACCGCATTCCAGATATTGCCTCTGGTCGGTCTGGTTGCCGCAGGCGCGTTTGCCATGGCGCGGCAAAGCTATCTGGCAGACCTCGCGCGTGTTGCCAAAGCGTCGGCTTTGGCACGGTCATGAGCAAACTGATTTTACGGGCTCAAACCATCGGGCCGGGGTTGGTCGCCGCATTGATTGTCGCGGCAGCAGCCACCTTTCTCTCAGAACATTATACCGCGCCGGTAATGCTCTACGCTTTGCTGCTAGGGATGACTGTCAACTTCCTGACCGAGGCACCGCGCAGCCAGCCTGGCATCGAATTTGCCTCGAAAACACTGCTGCGTATTGGTGTAGCGCTGCTTGGCCTGCGGATCGGGTGGGATCAGGTTACGGCACTAGGCTGGGCGCCGGTTGCCATGGTCGTGCTGATCGTCACAGTCACCATAGCTGTCTCCGTGCTCCTGGCGCGGGCGATGGGTTTCAGTCCTCTGTTCGGTTTTCTATCCGGGGGTGCCACCGCAATATGCGGCGCGTCGGCGGCTATGGCCTTGTCGGCGGCGCTTCCAGCGCACGAGAAGAAAGAGCAGGCAACGCTGTTCACAATTATCGGCGTTTCAGCGCTCTCTACGCTTGCGATGATCGTCTATCCGTTGATCGCACATGCGACCGGGCTGAACAACCATCAGGCGGGAATGTTCATTGGCGCAACTATCCATGATGTCGCGCAAGTCGTCGGGGCTGGCTATGCGATTTCGCCAGATGCCGGCGACACGGCGACAATCGTCAAGCTGTTGCGGGTCGCCATGCTGCTGCCTGTCATTCTTGTGGCTGGCCAGGTTACCCGCAGCCAGGCCTCACCAGACACCAAGCGGCCGCCGCTGCTTCCGTGGTTTGTCGTCGGCTTCATTGTGCTGATGATCGTCAACAGCCTCAATATCCTGCCGAAACCAATAGTGGCAGCAGGCGATGTCATTTCGCGCGCGTGCCTGATCACGTCGATCGCCGCCATCGGAATCAAGACGCGATTGGGCGAGATCGTCAAACTGGGCATCAAGCCCGTGCTTTTAATGTTAGCCGAGACTTTTTTCCTCGCGGGGATCGTGTTGTTCATTCTCAAATTTGCACCGTTTTGACGTCGAATGTGAAATTTTTGTCGTCAAATGGTAAAAATTGGCTGAATTTAACTGTATCAGCACAACAATTATATCGGGGAGGAGCCAATCATGAAAATCCATCAACCGCGCATGAGCGCGAGCACACTAGCCGTGGCGCTTGCGATCTGCACAGCCCAACCAGCACGTGCGCAGGAGAGCGCTGCGCCAGATGATGCTGACACCGGCGGCGAGATTATCGTCACCGCGCAGAAGCGGTCTGAAAGCCTTCAGAAAGTGCCGATTTCGATTGCTGCGTTCAACGGAGAGACGCTCGCAAAAGCGAATGTCGCGAGCGTTCTGGATCTTGGCCGCGTAGCCACCAATTTCCAGACCGTGCGTTCCTCGAACACGGGTTCGACGCGCATCGGTATTCGCGGCGTGGGCTCGCTGGCCAACACGCTGATTGAGCCGAGCGTCGCCATATTCCTGGACGGCGTGTATGTACCGCGCTCAGGTTCTGTCCTTGGCGCATTTCTTGATATTGACGGGGTTGAAGTCCTGCGCGGCCCGCAAGGCACATTGTTCGGACGGAATGCCAGCGCAGGCGCGCTTTCGCTCCGCAGTGCGTTGCCGCGTGATGAACTCTCGGGAGAGGTTGCCGGAGAATACGGGTCGTTCAACCGTTACAAATTGTCGGGTCATGTCAATGTTCCTCTCTCAGACAATGTTGCAGTGCGCTTTGCAGGCATGGGTCAATGGTATGATGGCCCTTGGAAGAACCGGCTCGACGGCAAGACGTATGGCGGATCTGATGATTTCGCGTTCCGGGGTACGATCAAAGCCGATTTGGGCAATGTCGAATGGATCGTGCGAGGCGATTATACCAAAATGAAGGGTGATGGCGTCGCCAATTTCGATTTCGACGCCAGTTCGGTCAGTTCGGCGCGGCTCGCCTTCCTTCAGGCGGCTTTCGCGGGCGGCCCCGACACCAATTTGAGCGACCGGAAGATGAACCAGTTTATGGCCAGCGGACTCGTCGACAAGAACTGGGGCGTGTCCAGCACGGCCTCGCTCGACGTCGGCAGCGCAACTCTGAAGCTGATCAACAGCTACCGCGTC
Organism: Sphingomonadales bacterium; assembly: GCA_031411035.1. Taxonomy (GTDB): domain Bacteria; phylum Pseudomonadota; class Alphaproteobacteria; order Sphingomonadales; family Sphingomonadaceae; genus Aquisediminimonas. The sequence goes on from JANOAJ010000218.1 coordinate 19,692, forward strand.
TGGAAAAATGATCAGGTTGATGGCGATATCATATTCCTGCCCGTCTCGCTCGCCAACCGGCGCAGCCTGTTTGATTCAAAGAGTCACAATCACGAACTGCAATTTATCTCGCCCGAGCGCGAATGGATGGGCGGCAAGTTCGATATGGTGGCGGGTGTCTATTATTTTGAGGAAGATTTTGGGTTAAGTGAAATCCTCAATATGGGATCGTCGTTCTGCGGTGTGTTGGTGCCCGCTGGCCCCGGACGCACGGCGTGCGGTAATTATTACACGTCAACGGGCGGCATTGCCGCCACGGATCAGGATGTCTTTCAGAATGTCCGCAGCATTGCGGCCTATGCGCAAGGAAACATCCATTTTTCCGACCAACTGACCCTCACCTTGGGCGGCCGCTATACGAGGGACAAGAAGCGTGGCACTTACGCGCAAACGTCGAGTCCGTTCACCCAGACCCTGCGTGCACCTGAAGCGCTGACCTATCCGGGCATTAGCGAAGGCCGCTTCACCTACCGCGCGAGCCTGAACTATAAACCGACTGAGGATGTGCTGATCTTTGCCAACCACTCGACCGGATACAAGTCTTCGGGTTACAATTCTGGTGGCGGCGTCCCATCGCTGTCAACCTTCGGCCCAGGCGGCGTTCTTATTTCCACCAAGCGCCTGTTTAACCGCGAAACTGTGAAAAATTACGAACTTGGTATCAAATCGAGCTGGCTCGACCGCACTTTGAAGGCCAATCTGACATTGTATCGCATGGACATTGCGGGCTTTCAGGATCGTGCATTCGATGGTGTGAGCTTCATCGTTCGCAATGCAGGCAGTCTGCGGCAACAAGGGTTTGAGTTCGACACGACGATCGCGCCGGCCCGCAATTTTTCGGTGACAGGGTCGCTAGCCTATCTCGACTCGAAATTTACATCATTCACAACGGCGTCCAACCTGCCCGGTCTTACAGGCACACAAGATTTGACAGGAAAGCCGAACAGTTTTTCACCGAAATGGGTCGGGAATGTCGCGGCGGATTGGTCGGGCGATATTGGTTCAGACGGTCTTAGCTGGGCAGTAAATGGCAACATATCCTTTGTGTCGGATCAATTTGTTGGGACGGTCAATGACGCAAATCCGCAATCTCTTGCTGATGGTTACGCACTGCTCGGCGCGCGCCTGAGCCTCAATGGCCCAGATGATCGCTGGTCGGTATCGGTGTTTGGCCGCAATCTGGCCAATACGCACTATCGCCCGCTGTCGGTCTACCAACCGTTGGGGGCTGCACTGGGTCTGAATAATACGGTATTTCCGGGAAGCACCGCCAATCGCGTGCAGGCGAGCGAACCACGCGCTTACGGGATCGCAGCAAGCTTCAAATTTTGACGGATCGGGGTGATGGAGGGCTGCCTCAGCGCAGTATGTCAAGCGGCTGTGTCCGACGTGTCCAGTTCCAACAGGCCGCACGTTCTGCATCAATGGCTAGAAGGTTGGGGGGTGCGGACTGTTTGCGTTGAATGACGGGTGTTTGAAAGCAGAGGTTGCTCGATCTGCACCAAGCTATGGACTTTATCGTGAGAAAATTTGTGGCGACGAAGTTCCAGAGGGCATACAAATTAGGCCATGACCATAACGCTTTACGACCTTAGTGTGCCCACGTTTCTGCAAACCACCCGAGCGATATCGGGTGTTCTCAACCGCGCCGCGAAGCATTGTGCCGAAACCGATGCCAACCCGGACGATTTCGTCCAGGCCCGCCTCCACCCCGACATGGCACCGTTTAGCTTCCAGATCGAGGCGGCGTGGCACCATGCCGTCTGGGGAGTGGAAGCCCTGAGAACGGGCGCGTTCACCCCTCCCCCTCTTGCGTGGCCGGTTACGTTCGCCGAACTGCAGGCCATGATCGGCAAGGCGGTAACGATGCTGGAGGCGTTCATCCCCGAAGAGGTCAATAGCTGGTCGGGCAAGGACCTGGTTATCGATGTTCACAGACCGGTTGACGAGGAACACGCCTCCACTTCGGCCTGGGCCCCACAGACCCTGGCTTTCACGCCCGAGACATACCTTCTCACCTATTCGCTCCCCAACTTCTATTTCCACGCCGTTACGGCTTACGACATCCTCCGCACGCAGGGCGTGCCGATCGGAAAGGGTGACTATGAGGGCCGACTCCGCGTCAGATCAACCTAGTTTCTTTGTGGCTGTGCCGGTGCGTCATAACTGGTGGCAACTTGCGCGTTGGTTGTGAGCGCGATCCGACGTCCGCAACGATTTCGTGTGCGGACTGTCCCCTTTCAGGTCCAAAACGCGAATAGCCGCCCTTCTTATATCCCGGCCCGGCCGTGTGCACTGCCGCTGACATTGCGGCCATTCACTGACTTGAAATGGGCCGTCACAACCCGCCGTATGTTCAGCAAATTTGCGGAGGCCATAGATTACTGGATTCCAGGACGTTCGGCACGAGCATGTCAGGCCACTTTGTCGGGGGGAGCAGATGGATTCCGGCAAGGGACGTGCGAAAGCTGCCACCGATCTAAGAGGGATTAGGAAGGTTCATTGGTGATCAGCTCAGCCAGTAACGCAGGAGCAGGGAAACCAGCCCGACAGAGACGACACTCTTGGCCCAGATGACCACAAACCAGCCAAGCTGTTTTACGCGGCCCATCAGTGATACCCGTCCGTGCCGACCTTGCCCCGGAAAACCCAATAGGCCCAGATTGTGTAGGCAAGGATCACCGGAACCAGCACACCCGCCCCCACCAACATGAAGAGCTGGCTGCGATAGGGGGCGGCTGCTTTCCAGATGGCAACCCGGGCCGGGATGATATTGGGCCAGATCGAGATGCCCAGCCCGATCAGGCACAGCCCGAACAGGGCCAGCGCATATCGCAATCGTCACTGGAACGAGTGTCACGAACAGGATTAGCGCCGACGCCTGCGTCATCCAGCCCAACGCCAATGTGATCCCCGCGACAACAAGGGCCAGCCCCTAAAGCCACAGCAGAACCGAAGGGTCACCAATCATGTTGACCGTGCTCGCCCAAGGCGATTCCTCCATCCGCTCTAGCATGACCTTGTGCTGGCCAAAATGACCCATACCTCCGATGATGAAGATCAGGCTGGTCAGCACACGGAAGAGCGGTTCGACGATCGTCGCCGTGCGTTCGCTGGGTGTGATCCATTGTTCGATACGACTGAGCATGGCCATCTCCTTCAAATCAGCCCGCGAGCCATCCAGAGATCGTCACTCCCCTTGGGCGCATCTTCCTCGTCTGCAAGTGCAATGAGTGCAGCAAAGGCTTCGTTTTGCGAAAGCCAGACTTTGCCGGTGAGATCACGAAGCAGGCGCGAGCGTCCCAGTGCATCCATCACAGGGCCTTTGACCTCTGACAGGTGGAGCCTGACCCCGCCATCGGCGAGGCGGTGGTTGATCGTCTCGATGCTTTCCAGCGCGGAAGCGTCAATCGCATTCACAGCCGAACACATCAGCACCAGATGGCGCAGCTTGGGATGCTCGGCCACTTCCTCGAGCACGAATTCCTCCAGCCAGCGGGCGTTGAGATAGGTCAGGCTCTCGTCGATGCGGATCGTCAAAATGCGCGGATCGGTGAACACCTTGTGGCGCTTCACATTGCGGAAATGCTCGGTCTCGGGCACGCGCCCGACGATGGCGGCGTGGGGACGTGACGCACGCCAGAGAAACAGTGCGAGGCTAAGACCCACGCCCGCGATCACGCCTGGCTCAACCCCCAGAACAAGCGTGGCAAGCAGCGTCGCCATCATCGCGGCGAAGTCCGGCTTGGAATAGCGCCAGATGCGTTGCGGCTCGGTCACATCGACTAGACCCAGAACCGCAACAATGATCGTCGCGGCCAGCGTTGCAACGGGCAATGAGGCGATGAACGGGGTGAGAAACAGCGTTGCCAGCAAGATGCCGATGGCGGTGAAGGCGCCGGCAGCGGGTGTTTCCGCGCCAGCGTCGATATTGACGACGGATCGGGCAAGGCCGCCCGTTACCGGAAATCCGCCGGTAAAGGCCGCAGCCAGATTGGCAAATCCGTGGCTGATCAGTTCCTGGTTGGGGTCAACACGCTGGCGCTTTTTTGCCGCCAGTGTCTGCGCGACGGAGATCGAGCCGACAAAGCCGATGATTGTGAGAAACATGGCCGGTAACGCCAGCCGTGCCCAAAGGCCAGGATCGAACAGCGGCATGGTCAGCGGTGGCAGGCTTTGCGGCACCTTGCCGACCACCTTCACGCCCTTGGCCTCAAGGCCGAAGGCGACGACTGCCAGGGTGGAGAGTGCGACTGCGGCAATCGGCCCGGCCTTGGCAATCAGATCCGCCGCCCAGCGGGATATCCCCAGCTTGAGCAGAAGGGGCCGCAATCCCTTGCGAACCCAGAACAGAAACAGGGTAGAGAGGCCGCCGATCACCAGCGTCTGCCAGTTGATGCCACCGATATTTTCGGCCAGCGTGCGCACCAGCTCGGGCATGGTCTCGCCGCTCGCCTTGATGCCCAGAATCGATTTCATCTGGCTGGTGGCAATGATGATGCCGCTCGCGGTCATGAAGCTGGAAATGACCGGGTAAGAAAGCAGGTTGGTCAGGAAGCCGAGGCGGAACACGCCAAGCAGAACATGGAAAATGCCCGAAAGCAGCGCCAGCACCAGGGCGGCCGCAATGAATTCCGCACTGCCGGGCGGGCCAATCTTGCTTGCCGCCGCCAGTGTCATCAGCGAAACCACCGCCACCGGCCCCATCGCCAGCGAACGGCTGGAACCTAGAAGCGCATAGGCCAGAATAGGCAGGATCGAAGCGTAGAGCCCCATTTCCGGCGGCAGCCCTGCCAGCATGGCATAGGCAAGGCTCTGCGGAATCAGCATGATCGTGACGATGACGGCGGCGATCAGATCGTTGGTCAGCACCGTTCCATTATAGCCGCGCCCCCATTTGAGGATGGGCAAATAGCGCCCCAGACCCATGCCTCAGGCTCCGATCATGTGCGGTTTGACCATCCACTCGCGGCCTTTTAGCATCCCCTGCCAATAGACCGGCGGCAGGATCGTGTCCTTGAGCAACCATGAAAGGCGTGACGGGCGGGTGCCGTCGATCAACCAGTTCGGGAAGCTCGGCAGCAACTTGCCGCCATAGCCGAATTCGGCGAGCACGATCTTTCCCGCTTCCACCGTCAGCGGGCAGGAGCCATAGCCATCATAATCAGCGACAGGCGGCTTGCCTTCGAGCGCGGCGAGGACATTGACCGCAATCACCGGTGCCTGTTTGCGCGCAGCGGCCATGGTCTTGGCGTTTGACGTAGAGCAGGCATCGCCCAGCGCAAAAACATTGGGAAAGCGCGGATGCTGGAGCGTTGCCTCACTGACTTCGATAAAGCCCGATGCTGCCGCCAGCGGACTGGACCGCACAAAATCGGGCGCGACCTGCGGCGGAACAACATGGATCATATCGAAGCCTTCTTCGACGCGCGACACGACATCGTCGCGCTTCTGCTCAAATGTCGCCACCTTGGCTGCACCATCGATCGCCACGAGCTTCGATTCAAAGTTCAGATGCGTGCCGTAACGCTCGACATAATCCATCAGCGCCGGAACATAGTCCGCCACGCCAAACAGCACGGCACCCGCCGTGTGGAACTGAACGTCGACATCGTTCAATATGCCCGCTTTCTCCCAGCGACTGCATGAAAGATACATGGATTTTTGCGGCGCACCGGCGCATTTGATCGGCATTGTCGGCTGCGTGAACAACGCCCGCCCGCCCTTGAACTCCTTGACCAGCCTATTGGTATAAGGGGCCAGATCAAATCCGTAATTGGAAGTGACGCCGTTCTTGCCCAGCGTTTCGGCCAGGCCGGGAATAGCCTCCCAATCGAGCTTGATGCCCGGGCAAGCAACCAGAACGCGGTAGCGGACCTCGCTACCATCGCACAGGAGCACCTTGTTGTCTTCGGGCACGAATTCCGATGCTGACGCGCGAATCCAAGTCACCTTGTCCGGCATCACCGATGTTTCGCTGCGCCGGGTAAATTCCCGGTCGAACACGCCTGCGCCCACCATCGTCCAGCCCGGCTGATAGTAATGAACTTCGGACGGCTCGATGATAGCTATATCGAGCTTCGGATTGCGTTTGAGCAGGCTGGCTGCGGTTGCGATCCCCGCGCTGCCGCCGCCGACAATCACCACATCGTGGACATGGGCTTGGGCAGGCTTGTCCGCCTTGGCCTGCGCCAATTCATAGAGCTTGGTCGAGCGCGCGCCTGAACGACAATAGGCAAAAATCGGCGCAGGCAGGCGCGCCAACGCTTTGGCCATCGCATCGCCATCAGCGGCGGTGACTGCTCCCGAGATCGCGGGTACATGAGCGAATTCCATCCCATGCTCGCGCGCCTCCGCCTCGATGGTCGCGGCCGCGGGCTGGCCCAGTTCTTCGCCATCGGGGCGGTTGCAGATGATCGAGCGGAAACCTTGCGCGGCTAATGCTGCAACTTCTGACGGATCGATCTGCGGCGAAACGCTGATCTGCTCGCTCAATTTGGTTATGTCCATAATATCTCTTCAGGCCCGAAGCTTCGTCCGGTGCCATCCATTATCGGGTTGTAAAACGCTGCACGCCCATGCCCGCGAGCATGCCCGCGACGAAGATGCCTGCGCTGGCGGGGGCAATGGCGAGGTCGGCAAGCGCCGGGCCGGGGCACAGCCCGCCAATCCCCCAACCGGCTCCAAACAGCACCGCACCTGTCACCAACTTGCGGTCGAGCAGGGTCGTGCCGGGCAAATCGAAACTCTCGCAGGCGAGAGGCTGCGGCATGCGTTTCTGGATGATCCACGCCATCGCCATCGGGATCATCGCCCCACCCATGACGAAGGCCAGTGTTGGATCCCAATGGCCGAACAGATCAAGGAACGCCTGCACCCGCGTAGGATCGCCCATGCCCGAAAGCGCAAGCCCCGCGCCGAACAGCAGGCCAGAGAGCAGGGCAAGCGAGACTGTTTTCATGAGCGCTTGCCGCACGTCGATATGCCGAGCGGGCGATAAAGCGGGCAGAAGCTGACGAGGCTCGTCAGCAGGAAAACCACGGCAACCACCGCCAGCACTGTGCCAAGCGTGTCTGCGATTACGCCCGTCCACCATAGATAGCCAATGACGAGGGCCATGATCGTGCGCAGCACCCGGTCCTGCGTTCCCATGTTCCTGGTCATCATCATTCTCCTTAAATCACATGTTGAGGAAGCCGAGCGCGCGCATCGCCACCACAGTGGCAAAGCCGGAGCCCATGAAAATCGCCGTTGCGGCAATCGAACGCCGCGACAGTCGCGATAGGCCGCAAACGCCGTGACCACTGGTGCAGCCCGAACCGAGCCGCGTGCCGAAGCCGACCAACAATCCGGCGACGATGAGTTGAACCGGTAAATTTGGGAAGCGCGTAGCAACGCCGCCCGTCGCCTCAGCAACGGCCAGCGCACCCAAGGGCAGTCCGAGAACAAACGCTATCGCCACACTGCGCGGCGCGCCGGTATCGGCAATGCCAGTCGCGCGCGCGGTCAATCCGCTGACCCCGGCAATGCGGCCAAGGCCGAGCAGCATGATCGCCGCCGCCAGCCCGATCAGCAGCCCGCCGATCAGACCTTCGAGCGGCATCGCGTGGGGAAATCCCGGTAAAGTCATACCGCGTTGACCGGGATTTTGAGGTAGGTCACGCCATTGTCATCGGCAGGCGGCATGTGCCCCGCGCGCATGTTGACCTGCACAGACGGCAGGATCAGGCGCGGCATAGCAAGCGTCTTGTCGCGCGCCTCGCGCATCGCGACAAATTCGTCTTCGCTCACCCCGTCATGGATGTGAACATTGGCAGCGCGTTCGGACTCGACTGTCGATTCCCAGACATAGTCAGTGCGGCCCTCGGGCAGATAGTCGTGACACATGAACAGCCGGGTTTCGACAGGCAGCGATAGGAGCCGCATCGCTGACTGGTAAAGCGTCCGCGCATTCCCACCGGGGAAGTCTGCGCGCGCGGTGCCATAGTCGGGCATGAACATCGTGTCGCCGACAAACACGGCGTCGCCGATCACATAAGCGATGCAGGCAGGCGTATGACCGGGAACGTGCAGCACCGTGACATCGAGCTTGCCGATGTGAAAATGGTCACCGTCCTTCCAGAGCTGGTCGAAGTCGGAACCATCGCGTTTGAACTCGGCTCCGGCGTTAAACAGCCCGCCAAAAGTCTCCTGCACCGTGACGATTTGCTCGCCAATCGCGATTTTTCCACCCAGTTTCTGTTGGAGGTAGGGCGCTGCCGAAAGGTGATCGGCATGCGCATGCGTTTCCAGATGCCAGTCGATGGAAAGCTCCTTCTCTCCGACGTAAGCGATCACCGCGTCGGCCGAGGAGAAGGAGGTGCGACCCGAAGCTGGATCATAGTCCAGCACGCTGTCGATAATCGCAGCGCGGCGGCTTTCGGAATCGTGGACGACGTAAGTGACGGTGAAGGTCGTTTCGTCGAAAAAGGCCTTGATCTGCGGCACGCCCGATTGGGCATGGACGATCTGGGTGCTGGCGGCGTGGAGCGCTGAGTCGGTCACGGAAAACCTCATAAATTCATATTTACATGAACTATGTATTTTAGTAAGTATGTTGCGTCAAGAGGGAAGCTGTGCAACCGGAGCGACGCATGACAATGATGGAATCAACACTGGCTTCGCCAAGACCGTTGCGACTGGGCGATGCAGCGCCCAATTTCACCGCGCGCACGACAATGGGTGAAAAGTCGCTCGCCGATTATCGCGGGAAATGGCTGATCCTCTTTTCGCATCCGGCTGACTTTACTCCGGTCTGCACGACCGAATTCGTCACGCTGGCAAACGTGGCGGATCGTTTTGAAGCGCTGGATTGCGCACTGCTGGGCCTCTCGATTGACAGCCTTTACGCGCACATCGCCTGGGCCAAAGCGATCGAGCTGGCCTTTGGCGTCCGCATTCCGTTCCCGATTGTCGAAGACCCCAGCATGGCCATCGGCAAGGCTTATGGCATGATCGACGAACACGCGCAGGACAGCTCGGCCATTCGCTGCACCTACTTTATCGATCCAGACGGCATCGTCCGTGCCATCACAAGCTATCCGCACAATGTCGGGCGCTCAGTCGAAGAAATGCTGAGGATGGTCGCTGCGTTGCAAGTCGCGGCGAAGGACAATGTGTTGACGCCTGAAGGCTGGCAACCAGGCGAAGCGACCATGCGCCCGCCCGCTGCCGACGTGGCACAGACCACAACGGCGTCTGACTGGTTCTGCCAAAAGGCCAAGGCTGAATGACCGCACTCTACCGCGACCGCGCGGCGGCCGATGCCGCCGTCGAAAAGCTGAAGGCCTATGCGCAGCCGCAGCGGCTGATGATCCTGTCCTGTCTTTATGAAGGCGAGCGCACCGTCAGCGAAATCGATTTGGCGACCAAAATCGGCCAGCCCGCGCTCAGCCAGCAACTCGCCGAACTGCGCAGGGCCGATATGGTCAAAACCCGGCGCGCTTCAAAACAGGTCTACTACGATCTGGCGAGCGATACCGTCCGCCTGTGTGTCCGCAGCATGGAAGCGATCTTCGGAGGCGCGTCCGATCCGGCAATCGCGCTGCAATCGGCGCTCCGTTCCGAAGCACCGATCACACCCACTCTCAGGCCAGCCGCCGGAGCCGCCGCCTTTGCCAAGATCGGCTGAAGAGCCAATCAGGCGTTGGCCGTAACCAACCAAGCCTTGCAGCCCATCATTACACCGTCGCCGGGAACATGATGCTTGGCAAGCAAGGCAATCAGATCATCAGTCGCTCGTGCTTTTGCGTCCGCCCCTTGATCGTCCAGCGCGCGTCCGACTATCATGGATGACAAGATGAAATGGACCCAAATGCCGAGTAAAGACCGAGCGTGGGGCGCAGAGCGGACTTGGTCCGATGCCATGAACGAACGGTGGCTTACCCCAATGTGGCTCCAAAACCGGACTTGCCGGATCGTCCAGCATTCCCGACATTCGTTGTCGAAGACAAAATACAATAGCCCGATTTAAGGCGCGTGCTGAAATGGCGTCATTTCAATTGCGCAGAGTTGAGTGCTGGCCACCTCAAATGTAGCCAGAGAAGTTTACAGCGTGCTGCTAACCCATTGAAATCGTTGAGGTCACTTTTTGTAAAGTTTACGCAATATCTGACTGAAACAGTGGGTTATCGTAAGCTTGGGAAGCTTCTGCTCTGCCATTGAGCTACACCCGCATTTCAATGACTTAGCCGCTGTTTCCCCGAAAATCTCAGGCCAGGGATTACAGCAGCTGCACCAATGCGCTGGCCGATTGCCATAACAACAAGGGATTGGTCAACATAAACCCTTCGGATCCCGGCAGTCCGCGCCGGGGGGCAAAATTGTCAAGGTGCTGGCTTGTCCGAACTCCATCCATCGATAGCCACCCGCCATTTGCCATCCGGTCCGCGGCGATAAACGTTGATACCTTTACCAATATCGGTGGTGACCACACCCGTCTTTTTGTCGGTGTCCGCCGATTTGTAGGTATAGCGTTCGAACGCCCAGTCACCGCTGACCGTGAAGCCGATCGATGTCTTTTCCCATTTGGTGGAATAGGCGGCAAAATAGTCGGCGATCCACGCGCCTACGGCAGTCTTGCCAACCACTTCCGGCGCGCCGGGTGCCTGATAGACAATATCGTCGGTAAGGCTTTCCAACAACGTGGCAACGTTGTTGCTGTTGATTGCGGCAACATATCCGCCATGAGCGGCCGCTTCGATGGCTTTCACATCCCCCGTCGCCACAGGATTTTCGGTTCCCGAACAACTTGCCGCCAGCATCAACAGCGATGCACTCATGCATTGAACTTTTGTCAGCATTGGAAAACTCCCTGTTTCGCGTCGAGGCTTTCACAATGCGCCGCGTTGTTCAAGCCGCAATGCCAATGGCGATGTTGGTCGATGTCCAGCACCACTCGCGCCGCCCATTCGTTCGAGAGTCCTGACGATTCCCGCCGGGAGACGCCCCTACCTGACGACACCCATGCTGGAACATATGGATCATCGGACAACGAAATGAAATAAACGTTGCAAATTGTCACATTGTCGAATAGTTATTCCATTATTCCGACTCGTCGTCGCAACGAGGCGAGCGGAAAACGGGAGAGGTTCGGTGCCGCACACAAATTCAACAGGCCTGAAAATCTATTACGAAACCCGCGGCGATTCGTCGGGTGAACCCCTCGTCCTGATCAACGGGATGGGCGCGCAGATGATTGGCTGGCGTGAGGGGTTTGTGCAGCGGCTGGTCGATGAGGGCCTTTTTGTCATCCTGATGGACAATCGTGATGTCGGGCTGTCGGACATGACAATGGCGCCGGGTGTTCTGGTTGCCGATTACGATATCGACGCATTCCCGCAGGATGTGTGCCGCGTGCTCGATGAACTCGGCATCGCTTCGGCGCATGTCGTGGGGGAATCTATGGGCGGGGCGATCGCCCAGCGTATGGCGATCACCCAGCCGCACCGCACCCGTTCCGCTACGCTGTTTTATACCGCCCCCGGCTTTGAAATGACCTTCATCGGCGATGCGATCGTCGAGGCGCTGGCCGAACCGCCGCTCACGGCGGACATGCCACGCGAAGAGGCGATCGCGGCGATGTGCAGAAATGAAAGCCTGTCGGCGTCTGCCACCTATCCGTTCGACGCGGATTGGATCCGCCGTTCGAAGGAAATTCATTACGACCGGGGGTTCCACCCGGACGGGCACCGTCGCCAGGCGAGCGTGATGGTGCGGGCTGGCAATTGGGTCGATGCGCTGGCGGATATTCGCTGTCCGGTGGCTGTGATCCACGGCTGCGCCGATCGGCTTGTGAAAACCGAAGCGGCATTCGAGCTTGGCCGCCGCATTCCTGATGCCGAGGTTCATATATACCCCGGCATGGGCCACCAGGTGATCCCGGAGCTGTGGGACGAATTCATCCCCATCATCATGCGGACGATCCGCCGCACGGGGCGCTGAGCGGTGCCGTTTGCCGAAGCCGGGGGGCCGCGCATCTATTACGAGGTGCAGGGCGCGATCGAGAAGGAAGCGCTTGTCCTGCTCGAGGGCATGGGCGCGCAGATGATCGGCTGGCAGCAGGGCTTTGTTGATCTGCTCGAAGGGCAGGGCCTGCGGGTGATCCGCATGGACAATCGCGATGTGGGCCTGTCTGAAAAGCTCGGCAAATGGTTCCAGCACGATTCCCGCTACACGCTCCTTGATATGGCGGACGATGTGTGCCGCGTGCTGGACGCGCTGGGCCTCAACGCCGCGCATATCGTCGGGCAGTCGATGGGCGGTATCATCGCCCAGACCATGGCGATTTACAGGCCCGACCGGGTCCGCTCGCTGGGATTGATCTACACGGCGCCCGCGTTCGATGCGGCATTCGTCCAGCCGGACTTCCTCAAGAAGCTCCGTTCTGGCTTACCCAGGCTGCCCTTCCGGATCCCGCGCTGGTGGCTGATGCGGATGTTCGCTGCCGAACTCGAAAACAGCGCGACCATCCCGTTTCCGCTCGATCCGGCCTGGTCGCGCGAACTGATGCGCCAATCCTATGATCGCGGTTTCCGGCTTGACGGCATCGCCCGCCAGCTTGCCGCTGTGATTAACGGGTTTGATTATCGCCCGGTGCTGGAGCGCATCACTGCGCCGACCACGATCATTCAGGGGCGCGTCGATCATGCGATCAAGACGGAGGCGGCCTTCGCGCTCGCCGAAGGCATCGCCGATGCCGGGCTCCACGTCTTTCCCGGGATGGGTCACGCCGTCGCCGAGGCGCTGTGGCCTGAATTTGTCGCCATCATTGCCGCAAATGCGCGCCGCGCTTCCGATTGAGGACGCCGCGCTAACAAAACTGAACAGGCCGGAGACCCGGCTCGACTGGAGAGGAAGACATGACAATTCTGAATTTGGCTTCGCGCGCCGCGCTATGCTCGGGGACCATAATATCAACGCTGGCAATCCCCGCCTTTGCCCAGACTGCGCCAAAGGACGAGAATGCTGACATCATCGTGACCGCGACGCTGCGGAGCGAACGGCTGCAGGATGTGCCGATCAGTGTTACTGCCGTGCGCGGCGAAACGCTGGTAGAACGCGGTGTCACCAGCCCCGAGGAATTGGCGCGCCTGACACCAACGCTGACCAGCCAGGGCAATGCCGCCAACGCGCAAGGCACCAACTTCTCGATCCGCGGCGTCGGCACGGCCAGCTTCCAACGAACGATTGAGTCGAGCGTCGCGACCGTCATTGACGACGTCACGCTCATCCGCCCGGAAATGGGCATCCTGAATTTCAACGACGTCGCGCAAGCCGAAGTCCTGAATGGGCCGCAGGGCATGTTGTTCGGCAAGAACGCGTCGGCAGGCCTGATCAGCGTCCACACCCGCAATCCCGTGCTTGGTGAGGCCAGCGGGCGGATCGGTGCCGAATATTCCCAGCTCAATACCGCCAACGATACGAAGGACTACCGCCTCTCCGGGGTGGTGAACGTGCCGGTGTCGGCAACCGTCGCCGCCCGGTTCAACATCCTTTTCGACAAGAAGACCGCCTTGTACCGCAATGTCGTCCCCAATCCGCGGTTCGAAGACGGCGTGCGCCAGGTTGTCGGTGCCGGCAAGCTGCTGTGGCAGCCGAATGACCGGCTGTCAGTGCTGGTCGCAGGCGATTATATGGACTCGCGCGGCCTCGGGCCGGGCGTCGCCTCGTTCCGCTCTGTTGCGCCGGGCAGCCCCAACGGCTTCTTCCTCGCGTCAGTCGGGGTCACGCCCAGCGCCGACAACACCTTCAGCGCCTATGATCTCGATACCTATGCCGATACCAAGATCGGTGGCGGCCAGATCAAGGTCGATTACGATCTCGGCGGCGGCACGATGCTGACCAACATCGCCGCGTTCCGCAAATTCAAGATCGATACCGGCTTCGATCCGGATTACGGCCCGGCCAATCTTGTGCAGCTTTATGTGGAGCCCCGCGCGTTCCGCCAGGTGTCCGATGAATTGCGCATTGCCTCGCCGACCGGTGGAAAGTTTGACTATCAGGTGGGTCTCTACGCGCTCCACGGCTCGCTCTATCAGCGCACGCTTGCCGGTGCGACGCTGGGTGCGCCCGTGCCGCCCGGCTTTACCTGGACGCTCGGCGGCGACGGGTACCAGCATCAGGATCTGGACAGCCTTGCCGCGTTCGGCCAGGCCACCTACCACCTGACGGACGCGCTGCGCCTGGTCGGCGGCGCGCGTCTCACCTATGACACGGTTGAGATGCAATTCAGCACCACCGCAAACGGTGCCGCCATCCCGCTTTTCCCGCTGGCGCCCAATACGGTGATCACGCGCCACAATAGCAATGTGTCGTGGCGCGGCATCGTGCAATATGATGTCGCTCCCGACGCGATGGTCTATGGCACGGCAGCGCGGGGCTATAAGGGGCCGGGCTTTTCGCAATTCTCGGCACGCTATGTGGCGCCGGAAATCTCGACGCACTTCGAAATCGGCGCCAAGACCCAGTTTCTGGGTCGTCGCCTGACACTCAATGTCTCGGCCTATCACACCGGATTCCGGGACTTCCAGGCAAGCGCTGTGGATTTCTCGACTCTGACGATCCGGGTGGCGAATGCGGGCAAGCTGATAACCAAGGGCTTCGACGCCCAGATTGCGGCAAAGCCCGTCAAGGGCCTGACGCTGACCGGCGGCGTCGCTTATACCGACGCCCGGTTTACCAGCTTCAAGAACGATCAATGCTATCCTGGTCAGGCCACCTGCGTTGGCGGCGTATCTGATTCGTCAGGCAATCGCCTGCCCAATGCACCACAATGGAAGGGCGTCGGCGACATCCGTTACGAATGGGCGTTCACGCCTGAGCTGAGCGGCAATGTGCAACTGGGTTTCAGTGCGCAGTCGGGAATCGAGTATTTTTCGAATGGCGATCCGAACGGACACCAGAAGGGGTTCACTACGTTCGATGTGGCATTCGGCCTTGCGGGCAGCGGCGGCTGGCAGCTCAACCTGTTCTGCCGCAACTGCGGCGATCAGCGCTATGTGGGGGCCGTCGGGAATCACCCCCTTTTCACCACCGACTATCTCCAGAACTACAGCTATGGTGCCTTCCGCAGCATCGGTGCGGCGCTGGAATTCAAGTTCTAGAAGGCAAGGCACGCCGCCCGACCGAACGGCCTATCGTTCCCTCGGGCGGCAGCCCCCCAGATACATCCGGGACGATTGGAGCCTGCGCCTGGCCGATATCAGAGCGTCCAGACTTTGGCTTCCGGCATATCCCGCCCGGCATCAGGCCAGATGCGTTTGATGTCTGCGATCAGGCCGCCTGGCGCAACCAGGCTGGCCAGTGCGGCAGCGGAAAGCGCGCGATAATCATCATGCGCCACGGCCCCCACGACTGCGTCATACCGCCCGGCAAGGGCGGCGGGATCAAGCGTCAGCCCATATTCGTGCTGCGCTTCCGCCGCATCAGCCAGCGGGTCATGCACCGTAACCGCATGTCCCAAGGCTGTCAGATGCGCGATCACGTCTGCCACTTTGGAATTCCGCAGATCAGGGACGTTTTCCTTGAAGGTAAGGCCAAGGACAAGCACAGTTCCGGGCGCGGATCCCATGCGCTGATGCACTTGCTCCGCAATCCAGTTGCCCATGCCGTCATTGATCGCCCTGCCGGAGAGGATCACCTGCGGATCATGGCCCAGTTCCTGCGCCCGGTGGCTCAGATAATAGGGGTCAACCCCAATGCAATGACCGCCGACCAGGCCGGGCTGGAAGGGCAGAAAGTTCCATTTGGTGTTGGCCGCCGCCAGCACATCCCAGATCGAAAGATCGAGCTTCGCGAAGATCTGGGTCACTTCGTTCATGAAGGCAATGTTGATATCGCGCTGGGCGTTTTCGATCACTTTCGCCGCTTCGGCTGCCTTGATTGATGCCGCCCGGAACACGCCGCCAGTTGTCACCGCCCCGTAAATGGACGCCAGCTTTTCCGTAATTTCGGCATTCTCGCCCGCGATCACCTTTGTGATCTTGTCCACCGTGTGCTCCCGGTCGCCGGGGTTGATCCGCTCTGGCGAATAGCCCAGAAAGAAATCCCGTCCGCGCTTCAGCGCGCCGGTCGCTTCAAGCAATGGCCCGCAAATATCTTCCGTAACCCCCGGATAAACCGTGCTCTCATAGATGATCACAGGCGCGCGGGCCGGATCAATCATGCCTGCCACCATTTTGGTGGCCCCGATCACCGGTGACAGATCCGGCTTGTTGGCCCCGTCAATCGGGGTTGGCACGGTGACGATATAAGCGTCGGCAGGCGGGCAATCGGCAGCGTTTGCCGTCAGTTTCAGGGAGGACGCGGTGAGGCGTGCTTCGTCGATCTCGTCCGTGCGGTCAAAGCCGGATTTCAGTTCGGCGATCCTGCCCTGATTGATGTCGAGTCCCCAGGTCTCGAAATGCCGGGCAAGCTGCACCGCCAGCGGCAGGCCCACATAGCCCAGACCAATCACTACAATACGCATGACGGTGTTACCCCTTGACTCTCAAATCTTGTGATATTCGCGATACCAGTTGACGAACGCGGGAATCCCGTCCGCGATCGTCGTGGTGGGCGCATAGCCGAGATCGCCGGAAATGGCGCTGATGTCAGCAAAAGTTTCCGGCACGTCGCCCGGCTGGAGCGGATGGAGTTCCCGGATGGCTTCCCGCCCGCACGCCTTTTCGATCAGCGCGATCATCTGGGTCAGTTCTTCGCTGCGATGATTGCCGATATTGTAGAGCCGGTGCGGTGCCTTGCTGCCGCCCGCTTTCACCGTGCCATCATCGGGCGGTGGATTGTCGAGGCAGGCGACCACGCCCGAAACAATATCATCAATATAGGTGAAATCGCGCCGCATTGCCCCTTGGTTGAAAACCTTGATCGGGGTTCCGGCAAAAATGGCCTTGGTGAAAATCCACATCGCCATATCGGGCCGCCCCCACGGACCATAGACTGTGAAGAAGCGCAGGCCGGTTAGCGGAAGGCGATAGAGATGAGCATAGGTTTCGCTCATGAGCTCATCGGCCTTCTTGGTCGCGGCATACAGCGAAAGCGGATGATCAACGCGGTCTTCCACGCGAAAGGGCAGGGTTTCGTTGCCGCCATAGACGGATGAGGAGGAAGCATAGACCATCGGCACAGCCCGCCCGCGCGCAATTTCCAGCAGGTTCAGATGCCCGACAAGATTGGATTGTACATAGGCGCGGGGGTTTTCGATGGAATAGCGGACGCCCGCTTGTGCGCCCAGATGCGCGATCCGTTTGATCTCCACACCGTCAAGCGCCGCGTCCAGCCCGGCATGATCGGCAAAATCGGTCTGGATGAAGGTGAAGGCATCACCGTGACGGGCTTTCAGCGCGGCAATCCTGTCGCGCTTTAGCTGCGGATCATAATAATCGTTGAGATTGTCGATCCCTGTCACGCGCTCTCCGCGCGCGAGCAGCCGCTCGGAAAGGGAGAAGCCGATAAACCCCGCAGCCCCGGTTACCAATATTGTCATTCCGGCTCCTTGCAGGGCGCTGTGGCGGGTGCCGCCGTCGCGCCTAATGCCAAGGGTTGAACACAAGGTAAACCGTGTCTCTTGCCGAATCCGCCGGAATGGCGCTCACCGGCACCTTGCCAATTCCCGCCTGAATCCCCACATCCCGCTGCAAGGGATGGCCAACCACCCGATTGGAGCCAAGACAATGCAAACCGAAAACCGCTTTTTTGACGATTTTGCCAAGTTCGTGAACGGTGCCGCCGGAACCATTGCGGGGGTCGGACGGGAAGCCGAGGCCGCCACGCGCGAACGAATCCGGGAATGGATCGGCGGCATGGATTTTGTCAGCCGTGACGAATTTGAAGCCGTAAAGGCCATGGCCGCCGCCGCACGTGACGAAGCCGACGCGCTCAAGGCAAGGCTGGACGCGCTGGAAGCAAAGCCCGCCCCCAAACGTGCGCCGAAAGCCCGATAATCCACAGCTTTTTCCGCCCTGCCCTTGCGGCGGCGACCTTTTATGCCGCAAAGGCCACGCATGACGCCTGACGACATCATGACTCACAAAGGGGCAGCCACCCCGATAGACATTCTGGAAAGCTGGTTTGCGGCCCAGGGGTGGAGCCATGAACGGATTGGTGACGAAGAAGTCGTGGCCGGAACGCAAGGTGCGTGGGGCCAGTATGAACTGCGTGGTGTGTGGCGTGAGGATGAGCGAGTTCTGCAATTTCTGGCATTTCCCGATATCCGGGTGACTGAAGCGCAATACGGGCCGATCTATGAAACGATCGGCCTGATCAACGAACAGATGTGGCTGGGCCATTTCGAGCTGTGGTCGGGCAATGGCTCGCTCGTCTATCGTCATGCCGCGCTGCTCGACGGGCAGGGCGATGCGCTGCTTTCAGTCGATCAGGCCGATATTGTCGTGGATACGGCCGCTGGCGAGCTTGATCGTTTCTACCCCGTTTTCCAGTTCGTCCTGTGGGGCGGTAAAAGCCCCGCTGAGGCGCTTGCCGCGGCCATGGTCGAAACGCAGGGCGAAGCCTGATGGGCGGCATCTGGTTTGTCGGTTGCGGCAATATGGGCGGGGCGATGCTCTCGCGCTGGCTGGACACTGGCATGTCTCCGGAGACAGTGACTGTCATTGACCCCCAATTGCCTCAATTGCCCGCTGGCGTGCGGGTTGTGGCCGAACCGCTGGATTCGCTTCCGCCGCCGGAATTTGTCGTGCTGGCGGTGAAACCCCAGATACTGGATCAGGTCGTGCCGCTGATTGCGCCACGCCTTGGCGTCGGGACGCTGCTTGTGTCCATTCTGGCCGGGATCAAGCTGGCTTCGCTGCGAGAACGCTTCGTTGCCCCACACAATATTGTTCGTGCCATGCCCAATATGCCGGTGGCATTGGGGCGCGGCGTGGTCGCGCTTGTCGGGGAAAACCGGGAAGCCGCCGAAGTGGCTGGCCTGACAGCGCTGATGGCGCGGCTTGGCACTGCCGAATGGATGGAAAGCGAAGGGCAGTTTGATGCCGTGACGGCACTGTCCGGATCTGGCCCTGCCTTTGTCTATCGCTTTATCGATGCGATGGCCGCCAGTGGCGCAGCCCTTGGCCTGCCACCCGAACAGGCGCTGCGGATGGCGCTGGCGACGGTTGATGGCGCTGCGGGTGCTGCGCTGGCCTCGTCACACACACCCGGCGAACTGGCCCGTCAGGTGGCCAGCCCCGGCGGGACGACCGAACGAGGGCTTTCGGTGCTTGACGAAGATGGCGCGCTCGCCACTCTGGTACGAAACACGCTGCGCGCAGCGGCAGAGCGCAGCAAGGAAATGGCTGCGCTGGCGAACGGGGCGGATCGGTAGTTCCGGTTACCCCCCTCAATGCCGGAAGTGGCGCATTCCCGTGAACACCATTGCCAGCCCTGCCGCATCCGCCGCCGCAATCACTTCGTCATCTCGGATGGAGCCGCCTGGCTGGATCACTGCGGTTGCCCCGGCCTCTGCGGCTGACAGCAGCCCGTCCGCGAAGGGAAAGAACGCATCCGAGGCAACCGCGCTGCCGACGGTGCGTGGTGCAGCCCAGCCATAGGTTTCGGCGGCTTCGCGTGCCTTGATCGCGGCAATGCGCGCTGAATCCCTGCGGTTCATCTGGCCAGCGCCAATGCCTGCCGTCACCCCGTCCTTGGCATAGACGATGGCGTTGGATTTGGTGTGCTTGGCCACTGTCCAGGCAAACAGGCAATCCTCCAGCTCCTGCGCGGTTGGTGCGCGTTTGGTGACAACTTTCAGCATGTCGCGCGTCACCTGCCCATTGTCGCGACTCTGGACGAGGAAGCCGCCCGCGATATTCTTGATATTAAGGCCGGGCCGCGCGGCATCCGAAAGATCGCCCGTCAGCAACAGGCGCAGATTCTTCTTCCTGGCAAAGACGGCTTTGGCTGCCTCATCCGCATCGGGGGCGGCGACCACTTCGGTGAAAATCCCCGCCATCGCTTCGGCCGTCGGCCCGTCGAGCGGACGATTGACCGCAATGATTCCGCCAAAGGCAGACACGCTGTCACACTCCAGCGCATTCCTGTACGCTTCGATGAGTGTCTCGCCCGTGGCCACACCACACGGATTGGCATGCTTGACGATAACAACGGTGGGCGGGCCATCGCGGAACTCGCTGACCAGTTCCAGCGCGGCATCGGCATCATTGTAATTATTGTAGCTCAGTTCCTTGCCCTGAAGCTGCGTGGCCTGCGCGATGCCCCGCGCGTGCGGGCCAGCGGGAATATAGAGCGCGGCGGACTGGTGCGGGTTCTCGCCATAGCGCAGCTCCTCGCGCTTGTGGCCGGTAATCGCCAGCGTATCCGGGAATGCCTGTTGCAGATCAGCGAATGCAAACCACTGGCTGATCATCGCATCATAGGTGGCCGTGGCGGCATAGGCCTTGGCCGCGAGGCGGCGGCGGAACGCAAAGTCCGTTGCCCCTGAACTCGCGTCCATCGCGGCAACCAGTTCGGCATAGTCTGCCGGATCGGTGACAATCGCCACGCTTTCATGATTCTTGGCAGCGGACCGCACCATGCTGGGGCCGCCAATATCGATATTCTCGATAATTTCATCGCGCGCCGCACCTTTGGCGACGGTGGCCGCGAAGGGGTAAAGGTTCACCACGACGAGGTCGATGGCCCCGATCTGATGTTCGTCCATCGAAGCGACGTGTTCCGGATTGTTCCGCACGGCCAGCAACCCGCCATGTACCTTGGGGTGCAGCGTCTTCACGCGACCATCCATCATTTCGGGAAAGCCGGTCAGATCGGAAATATCCATCACGGCAAGACCCGCGTCGCGCAGGGATTTCGCTGTGCCCCCAGTGGACACCAGCTCCACCCCATGCCGCGCGAGCGCCGCGCCCAGATCGGCAAGGCCGGTTTTGTCCGAAACGCTGAGAAGCGCCCGCTTGATCGTCACGTTGGTCATGTATCTCTTTCCCGAAACTATCCGGCGCGTTTCAGCAGCCAGTTTACGCTTGCGCCGCCAGGTGGCGCTTCCGCCCCGACGACAAGTTGCTGCGTGGCGAGCGGACGCCCCTGATCATCGATCCACACGCTTTCCTCGATTGTCAGCTTGGCGCCACGGCAGCGGAACTGCCACAAGGGGCCATGATCAATGCGGAGCAGCGCGCCCATGCCGTCTGCTGTGGGGGTTGCCTCGGTGCCGGGTGCCAGATGGAAACGGACGGCAAACGCCGCAGTCACCGGCTTCCGCTTGCCCGGCGCGGGCAGCAGGACATCATCGCCTTTGAGCTCCCGCCCATCACCGGACAAAGCGAGCGTGCGGCTGTGGATCAGGCCGAAGCGCTTGCCATAACCGTCATGCGTCGCCTCGATCCGGCTTGAGCCTTCATGTTCCTGCCTGTCGAGCGTAACTTCCCCGACGCCTTTGCCCAGCATCCCGTCTGCCAGCAGCGCCGTCGAATTGCTGTCCGCAAGGATCAGGGTGGAATGCGCCGCTGTTGTCCGCAGGCCCTCGGTCAGGCCGGAAGAAATATGCGGGCCACCCGTATTCCCGCCACCGCAATTGACAACCAGACGGTGCGGCCCGTCCGAAAGCTCAAACGCCAGGGTGGAGGCACAGCCCCCGCCCGATACGCGCGCAACCGGCGGCGGGGCCGCATCGGCGACAAGCACGGTATTCCCGGCCTGCAGGCGCTGATAGCCCCAGTCGCGGGCCTGCCGCAGCGGACGGGCGCGGACGCCGCTCGCTTCGATCACCGCACTGACTTCGCTGGCTGGCACCGGGCGGCTGCCCTGCCAACTGGAAAGCCCGCCATCGCCCAGCGTCACGCCCATCAGGGCACGAACCGCGCGGTTGATGGTTCCGGTAATGCCAATGGGGCAGGCAATGCCACGGGCATCATAGACCTGCGCCAGCATCGAAAGCAGCGATACCAACTCAAGCTGGCTGGAAGGGGTGCGGCAGATCAGCCCGCCATCGGTGGCAACGCCCGTGGTCAACGCCTTGGCCAGCCCGGCTTCGCCAAACGCGCGGCGGGGATCCCCGCCGGCCATCAGCAGACCCGCAGCGACGATGCCTGCCCATGCGGCAATCCGCGGCAGGCCCTGTGCGGCGCGATCCGCCGTGCGATCCAGGTGGCGTGCACCGCGTGCCAGGGTGTTGAGCACGCTTGAACGATAGACAATATCGCTGCTTGAAAGGATCAGCGGCGCATAAGCTGCCCACATCAGGATGCGCCAGCCCCACAGATCGGGCCGCCATGCCGGCTCGCTGACCTTGTCAGCATGTGCGGCAAGCCATTGTCGTGTCAGCTTTTCTGCAACCGGCGCCACTGCCCCGCGCGGCCCGGCCACCGCCAGATCGCGGAGCCAGCCGAATCGCTCCATCCAGTCAGCAAAACTGCCCGAAATCTCAAGATCGCGCTTTGCCGAATCCGAAAGCGGCACGGATTCCCCGCGCCACACAAAGGCGCCATCCAGCAAGGCCCGACCGCGCGCGGCGTCACCCGGCACAGGGTCTTGCGGCACCGCGAGCAGTTTTAGAGGATAGCGCCCGCGCAGGCGGAAGCCGTGCAGCGGCGTGCGCCATGTCAGCCGGTAAAATTGCGACGTCAGCCGCTCAGACAGCGAAAGCCCCGTTTCATTGCGGGCGCGCACCAGCCTTTTGCCGACTTCGATCTCGTCGCTGCCGTCATCGGGCGGATCGTGGATCATTGGTTCCGCAATCCTGCAATATTGGCGGCATAGGCGCTCGGCCCGCCCTTGAACGTGGCCGTGCCCGCCACCAGCACATCAGCGCCAGCGGCAATCACGCGTGGTGCGGTGTTGATATCCACACCGCCATCCACTTCCAGCCGGATATCCTTGCCCAGCTTGTCGATGGATTTGCGGATGGCTTCGATCTTGCGGAGCTGGCTCTCGATAAAGCTCTGCCCACCAAAGCCGGGGTTGACGCTCATCACCAGCACAAGGTCAATTTCCTCAAGCACATAGTCCAGCATCTTGGCAGGAGTTGAGGGGTTGAGCGACACGCCAGCCAGCTTGCCCAGCGCCTTGATCCGCTGGATCGTGCGATGCAGATGCGGCCCGGCCTCCTGATGCACGGTGATGATATCTGATCCCGCCTCGGCAAAACTATCCAGCATATAATCCACCGGCTCGATCATCAGATGCACATCCATCACTTTGGCGGTGTGGGGGCGCAGCGCTTTGACGACCATCGGGCCAATCGTGATGTTGGGCACGAAATGGCCGTCCATCACATCAACGTGAATCCAGTCGGCGCCAGCGGCATCAATGGCGCGGACTTCCTCTCCCAGACGTGCAAAATCAGCGGAGAGAATCGAGGGGGCGATTAGGGTGGGGCGAGTCATGGTGGATCGTCGCTCTAGCCAGCGAATCGCGGCCCTGCAAGGCAGTGGTCAGGGCTTCTTGAAGCGGGCTATGAAGAATCCGTCTCCCCCGCGTCCCGGCAGGATACGCAGCCATCCTTTGGGGGTGGGTGAGAAACCGGCCACAACATCTTGCGATTGCAGGCAATCGAGCGTCAAACCGGCGGCGAGCGCAACGTCAACCTGCGCTTCGCCTTCGGCGGGTTCAAGCGAGCAGGTGGCGTAGATCAGCATGCCGCCCGGTTCCAGCCAGCGCGCGGCCCTTTGGATCAGTTGCGCCTGCACCTCGGCAAGCGTCGCAACATCGCGCGGGCGGACGCGGTGCAGCACGTCTGGATGGCGGACGAAAATGCCCGTGGCGGAGCAGGGGGCATCCAGCAGGATCGCTGGAACGGGTGCCTTGGGTTCCCATTTCAGCAGGTCTGCCGGGATCACGTTCGCCGAAAGGCCCGTGCGGCTTAGATTGTCTTCCAGCCGCACCAGGCGCGCGCGATCTTGGTCGATGGCGGTCACATTCCAGCCCGAAGCAGCCAACTGCATCGTCTTGCCGCCCGGGGCCGCGCACAGATCAAGCACCGCGCGGCCTTCGCCAGCGCCCAGCAGGCGGGCGGGCAGGGAGGCCGCGATATTCTGCACCCACCATGCGCCTTCGGCATAGCCTGGAAGCTCCACCACATTGCGACCCCGCGCGATGCGGACATGGCCGGGTGCAAGGCTTTCGCCTTCCAGCTTCTCTGTCCATTCCGCCGTCGCCGCAGGATCGCGCAACGTAAGATCAAGCGGTGGTGGTTCGGCCAGCGCGGCGCTTGCTTCCTCTACCATCTCTGCTCCCCAAGCCGCGTCCCAGCGGGAGGCGACTTCAGGAAGCAAGGTCGGATGCACGGGCAGACTGACTCCGCGCCGAAGCAGGGTGCCGAGAACGCCATGCACCAGTTTGCGCGGCCCGCCATCCACCAGCGGCAGGGCCGTGGCGATGGCGGCATGATCGGGCGTGCCAAGCGAAAGGATCTGGACCAGCGCAATCCGCAGCACCATCCGCGCCTTGGCATCGTCAGCCAGCCGGTTGCGGGTGGCGCTGTCAATCAGGGCGTCAAGATCCGGCGTGCGGCGCAGCACTTCGCCCGCAATCGCATGGGCCAGCGCCCGGTCGGCCGGATTGGTGATGCCGCGCGTGGCGTGCGCCAGCGCGCTTTCAAGCGGCAGCCCGCGTCGTGACACGGCATCAAGCAGTTTGAGCGCGGCAAGGCGCGCGGGCAGGCCGGGAATATCAGAAATGGTGTGCCTCGACTCT
>JANOAJ010000219.1:0-6436 GCA_031411035.1 Sphingomonadales bacterium
CCCATGGCGACGGATCGTTTGATGATGGAGGCACAGACCTCCGGCGTGCGTCCGGCTCGCTGAGGTTAGGATAGAACAATGCTGCAACCAAAACGCACAAAGTTCCGCAAGGCGCACAAGGGCCGTATCCACGGCGATGCACCCGGCGGCTCGTCACTCAATTTCGGGTCCTATGGCCTGAAGGCGATGGAACCGGAGCGGATTACCGCTCGCCAGATCGAAGCTGCGCGCCGTGCCATCACGCGTCACATCCGCCGTCAGGGCCGGTTGTGGATCCGCGTGTTCCCGGACGTGCCCGTTTCGTCCAAGCCTGCCGAAGTCCGCATGGGCAAAGGCAAGGGTGCGCCTGAATTCTGGGTCGCCCGCGTCGAGCCCGGCCGTATCCTTTTTGAGCTGGATGGTGTTCCCGGCCCGCTCGCAGCTGTGGCCTTCAGCCGCGCGGCTGAAAAGCTGCCGATCAAGGTCAAGGTTGTGGCCCGCCTTGGTGACACTTCGCATCTGGGAGCCGTATAATGGCCAAGATTGACGATCTTAAAACCAAAACCGACGATCAACTCGTCGAGCAACTGGGTGAGTTGAAGCGCGAAGCGTTCAACCTGCGTTTCCAGGCGGCAACAAGCCAGCTGGAAAAGCCTGCCCGGGTTCGTGTGGTGCGTCGCACCATCGCCCAGATCAAGACCCTTCAGTCCGAACGCGTTCGCGCGTCGGCCAAGGCATAAGGAAGCTGTCATGCCGAAACGTGTGCTGACGGGGACAGTTGTTTCCGACAAGACCGACAAGACGGTGGTTGTGAAGGTAGAGCGCAAGGTCAAGCACCCGCTCTATGGCAAGATCATCCGTCGTTCGAAGAAATATCACGCTCATGATGAAGGCAATGTCTTCAAGCCGGGCGAAGTGGTTCGCATTGAAGAGTGCGCCCCGATTTCGAAGCTCAAGACCTGGAAGGTCTTGGAGAAGGTCGGCGGTGCTGCGGCACTCGTTGATCCGATGGAGGGCTGATCCATGATCCAGATGCAATCCAATCTCGAAGTGGCTGACAATTCGGGTGCCAAGCGCGTTCAGTGCATCAAGGTGCTGGGCGGTTCCAAGCGTCGCTTCGCTGGTGTGGGTGATGTGATCGTTGTTTCGATCAAGGAAGCCGCGCCCCGTGGCAAGGTGAAGAAGGGTGACGTGCATCGCGCGGTTATCGTTCGCACTGCCAAGGACATTCACCGTCCCGATGGTTCGACGATCCGTTTCGACACGAACGCGGCCGTTCTTGTCAACAAGAATGAGGAGCCAATCGGCACCCGCATTTTTGGCCCGGTGGTTCGTGAACTGCGGGCGAAGAACTATATGAAGATCATCTCGCTCGCGCCGGAGGTGCTGTAATGGCCACCGCAAAAATCAAGAAGGGCGACAAGGTCGTCATCCTGTCTGGCAAGGACAAGGGCAAGCATGGCGAAGTCGTGTTGTCCATGCCCAAGGACGGCAAGGTTGTAGTGTCTGGCGTGAACATTGCCACGCGTCACCGCAAGGCGACCCAGACCAATCCGCAGGGCGGACTGGAACGTCGTGAGGCTCCGCTTCACGTGTCCAAGGTCGCGCTTGAAGATCCCAAGACGGGCAAGCCAACGCGCGTCCGTTTCGAAACCAAGGACGGCAAGAAGGTCCGTGTGGCCGTGAAGTCCGGAGAAGTGATCAATGGCTGACACCAACTATAAAGCCCGGATGCAAGGCATCTATGAGGGCAAGATCGTTGCGGCGATGACCGAGCGATTTGGCTACAAAAACGTCATGGAAGTACCACGTATCGAAAAGATCGTGATCAACATGGGCGTTGGCGAAGCCACGCAGGACAAGAAAAAGGTCGATATCGCCGCTGGCGAAATGCAGCAGATTGCTGGCCAGAAGCCGGTGATTATCAAGGCCAAAAAGTCCGTCGCCCAGTTCAAGCTGCGCGAAGGCATGCCGATTGGCTGCAAGGTGACGCTGCGTCGTGAGCGGATGTACGAGTTTCTCGATCGTCTGATCACCATCGCGCTTCCCCGCGTTCGCGATTTTCGCGGACTTAATCCGAAGTCATTCGACGGGCGTGGCAATTATGCGATGGGCCTGAAGGAACAGCTGATTTTCCCGGAAATCAGCTATGACCAGATCGACAAGGTGCGCGGCATGGACGTGATCGTCACGACCACAGCCAACACCGACGATGAAGCACGTGAACTGCTGCGGCTGTTCGGCTTCCCGTTCCCGATCGAAGAAGAAGCTCAAGAAAAGCAGGCGGCGTGACATGGCGAAACTGAGTTCAATCAACAAGAACGAAAAGCGCAAGAAAATGGTCAAGGCGTGTGCCGGCCGTTATGCGCGCCTGAAGGCGATTGCGGACGACGAGTCCAAGGATGAAACCGAACGGCTGATGGCGCGCCTCAAGCTGGCGGAAATTCCGCGCAACGGCAATCCGACGCGCGTTCGCAACCGGTGTGAGCTGACGGGTCGTCCCCGTGCGTATTATCGCAAGTTTCGACTGTGCCGCATTCAGCTGCGCGATCTGGCCAACAAGGGCCTGATCCCCGGCGTCACCAAGTCGAGCTGGTAAGGGTTTACTGAGATGGCATTGACCGATCCCCTGGGTGATATGCTCACCCGCATCCGCAACGGCCAGCAGGCCAAGAAGGACAGCGTTGTTACGCCTGCTTCGAAGCTGCGTGCCCGTGTACTCGACGTGCTCAAGCGTGAGGGCTATATCCGTGGCTATTCGGCCGAGGATGTTGCCGGTCATGACGGCCTGCGCATCGAGCTGAAATATTTCGAAGGCCAGCCGGCCATCCGTCACGTGGCACGCGTATCCAAGCCTGGTCGCCGTGTCTATTCGGGTTCGAAGGAACTGCCCCGGGTTCGCAACGGCCTTGGCATCACCATCGTTTCGACGCCGAAGGGTGTTCTGTCTGACGCGGAAGCGCGCGAACAGAATGTTGGCGGCGAAGTGCTTGCGGAGGTATTCTGATGAGCCGCACTGGGAAAAAGCCGGTAGCCATTCCGGCAGGCGTTACTGCATCGCTGGATGGCGGCGTGGTATCGGTCAAGGGCCCCAAAGGCACGCTGACGCTGCCGATGGTTGATGAAGTGACCTATCTTCTTGAAGATGGGCAGCTTTCCGTAAAACCGGCCAATGAAACGAAGCGTGCGCGCGCCTTTTGGGGTATGCAGCGGACCTTGATCCAGAATCTGGTGACAGGCGTGACGGCGGGTTTCAGCAAGACGCTGGAAATCACTGGCGTTGGCTACCGCGCGAATGCGCAGGGCCGCAACCTGAAGCTGCAGCTTGGTTACAGCCACGATGTGGATGTCGCCGTGCCGGAAGGCATCGAAGTCAAGACACCTGATCAGACCACGGTCGAAATCAGCGGCATGGACGCCCAGAAGGTCGGCCAGCTTGCTGCTGAAATCCGTCGCTGGCGCAAGCCGGAGCCTTACAAGGGTAAGGGCATCAAGTATCGCGGTGAGTATATCTTCCGCAAGGAAGGGAAGAAGAAGTAATGCCAAAACTTTCCCCATTCCAGAAGCGTCGGCAGCGGGTTCGTACCGCTCTGCTCGCTCGTGGTGCCGCCCGTCCGCGCCTCTCGGTGCATCGTTCCGGACGCCATATCTATGCGCAGGTGATCGACGACGCAGCGGGCAAGACCGTTGCTTCGGCGTCCACGCTTGAAAAGGCAGCCCGCGACAAGACCGGTGCTACGGTTGATGCGGCGACTGCGGTTGGCAAGATCGTTGCCGAGCGCGCGAAAGCTGCCGGTGTCAGCAAAGTTGTTTTTGATCGTGGCGGTTTCCTCTTCCATGGTCGCGTCAAGGCTCTGGCCGATGGCGCACGCGAAGGCGGATTGGAGTTTTAAGGATGGCTGACGAAACGGAAATCCAGGGCGGCGAAATTGCTGTCGAAGCAGCGCCCGCCGATGCGCCACGTGGTCGTGGCCCGCGCGGTGGCCGTGGTGCCGGTGGTGGCGATCGTGGTCGTGGCGGCCGTGATGGCAATCGCGGACGTCGCGATGATCGTCGTGGCCAGAATGCGGAAGAGGGTGGCGAAGAGCTGATCGAAAAGCTTGTGCACATCAACCGCGTTTCCAAGACGGTGAAGGGCGGCAAGCGCTTCGGTTTTGCGGCACTGGTTGTGGTTGGTGACGGCAAGGGCCGCGTCGGCTTTGGTCATGGCAAGGCGCGCGAAGTGCCTGAAGCCATCCAGAAGGCGACAGCAGCAGCGAAGAAGGCGATGATCCGCGTTCCCCTGAAGGAAGGCCGGACGCTGCATCATGATGGTCGTGGCCATTTTGGTGCCGGTCGCGTGGCCGTTCGCACAGCGCCGCAGGGAACAGGCATCATTGCCGGTGGCCCGATGCGTGCCGTGTTTGAATCGCTGGGCGTTGCCGATGTGGTGACCAAGTCGGTCGGCACGTCCAACCCCTACAACATGATCCGCGCTACCTTTGCGGCGCTGACCGAGCAGACAAGCCCCAAATCAGTAGCCCAGCGTCGCGGCAAGAAGATTGCCGATCTGCTTGGCCGCACGGGCGCCAGCGTTGCCGAGGCGGAAGCCGACGCAGCGGCGGTTACGGAGTAATCATCATGGCGAAGATCAAGATCAAGCAGACGGGTTCGCCCATCCGCCGCACCGGCGATCAGCGCGCGACGCTGATCGGCCTGGGTCTCAACAAGATGCACCGTGTTTCCGAACTGGAAGACAGCCCTGAAGTGCAGGGCATGATCCGCAAGGTTCGCCATATGGTGGAAGTTGTAGGCTGAATTCTGGCTGGCGACTGTCCCTCAAGGACCGTGACCAGCTTGAGAGAAACAAGGGACAGCCCCTGAAGGGACAGTCCCTGCGCGAACATAGCGAAAGCGAGTGCAAGACATGAAACTGAATGAAATCCGCGACAATGATGGTGCGCGCAAATCCCGGATGCGGGTTGGCCGTGGTATCGGTTCCGGCAAGGGCAAGACCTCGGGCCGTGGCCAGAAGGGCCAGACCAGCCGTTCGGGCGTTTCGATCAATGGTTTTGAAGGTGGTCAGATGCCCCTTCACATGCGTCTGCCAAAGCGCGGCTTCAACAACATCTTCGGCAAGGATTTCGCCGAAGTGAATTTGGGTGCGATCCAGAAGCTGGTCGATGCCAAGAAGCTGGATGCCAAGGCGGTTATTGATCACGCTGCCCTGAAAGCAGCCGGTCTTGCTCGCGGTGGCAAGGATGGCGTGCGGATTCTGGGCAAGGGCGATTTTTCGGCCAAGCTCAGCTTCAATGTTGCTGGCGTTTCCGCTGGTGCGCGTGCTGCCATCGAGAAAGCTGGCGGATCGGTTGACGTGATTGCTGTGGTTCCGGCTGCCGAAAAGGCCGCTGCCAAGAAGGGCACCGTTCGCGCGGCCCGGATTGCGGCAAAGAAGGGCTGACATTCGCCCGACAATGCCTATATAGCGCGGCGGGGGCCTGAACGGGCTTCCCGCCGCTCCTTATTTGTGAAGGCAAAACAAGCGTTATGGCAACAACCGCCGATCAGATGGCTTCAAGCCTAAGCCTGAACAATTTTGCGCAGGCCACCGATCTTAAGAAGCGTATCTGGTTTACGCTGGCTGCCCTGATCGTGTTTCGTCTGCTCAGCCATGTGCCGCTGCCGGGAATTGATCCCGTTGCGCTGCAGGCGCAGTTCGAAACCACCAAAGGTGGCGTTCTCGATTTTTTCAACATGTTTTCCGGCGGCGCCCTGCAGCGCATGAGCCTGATCGCGCTGGGCGTGATGCCCTACATCACCGCGTCAATCGTGGTGCAACTGGCCACTTCGCTTTCGCCCCATCTCGCGGCGATCAAGAAGGAAGGCGAAAGCGGGCGCAAAAAACTTAATCAATACACCCGGTATGGCACTGTCCTTTTGACGATCATTCAGGGCTATTTCATTGCTGTGGGCCTTGAAAACTGGGGCGCGCAGACCGGCCAGTCCGCTGTTGTAGAACCAGGTATCCTGTTCCGCGTTGCCTGCGTGACTGCCCTTCTGGGCGGAACGATGTTCCTCATGTGGCTTGGCGAACAGATCACCAGCCGGGGCATTGGCAACGGCATTTCCTTGATCGTTATGGCCGGGATTGTGTCCCAGCTTCCCAAGGCGCTGGTCAATGTCTTCGAAGGTGGGCGCACCGGCACCATGTCTCCCCTGCTGATCATGGGTATTCTGGTCCTGGTCGTGGGGCTGATCGCGTTTATCTGCTTTATGGAGCGGGCGCAGCGGCGGGTGCTGATCCAGTATCCCAAGCGCGCGACTGCGCGGGGCATGATGCAGTCCGATAAGTCTTTCCTTCCGCTCAAGATCAATACCGCGAACGTCATTCCGCCGATCTTCGCGTCATCGCTGTTGCTGATGCCGCTTACGCTGGCGCAGTTTGCGGGCAACCGGGTGGCTGGCGAAAGCCGGTGGG
>JANOAJ010000220.1:0-17013 GCA_031411035.1 Sphingomonadales bacterium
TGATCGAGGGAACTTCGACGACCCAGTTGTTGGCAATCGCCTTCACCTCGGCCTTGTTGAAACCGATTTCCTCGAGATCGCGGAAAGCGACCTGTTTCAGCGAGTGACAGGCCGAGCAGACCTCCTTGTAAACCTGAAAGCCGCGCTGAAGCTGCGCAGTATCAAACTTGCCAAGCGGGCCATCGCTTTCAAATTCGACTTCCTTATGCTCCTTGTGGAACATCGTGGAAGCGGACACTTCCGCCTTGTCGCGTGGCATCACTGCCGCAATCAGCAGCGCTGTGATAAAACCAAGGCCGCCCAAAAAGGCCAGGATACGGATCATTGTCTATAGCCCCCGTTTACGCCGTTGCGGCCTTGCCGAGCACAGCTTCGGTGATCGAATTCGGCAGCGGCAGCGGCTTTTCAATCTTCGAGATGATCGGCAGGATGATCAGGAAATGCGCGAAATACCAAGCAGCAGCAAGCTGGCCGATCCGCACATAAGGTTCTTCAGCAGGCATCTTGCCGCAGAAGCCGAGGATGATGACATCCACCACCAGCAGCCAGAAGAAGATGCGATAGAGCGGGCGATAGGTTGCCGAACGCACTGGCGAACGATCCAGCCAGGGCAGGATGAACAGCAGCGCGATGGACGCGAACATCGCGATCACCCCCCAAAGCTTTGCCGGAACCCACAGGAAGTTGACCGTAAAGGCGCGCAGGATCGCATAGAAGGGCCAGAAATACCATTCGGGAACGATGTGCGCCGGCGTGGAAAGCGGGTTCGCCGGAATGTAGTTCACCGCTTCGCCCAGCAGGTTCGGCGCGAAGAACAACAGGATCGCAAACACGATCAGGAACACCGCCAGCCCGAAACCGTCCTTGGCCGTGTAATAGGGATGGAACGGCACCGTATCCTGTTCATCCTTCACTTCGATGCCCGTGGGGTTCGAGGAGCCGGGGATGTGAAGGGCCCAGATATGGAGGATGATGACGGCCGCAATGACGAACGGCAGCAGGAAGTGCAGCGAGAAAAAGCGGTTGAGCGCGGCATTATCCGGCGCGAAACCACCCAGCAGCCATTCGCGGATCGGTTCCCCCACCACAGGAATGGCAGAGAAGAAGCCGGTGATCACCTGCGCACCCCAGAAGCTCATCTGACCCCAGGGAAGCACATAGCCCATGAATGCAGTGGCCATCATCAGCAGGAAGATCACGACACCCAGCAGCCACACCATTTCGCGTGGTGCCTTGTAGGACCCGTAATAGAGCCCCCGGAAAATATGGAGATAGACGACCACGAAGAACATCGTCGCGCCGTTCATATGGGCGTAGCGCAGCAGCCAGCCCGAATTCACGTCCCGCATGATGTGTTCAACCGAATCGAACGCCACCGCGCCATTGGCCGCATAGTGCATCGCCAGCACAACGCCGGTGATGATCTGGATCACGAGCGCGGCACCGGCCAGCACACCGAAATTCCAGAAATAATTGAGGTTGCGCGGCACCGGATAACCGGCCCCGATCGCGTTATAGATGAAGCGCGGCAAAGGCAGCTTTTCATCCATCCACTTCATGATGGGAAGCGAAGGCTCGTAATGATTTGCCCAGGGGAAGCTCATGATGCTCTATCCTCAACCAATCTGGACGACAGTGTCGGTGTTGAACTTGTAATCCGGTACCACAAGGTTCTTGGGGGCCGGGCCTTTGCGGATGCGGGCTGCCGTATCATAGTGCGAACCGTGGCACGGGCAGAAATAGCCGCCAAAATCGCCGCGAACCTCACCGGCTGCCGCGCCCAGCGGCACACAGCCAAGATGCGTGCATACACCCAGCGTGATCAGCCAGTTGTTATGGCCGTCTTTCGTGCGATCGGCCAGAGTCTGCGGATCGCGCAGGCTGCCGACGTCCACCTTGTTCGCTTCGGCGATTTCAGCCGGCGTCAGGTTGCGGATGAAAATGGGCTGCTTGCGCCAGCTGGTCTTGACCGCCTGGCCAGGCGCAATGGCGGACAGATCGACTTCGATCGATGCCAGCGCGAGCACATCGGCACTCGGGTTCATCTGGTTGACCAGTGGCAGGGCTACGGCAACGACGCCCATCCCTGCAAAGGCAACCGCCCCTGTGTGAATGAAGTCGCGGCGACGGACACCGTCTTCGCCCGCGTCTTCGGTTGCAAGCTGTTCAGCTGTCGCCATGTTCCGAAACCCGCCCTTGTTCGTCCAACTTCAAGATAGAGCCGCATTGATCGCCGGTATAGCCCGGATTTGCTGCCCCCTCACCCGCCGTTACCGGACGGTTGGCGGGCCTGATAGCGATCTTGTCCGCTTATGCAAACCACCATTTTGACATGTCTGTTGCATCAGGCGGAGGATCGCTATGGGGGCGGCATGCGCGTTGCCCTTTACCAGCCCGAAATTCCCGGCAATGTCGGCGCAATCCTGCGGCTTTCGGCCTGTCTTGGCGCGGGCGTGGATATTATCGAGCCAACGGGATTTGTCTTTTCCGATGCACGGCTCAGGCGGGCGGGCATGGATTATATCGATCATGTCACGATCGCCCGCCATGCCGATTGGGAATCGTTTCGCGCGTCGGCAAATGGCCGAGTCTTGCTGCTGTCGAGCAAAGCTGAAACCCGCCTTCATGATTTTCCCTTTGCGGCGGATGACATTTTGCTGATGGGGCAGGAAAGCGCGGGCGTGCCACTCCATGTGCGCGATGCTTGCGACGCCGCCCTGCGAATTCCCCTAAATCCGGCAGTCCGATCCTTGAATGTCTCGGTGGCCGCTGGCATTGCGCTTGCCGAAGCGCTTCGACAGACAGGAAAATTACCCGCATGATCGTTCTTGATGACCGCCAGACCGCCGCGCGCGCCTGGTTTGAATCGCTGCGTGACCGGATTTGCGCCGCCTTTGAAGCGATCGAGCGTGAGGCAGGCAGCGATGCGTCATTCGGCTACACCCCCTGGAATCGCGATGACGATCCCCAGGCCAAGGGCGGCGGCGGTGTGCAGGGGCTGATGAAAGGCAAGGTCTTCGAAAAGGTTGGCGTGAACGTCTCCACGGTTGGCGGCGCGTTCAATCCGGAATTCGCCAAGACCATTCACGGCGCTGCGGAAAATCCACAATTCTTTGCGACGGGAATCAGCCTGGTCGCCCATATGGCGAACCCGCATGTGCCCGCCGTTCACATGAATACCCGCTATCTCGTCACGCAGAAAAGCTGGTTCGGCGGTGGCGCGGATCTCAATCCGCCTTTGCCCTATGACGAGGATACCGCAGACTTTCATGCTGCGTTCGAAGCAGCCTGCGCGGCCAGCCCCGCAGGCGATTATCCGCGCTTCAGGAAATGGGCGGATGACTATTTCTGGATCCCCCATCGCGGCGTGCATCGGGGTGTCGGCGGGATTTTCTATGATCATCTGGAAACGCCCGATCAGGCTGCGTTCGATGACACGCTGACACTCACCAAAGCTGTCGGCGATGCGTTTCTTGATATATTTCCGAAACTTGTCCGCCGCCGGATGCATCTGCCTTTCTCAGCGGAAGAGAAAGACCAGCAACTGACCTGGCGCGGGCGTTATGCCGAATTCAATCTGGTGCATGATCGCGGCACGCTGTTTGGCCTGAAGACGGGCGGCAATATCGACGCGATCCTGATGAGCCTGCCGCCCGAGGCCAAATGGGCCTGACGCCTGTCGAGCCGGGGCACATTGCCACCATTGTCACGTCGCTGGAAATGCGGACGCGTCCGATGCCACGCCCCCTCCCCGCGTCTCCCTTGCGGCTGGTCGAATGGCGCAAGCCCGATCTCGCCAAATACCGGGCCTTGTTCCGCCGGGTGGGGGAGCCCTGGTTGTGGTTTTCCCGGCTGGTGATGGACGATGCGGCACTGGCGGCGATCATCCATGATGCGGATGAGCGCATCTGGGCGGTGCTTGATCCGCGCGGGATCCAAATCGGCATTCTGGAACTGGATTTCCGCACGGCCGGCCAGTGCGAGATCAGTTTTTTGGGGTTGGTGCCTGAACTGACGGGCGGCGGGCATGGCCGCTGGCTGATGGCGCAGGCACTGGGCGCGGCCTGGCGCAAGGATGTGACGCGGGTATGGGTGCATACCTGCACGCTCGATTCGCCATCGGCCCTGGGCTTTTATCGCAAGAGCGGCTTTATGCCGTACGCCTGTGCCGTCGAAACCTTTGCCGATCCGCGCCTCGCCAATCTGCTGTCACGCGATGCGGCACCTCATGTCCCGCTGATCGAACCGGCCGCCTGACCCGACAACTGGCGGTAGGTGGCCACGACCATCAGGATAAGCGCCAGCGTTATGCCGCTTTCGAGAACGGATTCGACCACGCCGCTTGCCGTCGCGGCAAGGCCTTCGGGGAATATCAGCCGGAACAGTGCGCCAAAAACACTGGCAACGGCTGCGGTCAGGATCAGGCCGACGATCACGATCAGGAAGAACATCGCGGTGATCCGCCAGCCATTCTTGTCTGTGAGGGCAAGCGAGCGGGAAACCGCCACCACGGGATTGCGCGCATCCTCCGCCACGACGACAGATGTTGCCAGCATCGTCCGTCCGATCAGATAGATCCCGGGAATAATCAACAGGAAGAACCCGCCAATCTGCAGCAACCCCACCAACAGGTTGGCAAGCAGCAGGCTGGGCAGCAATGTCACCGTCCTTCGCAGCGCCTCGATTACGGTGGGGCGCTCACGGCCCAGCAACAGGCCGAAAATTGACGCCGTGCCGAGCAATTCAATCAGCGCGCGCAGCACATACCAGAGCGCATTGGCGTTCCACCAGGCCATCATATTGGCGAAATTGTTGATCCCGTCCGGCTTCAGCTCCGGCGGTGCCACGGCAAGCGACCAGGCCAGCGCAGGCAGGAAAATGAACACGCCCAGCACCGCGAGAAGAATCTCCCGGTTCGCCCTGAACAGCGCGACCATATCTTCCCACGCCTTGTCCGCCGAAAACTTCATACCCACCTCTTCATTCAGATTCCTCTCTCACTTAGGGGCCAAATCCGCTAGCGACAATCACGCCATGACCGAACTTGCCGCACCAAGCCCCGCCGATATCGAATGGACGGTTGCCCCGAGCCTTACGCCCTGGCCCGAAGCCTTTGCCGCAATGGAAGCACGTGCCGCTGCCATTGCCGCCGGGCAGGCACCGGAACAGATATGGCTGCTTGAGCATCCCCCTTTATACACCAGCGGCACCAGCGCCGATCCCGCTGAGCTGCTTGATCCGCGCTTTCCTGTGTATGCCGCCGGACGCGGAGGACGCTACACCTATCACGGCCCGGGCCAGCGCGTTGGCTATGTCATGCTCAATCTCGACAAACGGGGACGGGATGTGCGCTGCTATGTGCATGCGCTGGAAGGCTGGGTGATCGCGGCGCTTGCGGATTTTGGCATCGAAAGCTGGCGATCTGAAGGCCGGGTCGGCATCTGGACGATGGATGGTGGTCGAGAAGCGAAGATTGGTGCCATCGGCGTGCGGGTGCGCCGCTGGATCACCTTTCACGGCTTTTCGGTCAACATTGCTCCTGACCTCTCCCATTTTGGTGGGATTGTGCCATGCGGCTTGCCGGAATTCGATGTCACCAGCCTCGCGCGACTCGGTGTTGACACGCACATGCGGGCATTCGATTCGGCGCTATTTCGGCACTTTCCGGCGTTTTTGGATGCCGTTTCACACGCCTGAAAAAATTTGCTTGAGCGAGTCGCACAATATCTGTAATATCCACCACGATTTGGGTATTAAGGGCGAACGCCAACCAGATCGCTTTTTTGCCTTGGGAGTTTATTGATATGCGCAAGTTCGTAACCGTTGCCTTCGTTGCCGCCGCTGCTCTGACCGTCGCTGCTTGCGGCAAGAGCGAAACCGCCACCGCTGACAACGCTGCCGTCACCGAAATGAACGCAGCTGACGCGATGGCTGGCACCACCAACGATGCCATGACCAACGTCGATGGCGCGATGGGTGCAGATGCCAACATGACGGCTGACGCAAACGCAGCGGCTCCTGCCGATGCGAATGCTGCCGCTCCTGCTGAAGCAGCTGCAAACGCGACCAAGTAATCGCCTTACCGGCATTGCTGAAGAAGGGCCGTCCGGGCAACCGGGCGGCCCTTTTTTCTGTCCATCGCGTGTTAAGGCGCTAAGAGCAATGAACTTGGTCAGGTCGAGGAAATGAGGGAAACCAATTCATGCGTGCGTTAGGGGCATCAGTGGCGATAATGGCAACTGCGCTGGCAGCAATGCCTGCCAGTGCACAGATATTCTGGCTCGCACCAGACGTTTCGGGGCCGCCGCTTACAGGTTATGAGGCAGGGATGGGTGTGCCTTTGCCTGGCGCCACGCCCGCCGAGGAGAATGCGGCGATCATCTGGGGCATGCGTTCCGGCCTGAACGTCGCCGCGCTCCAGTGCGGATTTGAGCCAACCCTTCGCACGCTGGAAAACTACAATGCGCTGCTCAACGATCACAAAGATGAAATGGCGAAGGCGTTCAACACTTTGACTGCCTATTTCAAGCGCACGAACAAGACGCCCAAAGCCGGCCAAAACGCGCTCGATACCTTCGGCACCCGCACCTATAGCGGCTATTCCACGGTAAAGGCCCAACTGAACTTTTGTTCGGCTTCCGGACGGGTCGGGCGGATCGGGCTTTTCACTCCCAAGGGCAAGTTTGGCACTTTCGCCGCCGAGCATCTGCGTGAACTGCGCAATGCCCTGGTTGCCAAAGGCGATCAACAGTTCCGCATTCCGCGCCCCTATTTCCGGGTCGGCTTGCCACGAACCAGCGAAAGCTGCTGGAAGAAAAAGGGCTATCTGGCCAGTTGCGGCCTGGAATATGTCGGCTGAACAATCAGCATCGCGTAAACACCCCGGATCAGTAGCTTTACCGAGAGGAAATTCGGCCCTCCGTGCGTGACAGGGATCGCGCCATCGGCTATTCTGGAACGCTATGGCGCGCAAAAACCGTTCTGATGACTGGGGCTTTCCCCGCTGGCGTTCCTACGGCACCTCGCGTGAGGCAGCCAAGGTGCGTCTGTGTGACCGGCATGGCTGCACCAACCCGGGAGACCGCCCTGCCCCCAAGGCACCGAACAGCCCGGAACGCTGGTGGTTCTGCCTGGAGCATGCCGCCGAATATAACAGCCGCTGGGACTATTTTGCCGGTCTTTCTGCCGAAGAGGCCGCAGAGCGTGAAGCCAATGAACGCCGGGACTTTTCCGGTTTTCACGAAACCAAGCATTATGGCTGGGGGGCACCGGGAGACGGATCACGCAGCCGCGAGGAAATGCGCGCGCTTGACGTGCTGGACGTGGAAACGGACGCGGATTTTGACGCGATCAAGTCTGCATGGCGCAAGCTGGCCAAGGAAAATCACCCGGATGTGAAGCCGGGCGATGCCGAAGCCGCAACACGGTTTCAGGCCGTGCAGGCCGCCTATGAAGTGCTGCGCACTGCCGAGGAACGACGGGAAAAGCTGGGCGAACCCGGCTGATGGCTTAGCGCAAAGCGCTTGCCACCAGCTTGTGCAGTTTTGAATGGGTCGCGTCATTCCCGGCCAGGATTTCCTTGCGTTCGATCGGCTTGTCTCCACCGCGGAAATCGCTGACAAACCCGCCGGCCTCGCGCACCAGCAATATGCCGGCCGCCACATCCCAGGGCTGCAGATCCGCTTCCCAATAGGCGTCATACCGCCCCGCCGCGAGCCAGGCCAGATCAAGGCTCGCCGCACCAAAGCGACGGATTCCCGCGACTTCCGGGGCTACCGCTCCGAAGATACGACTCCACTGCGCGAAATTGCCATGGCCCATGAACGGAATGCCGGTTGCCACCAGCGCTTCAGACATATCCCGCCGGGCCGACACGCGCAGGCGCTGGCTTTGCACCCAGGCACCCTTGCCTTTCTCAGCCCAGAAGCTCTCATCCGTCAGCGGCTGATAAACCAAAGCCGACGTGATTTCGGACTTGCCGTTCGCCAGCGTCTCCTCAACCGCGATAGAAATCGCGAAATGAGGGATGCCGTGGAGGAAGTTGGACGTGCCATCCAGCGGATCAATGATGAAGCGCGGTTTGTTCGGATCGCCCGCAATCTCGCCACCTTCCTCCATCAGGAAGTTCCAGTCTGGCCGCGCGCGGGACAATTCGTCATAGAGCGTGCGCTCGGCAGCCTGATCGGCCTTGGACACAAAGTCGGCGGGCCCCTTGCGGCTCACCTGCAAATGCTGGACCTCGTTAAAGTCCCGGCGCAGCTTGCCGCCTGCCTTGCGGGCAGCGCGGTCCATGATGGTCATAAGACCGGAATGCGATACCATATGCTGCTATTCCGCCCGTTTCACATAGGTCTGTTCATACACATCGACGACAATCCGCGTGCCTGCGCCGATATGCGGCGGCACCATCACGCGGACGCCATTTTCAAGAATGGCGGGCTTGTAGGATGATGAGGCCGTCTGCCCCTTCACCACGGCGTCGGCCTCTACGATCAGCGCTTCGATCGTGTCGGGAAGGGCGACCGACAGGGCTTCATCCTCATGCATTTCCATGACGACGTCCATGCCGTCCTGCAGGAACGCAGCCGCATCGCCCAGCAGATCGCGCGGCAAAGTCACCTGATCATAGGTTTCCTTGTTCATGAAAACCAGGCCGTCGCCTTCGGCATAGAGGAACTGGAAATCGCGCTGAACAAGCCGAACCCGTTCAATGCTCTCTGCCGAGCGGAAGCGGACATTGTTCTTGCGCCCGTCGCGCAGGTTCTTCATTTCGACCTGCATATAGGCGCCGCCCTTGCCGGGCTGGGTATGCTGGATCTTCACGGCACGCCACAAGCCGCCTTCATATTCAAGAATGTTGCCGGGGCGAATCTCGACCGCGTTGATTTTCATGATGTCACCTGATCTGGATGGGAAAGTGTGGCGCGCCCCCTAGCGCGCGCGCGGCCAACGGGCAAGTTTTTGCCTGTGTTTGACGGTTTTCTTCAAATCCGGCGGTTATGTGCAATACCGGGACAGTCGCACCGCCCATTGCAGACACAGGATGGAGAGGGAGACCTTTCACACAGATGTTTCAAGGAATTGCCTGTCATGAACCGTAGCACTACCCCACCGCGCGGCATCGCCCCGGCCCGGCACCTGCCATCACCTGCGTCAGGCTGGTTCGGATTTACCAAATCGGACATCGATCAGATTAATCGCGACGGAAACAGCGGTCGGACATCGGCACCCCGTACAACGCGGATCGCTGCTTAGCCAATTAACCGTTTAGGTTCATAGCGCGCACAAATTCCTGAATGGCGTGCCCCTCTCCTGAGGGATCGTTCCACACAGCGCCACTAACAGCGACAAAATCGGCACCAGCGGCGGCCAATTCTGGCGCATGGACGGGCAAAATCCCGCCAATTGCCACGCAAGGCAGCTCAAACAGGCTGCTCCACCACGTCAATAAATCCTTATCGGCGCTAAATTCTGTTTTCTTTGTTCCTGTGGGGTAAAAAGCGCCAAAGGCAACATAGTCCGCGCCCTTTTCCCCTGCCTCCATGGCCAGATGACGGCTGTTATGACACGTCACGCCGATCTGCACATCAGGACCCAGCAATGCGCGCGCGGCTTTGGGATCACCATCCCCCTGCCCCAGATGGACACCATCAGCACCCAACCGCTTTGCCAGCGCCATGCTGTCGTTCACAATGAACGCCACATCATGATCCGCGCAGATTGTCTGCAAAGGCGCCGCAAAGCGTGCGACCTCATCCTCATCCACGTTCTTCAGGCGCAATTGGAACGCTGCCACCGGCCCGGCAGAAAGCGCAGATTTCAGCCGATCTGCAAAGCCTGTGGCGATGATCGGCGGCGAAATGAGATAGAGTTGACAGGCCGGACGGCCTGCCTGTGCGGCGCGGTTTTCCATCATTCCCTTATAAGCCATTCCGCCTTGCAAGGAAGGCAACGGAGTCGCATCAAAAAAAACGGGCGTTTCGACGCCCGTTTTCCTGGCCGGTGACTATTCCTTGCCCTTGTAGATGCGCACAAGCTTGTCGAGCATCTCCAGCGCTTCCTTGCGCGGGCGCTGGAAGGTGTTGCGGCCGATAATCGAGCCATTTCCGCCGCCATCACGGATATCGCGGGCATCCTGATAGACGGCATCCGCGCCTTTCGCCGCGCCGCCGGAGAAGACAACCAGTCTGCGGCCATTGAAGCAGCTTTTCACCACATGGCTGACGCGCTTGGCCTGCGTGCTGCTGTCGATCCCTTCATAGGCCTTTTTCGCGTCTTTCTGCTCAATATGGTCGCTCGGCAACTTAACCTTGATGATATGCGCGCCGAGCAGCGCCGCCATGTGCGCGGCGTACGCGCCGACGTCGAGGCCCAGTTCGCCCGCCTTGGAGAGCTCTCCGCCGCGCGGATAGGACCAGAGCACGGTGGCGAGGCCCACCGATTTCGCTTCGGCCGCCAGTTCCCGGAATTCTTCCATCATGTCGAACACATCATCCGCGCCCGGGTAAATGGTGAAACCGATCGCCGCGCAGCCGAGACGGAGGGCGTCATCAACTCCGCCCGTCACCGCTTGGTTGACGCCGGTGGCCCAACTGTTGGAGCTGTTGACCTTCAGGATCGTCGGGATCTGCCCGGCAAAGGTATCAGCCCCCGCTTCGAGCATTCCGAGCGGCGCGGCATAGGCATTCAGCCCCGCATCAATCGCCATCTGGTAATGATAATGGGGATCATAGGCCGGCTCGTTAATTGAGAAACTGCGTGCAGGACCGTGTTCAAATCCTTGATCCACAGGCAAAATAATCATCTTGCCCGTACCACCAAGGCGGCCCTGCATCAGGATGCGGTACAGATTGGCCTTGGTGCCCGCGCTGTCGCTTTCGTAATTGGCCAAAATGGCCTTTACCGCTTTGGTCGTCATCAACTGGTCCCTCTGTGCATTCGAATGTTGTGGCAGCCTGTTAGGCGGCAATATCGGGCGCGAAAAGCCCAAATTGCGGCCAAAAAGGGTTAAACCGGTGTGATTCAGGCGATCTGGAGCGCTTTTACGCCCGGAAGGTCGCGCCCTTCCATCCATTCAAGAAAGGCTCCGCCTGCGGTTGAAACAAAGGTAAAATCATCCGCCACGCCCGCATGGTTGAGCGCGGCAACAGTATCACCGCCGCCTGCCACAGAAACCAGCGATCCCTCCCGCGTCAGCGCCGCCGCAGTTTTCGCCAATGCCACGGTGGCCGTATCAAATGGCGGCGTTTCAAACGCGCCCATCGGGCCGTTCCACACCAGAGTGCGACAATTCTTCAGTACGTCCGCCAGGGCCTCTACCGCCGCCGGGCCGACATCCAGAATCATCTCGTCGGCTGCCACTTCATGCACATTTACCGTGCGCACCGGCGGATTGGCGCGGAATTCGGTCGCCACCACCACGTCATAGGGCAGATGCACCGTGCAGTTTGCCGCCTCCGCCGCGGTCAGGATTTCCTCTGCCGTGCCGGTCAGATCATGCTCGCACAGGGATTTGCCCACATCCACGCCGCGCGCGGCCAGGAAGGTGTTGGCCATCCCGCCGCCGATGATCAGGTGATCCACACGCGCCACAAGATGCCGCAGCACGTCCAGCTTGCTGGAAACCTTGGCACCGCCCACCACCGCTGCCACAGGCGTCTGAGGGGCTCCCAGCGCCTTTTCCAGTGCCACCAGTTCGGCTTCCATCGCGCGACCGGCAAAGGCAGGCATCTGGTGCGCCAGCCCTTCGGTAGAAGCATGGGCACGATGGGCAGCGGAAAAGGCATCGTTCACATACAGATCGCCCAGCTTTGCCATTTGCTCGATAAAGGCAGGATCATTGGTCTCTTCACCGGGGTGAAAGCGGGTATTTTCCAGCACCGTGATCGAGCCATTGGGCATCTTGTGCCCCTCAACCGCAATCAACTGCCCGGCGCACCCCTCAAGGAACCGGACATCCCGACCCAGCACATGGGCCAGCGCAGGCACCACCTGGCGGAGCGACATGGCTGCATTGGCCGCTCC
Organism: Sphingomonadales bacterium; assembly: GCA_031411035.1. Lineage (GTDB taxonomy): Bacteria > Pseudomonadota > Alphaproteobacteria > Sphingomonadales > Sphingomonadaceae > Aquisediminimonas. Next base: position 12,025 of record JANOAJ010000220.1, read on the forward strand.
CTTGGGCCGCCCGAAATGGGCCAGGACAAACACCTTTGCGCCCCGATCAGCCAGTTCACACAATGTCTGAACTGTGGCGCGCAAGCGTGTATCATCAGTCACCTTGCCATCGGCCATCGGCACATTCAGATCTTCACGAACCAGCACACGCTGGCTCGTGATATCGCCCATATCGTCAAGGGTGCGGAATGCCATCGGATCGGCCCCTCAGATCAGCTTTGCGATGGCACCAGCCGTATCGACCATGCGGTTGGAGAAGCCCCATTCATTGTCATACCAACTGACAACGCGGACGAGCTTGCCATCCAGCACAGCGGTTTCAAGGCTGTCCACCGTGGAACTGGCCGCAACATGATTGAGATCGATCGAAACCAGAGGCTCGTCCGTATAGCAAAGCACCCCTTTGAGCGGCCCGCTTTCCGACGCGGCCTTGAGGATCGCATTGACCTCATCCTTGGTCGTGTCGCGCTTGGGCGTGAAGGTCAGGTCAATCAGCGACACATTGGGCGTCGGCACGCGGATTGCGGAACCATCAAGCTTGCCCTTCAGTTCCGGCAGAACCTCACCCACTGCACGGGCAGCACCCGTTGTCGTCGGGATCATCGACATGCCCGCAGCACGGGCGCGGCGCATGTCATCATGGATCTGGTCAAGGATCTTCTGGTCGTTGGTATAGGCATGGATCGTCGTCATCAGGCCACGTTCGATGCCGATGCTGTCATTCAGCACCTTGGCAACCGGAGCGAGGCAATTGGTGGTGCAGGACGCGTTCGAAACAATCTTGTGCTCTGATGTCAGTTTTTCGTGGTTGACGCCGAACACCACGGTCAGATCAACATTCTTGGCGGGAGCCGAAATCAGCACGCGCTTGGCGCCCGCCGTGATGTGCTTGCCCGCGCTCGCCGCATCAGTGAAGAAACCGGTGCATTCCAGCGCGATGTCGATGCCGTTTGCCGCATGGGGCAGATTGGCGGGATCCCGCTCAGCCGTCACATGGATGCGCTTGCCATTGACGATGATATCGTTTCCATCGGCTTCGACCGTGCCGGGGAAAGGGCCATGAACGCTGTCACGCTTGAACAGCATCGCGTTGGACTTGGCATCGGCCAGATCATTGATCGCAACGAGTTCCAGACCGCAATCGGGACGCTCGATGATCGCGCGGGCCACCAAGCGACCGATCCGGCCAAACCCGTTGATTGCAACTTTAGTCGCCATGTCAAATACTCCCTTTTAAGCGTTTAGTTTTGCTATGATTTGTGGAACAATCTTTTCCGCCGAAAAGCCGAAATGCGCCATCAGCACCTTGCCCGGCGCCGATGCCCCGAACCGGTCGAGGCCGATCTTCAATCCCTTGATCCCGGTATAGCGTTCCCAGCCAAAGGTGGTTCCCGCTTCGATGGACACGCGCAAGATTGCGCTGTCGTCAGGCAGGATATCGGCGCGGTAGGCATCGGGTTGGGCGTCAAACAATTCCGTGCAGGGCATGGACACCACGTCCGCGCCAAGGCCTTGTGCTTCCAGAGCGGCGGCCGTTTCCAGTGCGACAGCCACTTCGGAACCGGTGGCAAGAAGAATGGCCCGGCGTGGCGCTTCCGCTGCCTTGAGCCGGTAAGCCCCTTGCGCACTTCGGTTGCTTGCGGCTTCGCTCCGCACCGGTGGCAGATCCTGGCGGGAAAGCGCAAGGACGGACGGTCCATGTGCATTGGCAATCGCAAGTTGCCAGCATTCGGCGGTTTCGATCGCGTCTGCAGGGCGGAAGACATGCAGGTTCGGCATGGAACGCAGGCTTTGCAGATGCTCGACCGGCTGGTGGGTGGGCCCGTCTTCGCCCTGCCCGATACTGTCATGGGTGAAGACATAGACGACGCGCGCGCCCTGCAAGGCCGAAAGCCGGATGGCGGGCCGCGCATAGTCCGAAAAGATCAGGAAGGTACCGCCATAAGGAATGATGCCGCCGTGCAACGCCATTCCATTCATCGCTGCGGCCATGCCGAATTCCCGGATGCCATAATAGACATACCGACCAGAATAATCGTGTTTTGTGAAAGGCTTGGTGGATGATGTTTTGGTATTGTTAGAGCCTGTAAGGTCCGCAGAACCACCAATCAATTCAGGGATTGCCGCCGTGAGGGCACCCAGTGCCATTTCGCTGGCCTTGCGGCTGGCCACCTTGGGCGGATTTGACGTCAAGCCTTCAAGATAGGCGGCCATGCCGGTATCTGCAGGCAGTTCACCCTTCATACGGCGTGTGAACTCCGCGCCCTGATTGCTTGCCGCAAGACGTGCATCCCACGCCGAACGAGCTGGCCCCCCACGCTTGCCAGCCTCGCGCCATGTGGCCACAATCTCAGCCGGCACTTCGAACGGAGCGGACGTCCAGCCAAGCGCTTCCCGCGTTGCCGCAACCTCGTCCGCACCAAGGGGGCTGCCATGCACGCCAGACGTGCCCTGCTTGTTGGGCGCGCCCTTGCCGATCAGCGTGCGGCAGGCGATCAGCGACGGCCGATTATCGGCCATCGCCGCTTCGATCGCGCGCGCAATGTCAGCAAAATCATGGCCATCGCAGCTTTCAGTGTGCCAGCCGGTAGCAGCATAACGCGCCGGAATGTCTTCGCACGAGGAGAGATCAACGGCACCGTCAATCGTGATCCGGTTATCATCCCACAGCACAATCAGGCGGCCAAGACCGAGTTGCCCGGCAAGCCCAATGGCTTCGTGGTTGATGCCTTCCATCAGGCAGCCATCGCCCGCGATCACCCAGGTGCGGTGATCGACCAGATCATCGCCGAACACCGCGTTCAGATGCCGCTCGGCGATCGCCATGCCCACGGCTGTCGCCAGCCCCTGCCCCAAAGGACCGGTTGTGGTTTCCACGCCTTCAAGTTCGAAGTTTTCGGGATGGCCGGCGCAGGGGGAGTGCAACTGGCGAAAGTTCCGCATGTCATCCATTGTCGGGCGCGCATAGCCGGTCAGGTGGAGTGTCGCATAGGCCAGCATCGACCCATGCCCGGCGGAAAGGACGAAACGATCCCGATCAGCCCATTTGGGGGCTTGCGGATCAAACCTGAGATATTGTGTGAAGAGTGTGGTCGCCACATCCGCCATCCCCATCGGCATGCCGGGATGGCCGGAATTGGCGGCCTGCACGCCATCCATCGATAGCGCGCGGATCGCATTGGCAAGCTGTTGCGGCGCGACGGTCATGATGGGCTCCCCGGGATGCTGAATGTGCGGGCGACTCGCGCCCGCGAAGGCGGGGTTGCCTTGACGTGCAGGCCCGCCCGCGTCAACCGCCTGTGCGCGGCACAATCATGCAACAGAGGCTTGTGTCATGTATCTGTCATGCTATGCCAACGCACCATGAGCGTTAACGGGGCCTCAACCATAGCGGAACGCATCGAACGGGCGCTGGCGCGGATCGAAGCCGCTGCCGCACGCCCCGCCCCGCCCGTAACTGCGCCAGATGCGGTTCGGGCGCTGGCAGAGCTCTCCGCCCGCCACGAAGCCCTGCGCGGGGAAGCCCGTGCGGCGCTTGACGGGCTGGCTGCGCTGATCGCCGACACAAAGGGAACAGGCTGATGGCCGAAGTAACCCTGTCCGTTGGCGGATACAGCTACAAGGTTTCCTGCCGCGATGGGGAAGAGCCGCATCTGCTGAAGCTCGGCGAAGCGGTGGATGCCAAAGCGCAGGAAGCCAAAAGCGCAGTAGGCAACACCAGCGAAGTACGGCAATTGCTGCTGGCCGCGCTGCTTTTCGCTGATGAAGCGCTCGAACGCGCCCCCGCGCCTGTTGCCGCGCCTGCCCCGGCTGATCCCGCGCCGCTGGAAGCCATCGCAGCCCGACTGGAAGCATTTGCCGAAAGACTTGAGAATCCTGCACCGAACCCCTAGATAGGGATTGGCGGATACTGCCCGGTGCGCGCTCACGAACATCCCTGAGGCGATTCAACATCCTAGGGGGCTGGCCCTGGGCGGATCCTGGTCCGTCTTATCTGGTCCCCACCTGACGTTTACGGCGTCAGAGGATATTCTAGCAAACGGCCCAAGGTGGGTCCGCCAACCACCGGCGAGACGAAGATGCGTTCCAAGGACGAGCTACGCACGCTGCTGCGGAAAACGCGGAAGAATGCACGGAAATCCCTGCCCATTCGGGATGATTACCCGCCTGAGGCGCTCGCCCGCTTCCATGTCTTGCTGAAAAACCTGCCTGTCATCGCGGGATATCGGCCTGTGGGCAGCGAGATGGATCCGTCCCCGTTACTCGAACGTGCCGCGCATCACGGGTGCGTCACCGCCCTGCCTTTCATTGCTGACCGCGCGGCCGCGATGGAATTCCGGTGCTGGAAACCTGGCGATCCGCTTGAAACCGGTGTTTTCGGCTTTGAACAGCCTTCCGCCCATGCCCCACCAGCCAACCCCGACATTCTGCTGGTACCTCTGCTGGGTTTTGATTCAGCGATGAACCGGCTGGGCCAGGGCGCTGGCCATTATGATCGGTATTTTTCCAAATATACCAATGCATTACGGATAGGTATTGCTTGTCAATTTCAAGAAATTGACGCCCTGCCCGCTGATCCCTGGGATGTGCCGCTGGATGCGGTTCTGACCGAAAAGGGCTGGATTACCGGCCCGGCTTCGCGGATAGCGTTTCCATGACCCCCAGTTGGCGCAAACCCTTTGGCATCTTCCTGATCCTGACCCTGATCCTTGTCTGGTCGATCATCATCTCCAGCCTGTCGCCCTGGATCAGCCAGGCACACCCGCTGGTGCAGGCGCTGGCCTATGTGTTTCTGGGTATCATCTGGATCGCGCCGCTCAAGCCGCTGCTGCGATGGATGGAAACGGGGACTTTCCGCTAACCCTCCGCAAAGGGGAGTGGCGCGAGTGACGGGACTCGAACCCGCGACCTCCGGCGTGACAGGCCGGCGCTCTAACCAACTGAGCTACACCCGCATCTCTGCGTGAGGCGCGGCTGTTAGGTGAGGCG